>JAULVA010000001.1:0-6356 GCA_032111275.1 Bdellovibrionota bacterium
CTTCTGTGTCATGCCACTCAGTGTATCAATAACCACCCACTGCCGCAGCTCGTAAAGCGGTGCGGTAGCACCGCTACCTAGCAAAAGCACGCGTCAGCGTGGTTTTGCCTCCCTTACTTAGAGAATCTTCTTCCGGTGAGAGGATGAGGAGATCCCTAAGTTCTCACGGTATTTCGCCACGGTCCTTCGCGCTATGTCGATCTTCTCCGCCTTGAGGAGGTCGACGATATGTTGATCGCTGATCGGGTTGGCGGCAGCCTCCGCCGCGATAATAGTTTTGATCCGCTCCTTTACCGATGATGAGGAGATGTCCCCAGTTGAGGTTTTAATTCCGGATGTAAAAAAGAACTTAAGCTCAAAGATCCCTTGCGGGGTGTGAACGTACTTGTCCGTAGTCACGCGACTTACGGTGGATTCGTGCATCTCGATATCTTCCGCTACGTCTTTGAGAACGAGTGGCTTAAGACGCTCGATGCCGTGCTCAAGGAACGGTTTCTGAAACTTCATGATACTCTCGGTAACACGGTAAATCGTCTGTTGTCGTTGCTGAATACTCTTGATCAGCCATGAGGCCGCGCGCAGACGTTCCGTGAGATAGGTCTTGTGGGAGGAGTCAGGTTCTCGCAGAAGGTCTGAGTAGTAGGGACTTATCCGAAGACGGGGGATCCCCTCCTCGTTGAGCGTAACGACCCAGTCGTTACCAATCTTCTGTACGTAGACGTCAGGCACTACATATCGAGTCGTTTCATCCGAATACGCGCGACCTGGTTTAGGGTCCAGGGTGCGGATCGATTTTATCGCGCGACCGACCTCCTCGATCGCCACCCGCTCCGCTTTCGCGATCAGATCATACTTCCGCTTTTCAAGCTTCTCGGTGTGGTTTTTGATGATGCGGGACTCAAGACTATCTCCAAGCCCACGAAACTCAAGTTGGGTGAGGAGACACTCCTGAAGCGAGCGAGTACACGCTCCGACGGGTTCAAAGAAGCGAAGGGCGTCGGCGACCATCGCGATGTCCTCAACGTCACATCCGGTCGCCTCGGCAAGTTCTTCAAATGAGCATTCAAGGTATCCGTCTCGGTCGAGATTGCCGGCGATATGTTGCGCTATGAGCGTGTCTTGATGAGAAAAATCATGGAGACGAACTTGATTGAGAAGGTGTTGCTCCAGACTTTCACCTGCTGCTGAGGCCACTTCTTGAAATGGGCGATCCTCATAGTCTGATTGTCCCTTCGCCGCGGCTGAACCCCGGTAATCGGTGAACGCGTCGGAGAAATCATCCCAGTCCGCCTTAGGCTCGACAGCGGTGCTGTTGCCCAACGACTCATCCGAGGTGCCGCTCGTCTGTGGATTGGACAGGATAGTCGGTTCGTTCGGTTGCTGCTCCGGAGCGGGGAGTCCGTGCGCATGCATCTCCTCGCGGGCCTCCTCAAGAGCTGGGTTCTCCAAGAGCTCTCGCTCAATAGCTTCCTTGTATTCAAGCCGTCCCAATTGGAGCAGCTTAATAGCCTGCTGAAGCTGAGGGGTCATCAGGAGTGATTGCCCCATCTTTTGAACGAGCTTTGTTTCTAAACCCATATCGTCCTGTGTACCTCAATGGGACAGCATTCTAGAGCAGTCCCCTCATTACTAGATGACTAAAGTGGGGCGGATCGAACGTAGAAAAGTGTCCTCCCTATGCAAAAATCGATCACATATGGCCAGGACCTAAGGGTTTGAGGCTAAAAAGTTATATTCTTCAGTGTGTTGGCAGGGGTAGCCTCTGTTTTGCTCTGGACCGCGGACAGCGGTGTTTTAACCAGTTTCAGGTCACCCGAGGGCTGGATCTGTTTAGTTCCGGTACGGCGGGAGGCCGGGAGGCTACAGCCGGAAGTCCCCGCCGAGGTAGTACCGCTTCGCTTTCTCAGAATTAGCGATGGCGGAAGGAGTGCCTTCCTCAAGCACTCGGCCATCCACAAGGATGTAAGCGCGGGTACAGATGCCGAGGGTCTCTCGAACGTTGTGATCGGTGATCAGCACTCCGATACCTTTTTTCTGCAATGAGGATATCAACTCCTGAATGTCCTTTATCGCGAGTGGATCGATACCCGCGAACGGCTCATCGAGGAGGATGAATTGAGGGTTCCGCGAGAGACAACGCGCGATCTCCACACGACGACGCTCTCCTCCGGAGAGCGCGCTCGCTAAGCTGTCACGCAGTCCCCACAGTCCCAGCTCCTCAAGGAGCTCCTTCAAGCGCGCCTCACGCGCGTGCGAGGAGGGGAACGTCATCGTCTCAAGGATGGCGAGAACGTTATCTCGCACCGTTAACTTTCGAAAAACGGAGGCCTCTTGCGGAAGGTAGCCGATACCGAGATGGGCTCGCGCGTACATCGGTTGTTTCGTGACGTCCGAACCGTTCAACGTCACGCTACCAGTGTCGGGAGCCACGACGCCCACGCACATGTAGAAGGTCGTTGTCTTTCCGGCGCCGTTTGGTCCGAGAAGTCCTACTATCTCGCCCGCGTTCACGGATATCGACACACCGTGCACGACCTTTCGGCCTCCGTATTGTTTGGTTACGTCATTCGTTCTGAGCGTATTGGTCATGAAGTCGTCGCGCCCTAGCGGTGATTTCGTTGATGCCGATGACGTTCTCCGTGATGGTGTCCATCGTGGCCATGGTATCCCGCCTCATGAAGTAGGGGCCTCAAAAGGTTGATTCGCTGAGCATCTTCCTTCGAGAGACATGTTACCTCAAGTAGGGATATGAGATCGGGAAGCAGTGAGGAGCGTTTATAAGAGTTGACCTTAAGCGCTTTTGGGGGAACTGAACGAACGCGGGACCACAGTCCAAGAAGGAGTTGAATTCGCTCACGCTCTTTCTTGGGGACTACCAGTCTCGTGAAGCAGGAGGCGAGGCGTTCCGAGAGGTCGGAGGCTTCAGGGAGGCGCTCCGCCAGGTCAGCAAGCCACACCGAGTCTCCCGCGATAAACATGGCGATGATGGTGAGAATCACCGTGGCCGAGGGTGTTTCGTCCTCGGTCACCATATCATCGATTCGCTCAAGGCATTGGCTGAAATCACTCTCCGCGCTCAGTAAGCGCCCGGTGTTCTCAAGAAGCTCCGGAAGGATGTACTCAAGCAATCCCGTCTCGCCCAAGAGGTGAAGAATCGTCAGAAGGTGGCCGCAAGCGAAATCCTTTTTTAGCTCGTCGAATACGCGAACCTGGGAGCTCTGGGTAATGAGGTTGGCGTTCGAGATAATCGCGTCCCAGCACGCGTTGTTGATACGAAATCCGTTTCGAGCGGAGTGTCGCACCACGCGCAGCATACGCACCGGATCCTCTTGGAAGCGGGTAGCGGGATCGCCAATAACTCGCACGATGCCATCTTTCAGATCCTGCATCCCACCAACGTAGTCGATGATCTCCATGGTGGAGACATCGAGGAAGAGACCGTTAATGGTGAGATCTCGTCGGAACGCGTCGGTCGCCTCGGTCCCGTAAATGTTGTCGCTCGCTACCGGACTCGCTACCTGTTCGACCTCAGTTGGCTCGGGTGGCTCGACGGTGTCGCGGAAGGTTGAGACCTCTATGTTCTTACCGTGCGCGAAGTAGAGGTGAGCGAGTTTGAAACGTCGTCCGATGATTCGACAGTTGCGGAAGAGGGATTTTATCTCTCGGGGTGTGGCGTCGGTTGAGATATCGAAATCCTTTGGGGTCTTGCCGAGTACGAGATCGCGAACACCACCTCCAACTACATACGCCTTAAATCCGGCGCGTTGAAGTCGGTAGACGATCTTACGAGCGTCGTCATCGATCTCGTTTTTGCGAATGGGGTGGTCACTTGGACCGTACACCGTAGCGGCAATCTCCTCGGTGCTTTCTGAAATAGTTTGGTCGGACTGGGACATCACAGTGGGAACTTTAACAACTAGGCCCATCGTAAGGATGAGACACTAAAATCAGCACGTTGAACATCGGGTGCTCTCTCCCTAGTCTATGGCTCCCTGGGGTATTTCTCAAGGGAGTAGCCCGAGAAGAGCGATCCGCAAACCGAGTTTGGTCAAGAAGAGCTGTTTTTTGGGTGATGAAGCAACATAAAAAAATGGGGGCTACCTACCCGATTGAAGCGAAAAAAGTCATCATACCAGCTACTTGCGGTGATTTACGCTCCTGCTAGGGCTCGGAATCTTGGAGCTTAAGTTTTCGGGCCACCTATCCGACTGTTCTACTAGAGGCGGACATACAGTTCCGCCACGAGAAGCGGCTTCCGGCAATGTTCTGCGCCAAACCGCTCAGCCGTCAGGCATGACGTTACGAGTCTGATTCGAAGGAAGTTGAAGAGCAGTTTTATTTCGACCGGAGTGCGGCAGAGATGAATTCGTCTCGGCATTCGGTCAGTGCTCATGGAGAACTCATATGGCTAGAGGCGTATTCCCCCACGAAATTAATGACCCTGATTTCCAGTGGCTTATTAAGAACTACTGTGAAACGAGAGGGCCGGTCGCCGTGGTCGACGCCGGCTGTCTCCCCCTCGTTATGGTGCTTCTCGACGAGAACGCCAGACCGTTGATCAATCAGGATATCGTCTCACACAACATTATGGGAGCTCTGGCGGGCACCTCGGATGAGACAGCTCCTGTGGATGAGACCAAGAAAGACGGCTGAGTCGGACTACGGACCGATCTCGACCTCTCGATACGATTCAGGTAGCACACCGCACGGCGCTTCCTTGGAGAGGGGAGCCCAAAGCTGTCTTTCGCACGACACGTAGTATTCCCCGGGATCAAGCCTGGGTACGAATGGTGCTGGCGTTTGCCGCGCTATCTGTGCCGCGAGGCGTCGATCCACCTTGCCGTTTTTGGTCTCTCTGACCCATCCGAAGAGCCAGAGCCCTCCAGAGATCAGCACGCACACACCGATAACGGTGAGAAAGAGAAGGACTTCAGCTTCTCCCTTTTGGCCTCTTTTTGAGCGATAGAGCGTGTTCATGCAGACCTTGTCACCTTTGGGGGTTCGATATACATCGCGCAGGTTTCCCCACTTCCTCTATCGTTATGGTCGGTATCAGTGCGGATGTGCTCTACTGGCAATTTTCTAAGTAGCTGAAGTTACGTTTCTTTCAAGTAATATGGTGCCCGGTAGGGCCCGACTCCTGGCGGGCCGTATCGTACCTGGAGGTATCGAGGCTTCATCGATAGACGATGCGATACGGCCCGCGAGGACGCGGGCACTGCCTAACGTACGTTTAGCCTCCCCCACAAACCCCAACCCATCCGCATCGCTCGCCATAGGCTGGAAGCTGAATCGCCGAGAGAAGCGCCGCACGCTGACGCTCAGAGAATCCGACCTCAGGCTCCTCAAGTACGATCACCGAGGGGCGTGCTTTTGTGCTCACGAGCAGCGCATGAGCGACGGAGAGGAGGCGACGTTGAGGGCCTGACAGGAGGGTAACGGGCATACCGAGGGGTAGATCCGCTAGCGAAAGAAGGGTGATGAGTTCGAAGACCTCTTTCATTCGAGGAAGTGCGCGAAGGGTATCCTCAGATGCAGAGAGCGGGGTGTTTAAGATCTCCCACATCGTCTTGCTTTTAAAGGCGATCTCTCGCGCCGGCGTTTTGAATCGAGTTCCCCAACAGGAGTGACACGGTGAGGCGTGAGCGTAGTCGTTCTCCCTCGTCACAAGTACCCCCAACCCTTTGCACGATCCACAGATGGAATGAGACTGGCGAAGTTGGCCGAGGAGAAGATCTCGCGGTGTGAGGCCGAGCATTCGGGCTTGATGTGACGCGGCGAACATCTTCGCAAGAGGCTCCATCACTCCAAGCGCGTGCGCCACGAGCCGAGTGGTCGTGGATTCCACATCGAAGAGCGGAATGAGGTGAGGGGTAAACGGTGTCTGGGCTTCGCACCTCGCAAGCTCTGTATTCGTTCCTCCCATAGCGCGGTCGATGTGAGAGCTTACGCGGAGGTGCTGGAGCGATGGGGGAATCGCGACATCGGACCATGCTCCAAGGGCTATCTCGCGCGTGTTCAGATCGGGGAAGGCGAGTGTGAGAGAACCTAGAAGTTTCCTTTTTTCGCGCGGTGCTCCCACATCGATTGGCTCATGAGTGTCGTGAGGTCGCTCCGTTAGCCAGATGAAGCCTCCCTGGTGAGAAAGGGCGTTAGCTATCCGTTCGATCTCGCTCCGAGCACCAGCAGAAAAAAGCGCTGCGGGAGCCTGAAATATTCGTAGCTCCTCACGAGTTTCCGCGTTGCCTGCGAGCGCAACTGCTACCAGTGATGCGAGCGCGCTCGGTGAGAGGTCTGTGGTCCGGGTGTGGAGTGTTACCGATTCCAGGGAGAGTAGGGGGATCATCTCCCGTTGG
>JAULVA010000001.1:6366-11521 GCA_032111275.1 Bdellovibrionota bacterium
GTAAGAAGTTAATGCCCCGGTGATTGTCTGGCTTGGTAGCACCTTTGCGAGAGGTGAGGTGACGAGTTCCGAGAGAGCCACCCCGTCCACAAGTCTCACTCCTTCGTGAGAGAATCGCGGCGACGATCCCCGTTCGATGTAGTCCCGAGCGGCGGTCGTATTGAAGGGCGATAGCGTTATATCGCATCGCGCGCACCGTCCGTTCCAGCCGTACTCCTCGTGGCCTATCTCGGGGCGGATCGCGAGCCAGGTAGTGGGGAGGTGTCGTGTCGAGGTGAGTAGTGGTTCGAGCGCGCGCAACGTTTCCCTGTCGCAGCGGAGTGAATCGAGCCGAACGGCGCTTCGATCGTGGGGCGCCGAGGTGGGGGTGAATCCACGGGAAATTGCCCACGAAGATATATCCTCTGATGGCCCCACGAGCTCAATCGTAATCTCTTTCCCTTTGAGGTTCCGCGAGATCTGGTCGCACATCGCTGCGGCGTTGGGAAATACGGGGAGGTGCTCAGAGCAGCTCGGACATCGTCCCCACACGCTCTGTCTCGCTGCTGTCACGAGTTCGGCAGCTAGCCCTAGGAGAGCGGCGACCGTGTGGCCGCGAGTCTGCAGCGCGTCGAGGGAGTGGTAGCGGATTTTTGGAAAGTTCGCCTCGCTATCTGAAGCCGGCAGAGGGGTGGGGATCTCCCCGTTTCGAATCTGCTGGATGAAGCGCTCTCGGCGCTCGCCGCTCGCGACCACGCCTTCGACCCATAGGAGCTCGGTTTCGTCATTGTCATGTGGCTCAATAATGTGGAGTCCGCGGGTAGGGAGGTCCGAGCTCAGCGAAACAACGCATTCGGACCGGTCGATCGGCGCGCCCGAGGCGATGGAATAGAACCGTTGTGCGGAGAACGCGCGTATGGGCATGAGTTTTCAGATGGTACGATCCCATCACGGTGGCGTGCAAGTGAGCTCGGACTGGGGAGGAATCGATGCTTCACCGACACGCGATGCGATACGGCCCGCGGGAACTAAGGCCTTAGATAACTGAAGGTAAGGATTAGCTGTCATGTTATACTGCGACACTTACACTTTACGCAGACGTTGTACTTGCCGACCTCGTCGTTAGGGCATTCGTTCTTCCGCAAGTCTTCGGCTGCATCAACGGCTGATTCATCGCACTCCTCATCCCCTTCAATTTTGCCGTTGCCGCATGTGTCCTCTACGCACTTGCAATTGACGCAGCTCAATTTCAAAGCATTTCCGACTGATGGGATCGGACGTCCTAAGCAATCTCTGTCCTGTTCGCATTCTTCAGGGTTCACCACAACTTCATCCCCACACCTGGCGAGCGGAATCTCCCTTATAAAGACGCCGTTACGTTCCTCGATAAGTCTCATTCCAAGAGTATGTTCCGATGAACTCGAAGATTCCGATGAGCTCGAAGATGACGATTCCTCAGAAGACTGCGAAGAATCGCTTGACGAAGACTCCGAGGAATTAGTCGACGATGAGGAGCAGCTTCCTGGTGCGCCGCGATCACACGGTATACTCTCCTGTCGTTCTGACGGCGGAGTGGAAGCAAATCGTTTAGGCAGCCTATACCCAACGATAAAAGTCTTAGCCCATTCGGGCTCGAGTCCGAGTCGCCACGCATCCTTGGTTACGCAGATATCTCGCTCAGCCTCGTCAACAGGTGCGAAAAAGAGGTTGTTATTCGAATCAACATACTCAGCCCGAACTCGCCACAATCCAAGTGGATCCGAGTCACACGGCGCATCCTCTATCCGCGAAGGCTCTACACTCATCGCGTACCACGTGCGTGTCACCGGATCGAGATACGGAAGTCGTGCTCCTTGGAGAAGGCACACACTCGCAAAATCCTTCCCAGGCGCTAGGGGAGCAGGCGCATAATACCCGTCCAGATCCTTGTCGATATACTTGTAATTAACCGAGATCTGTCCCGGAGGGCATGGCGAAGCCCCAACCCCAGCAGAGGGGGGTTGTGGCGATACTACTACCGGGGCTTCTACTCGCACCTCAACGCGCGCTACCTCTCGCCCCTGTGCGCTGAAGGTGAGGTACGCGCTGGCGGGCGCACTCTGCAAGCGGGTGAGAATAACGTCGCTTCCCTCGATCTTCGCAGCGAAGGGGGGAACCTGAACCGGTATCGAACGCGCGCACAGCTCTGTAATTCTTTCTCCCCTTGCTGGATTAGGGAAGGCACACTCTGGGGAGAGTGAGAGTGAGAGCGGGTTCTTTAGTTTATCTCCATTCTTCAACACCCGCTCTACTACAGGGTAAAACCACCTTCCGTCATGGACAAGATAAACCTCAGAGCGCTTCGGTATCGGGGCTTTTCCCTTACCCTTATAGAAATCACGCCATGCCTGGATTCGGTCCTTCTTACCACTTTTCGCCGGACACGACTGCGCGATCTCAAACCCACTTTTCGGTATACGACCCACGTGACACAAATCGCCAAGTGTACTTTGAACCTCCGCCGCGCGGTCAGCGAAGCTCCGGTGCGGGGGGACGTATTCCAGGTAGCCGATGCCGTATGAGGTGGAGGTCGTGAAGTTCGGGATCACCTCAGAGGCTGGGATGCGAGCGGTCTCACCCGAGAGTGGTATGGACGTGCGCAGCCGCGTCTGCGCCGCTCCATACGATGGGTCGAAAATAGAGAGTCCAATAAGGACCGCTGTAAGGATGGCTCGTTTTTTCATGCTTCCCATTCCGTGCTCCCAATTGTGCTCAATCCGCGGCCCCGGATCCAATAAACCACGCCATTTCACCGACGCAACACCAAATCCGCTTGAGGGATGGGGCACTTTTTGGCGGTAGCCCGGCTACAGGGCCGTAACAACACGTCCCCGTGGCATGCGACCTTACGCCCCTAGCCAGGAGTCGGATGGGAAAAAGAAAAACTTTAGGAAAGGCGGGACAAGTCGCGACCTCTAGCTTGCAGTCAGTCAGGGGCACTCCACAAAGTGAGCCCAAAGACCTATATACCCACAAGCGTTCGGCATTTTCTCCACGCCCGGGGTAACAACCTGCACGACCCGTGTGCCTACTAGGCTGATTTTCTTCGAGATACCCCTGTGGCTCGTTGCGCGAACCACCGGCAGGCGAACCAATACGGGCCGCTCACGGTGTATCGAATCACGGCCGGTAGGGCCCGACTCCTGGCGGGCCGTACCGTCCCTGGAGGTATCAAGGTTTCATCGATAGGCGATGCCATACGGCCCGCCGGGAGTCGGGCCCTACCGGGTGCCATTTCGAACGTGTCGTTGGTTGTAAGTTTCTCAGGGGATTTGTGTGCTCGATGGGAGCGGCCTTTGCGCTTATATGGGCGGTAGCCCGGCTACAGAGAGAAACTCTCAAGAAAAACCAAGCGCCAACCGACTACTTTACCGAGGAGACTGCACCGAGGAGACTGTACCGAGGAGATAGATCCGAACCATTCAGGCACAAAGCGAGAATACCCTATGGACGCCCCCAGCAGAGAGCCACACCCTTCCACCCCCGCGATTAAGACCCTCGAAAAATCACTTTTAGCCCTACGGGAGTTTCCCGAACGTCCCGACACGTTCGTTGATTACCGCGCTATCTCGGATTCCCTTCACCGGCTGGAGAAAGTGGGGTTTGATACTCGCGAGCACCGCAGCCAGATTACCCCGGAGCTTATGATAGCCGTGGTTCGAGCCACCTTCACAGCGTATGTGGGCAATCTTGAGACAGTTCTGCGCGACTTCGCGGAGAAGAGCGGAGTCGAGCAAACTCGCATAGCTAATTCAACCCCGAACATCCTCGGGCACATACACTCACTTGAAAGTGTAGCGGCACGATTCAATGTCAAAGTCTCTGATCTCTACCCGATAAATTATGACCATCAGGAAGGGCAATTTCAAGAATTACTCGATAAAAGAGAGCACTCCTTCGGGACACGTCCCTTTGTTTCCCCTCTCGTGCCTCTCATGACAATCGCCTTTCCGGCCGGGGAAATGAGCGCTCTTCGTATGCCATCCCGAGACTTGTGAGGCATTCGCTCTCTGTGGAGGGGAGCCTTTCTATCGATTTAGCAATCCTCCCGTAGGGCCCCTCGTGGTGTACCGAATGACCGCCCGGTAGGGCCCGACTCCTGGCGGGCCGTATGGTATCGCCTGTAGATGAAGCATTGAAACCTCCAGTTATGGTACGGCCCGCCAGGAGTCGGGCCCTACCGTGAGACGCATCCCATCGCTTAAGCTCAATCCGAATCGTGATGTTCTCGCTGGCAAGTCGATCGTGGTGGTTGATGACTCTATCGTTCGAGGAACAACGAGCAAGAAGCTTGTCGCGATGCTGAGACAAGCTGGAGCCCGTGAGATCCACCTCCGCATCTCCTCCCCTCCCACAACGAATCCTTGCTACTACGGTATCGATACTCCTGATAAGCACGAGCTGATCGCATCCAAGCACACGATTGAAGAGATAGCCCAGTATATCGGAGTCACGATAAAGAGAGCGAGCAGTTTGTCGCCCGCTATATCGAGCGTGCTCCCCTTTCTCCTGAGAAACTCTCGATACAAGACGACATCGTCACCTACACCACTAAAGACGGTGCGGCTCATGAGTTTGACGCTCTAGAGTTTTTGGCGGCGCTCTCAGTTCACATCCCGAAAACCTATGAATCGATCACTAGATATTACGGACGATACTCCTGTAGGCGACGGGGCGAACGCGCTAAGCTCTCCCCTCTTCCTGCCGAAGAAACGGAGAGTGACTATCGAAGAGAGTTCCGTAAGAGTGGATGGGCCGCGTGCATAAAGAGAATCTACCAAATAGACCCCTTGGAGTGCCCCAAATGCAAAGCACAGATGCGCATCATCGCCTTCATCCAAGACGCGCACTCAATCAATGACATCATGAAGGCTCAAGGGATCGCTGATTTCAGAGCTCCGCCTCCTATCCCTAAGTTCATCGATGCCGTTCACAGAGCCAACCCACGTTGAAGCATCGCTAGTGGCATTTCCACCGAGGGAGAGTGATCGGGGGGCGAAAAGGTTAAGCGCTGTCTCGGCGCCGAATTAGCTCATAATTCGATGTTACCGAAAGTTATGCAGCATTAGTGGCTTTACGTGCTGCGGAAAGTCGTCGCCAGAGGAGGAATATTTTTTTCAACTTTTGTTCGATTTGA
>JAULVA010000002.1:0-2782 GCA_032111275.1 Bdellovibrionota bacterium
TAACGCTTCGGCGAGACGGGCGGTCGGGTCCTACCGAGAGCCGATACCGAACAAGAGCGCTACAGGCTCAACGACTGCCCTGGCGCAAGTTCCTTCGACGGTTTTCCCACTCTGTCGCACGCTGCCTCGAACTCGTCGTAGGTTCCGGTGAGCAGCTCAAACGTTTTGTAGTGGATCGGTATCGCAAGTTCGCACTTTGTCCACACCGCCGCCTGCGCCGCCTCTGATGGGTTCATCGTGAAGCGATCTCCGATCGGGAGGAGCGCGACGTCCGGCTTGAACTGTTCGCCTATGAGCTTCAGGTCCGAAAAGAGCGAGGTATCCCCGGCGTGGTAGATTCGCACGCCGCCACCTGAGAGGATAACGCCGCAGGCTTCTCCGGCGTACACGGGACCGCTCTTGGTGTCGTATGAGCTCGAGTGATAGGCGTTCGTCAGGCGCACCTCGATGCCGTTAACGTTGACGGAGCCTCCCTTGTTCATCGGGATTACCTTATCGGCTGGAACGCCCTCAGCTATCATGATCATCGCCAGTTCATAGGTAGCCGCGATCGCGGCTCCTGTCTCTTTCTGCACACGCACCGCGTCTCCAGCGTGATCTGAGTGTCCGTGCGAGAGCACGATGAGATCGAGTCGGCGCGGGGATTGGAGATTCTCGGGGCAGAGTGGATTACCCCGCAGCCATGGATCGATCGACACTACCGTGGAGCTGTAGTCAACAAACACTGCCGAGTGTCCCGCGTAGGTAAGTGTTGGTTTTGTCATACTCTCTTCCTCTAGCCAAAAGTTGTATAGCCACGCGCATGCGCCTCGGCGAGGGTTGCCGGTGAGTACCGCACACCATCCCCCTGAAGCTGTATATCGCCTTGCACGATGTTGCGCACTATCCACGGATAGAGAGCATGCTCTTGGATGATCACTCGAGCGGCAAGGGTATCCGGGGTATCGCCTAAGAGGACCGGCACCTTCGCTTGCGCAATTATGGGGCCTGTATCGACGCCGGTATCAACGAAATGTACGGTGCATCCGTGTTCGACGTGTTTCGCCTCAAGCACGCGTGCATGGGTATGAAGCCCAGGGAAGTTGGGGAGGAGTGAGGGGTGAATGTTAATCAACCGCCCATGAAAGCGCTCAACGAACTCACGCTGTACGACCACCATGAAGCCCGCAAGGGCAATGAGGTCTGGCGCGGTACTCTCGACGGCGCGAAGGATCGATGCCTTAAAATCCGCAGGAGTGGGGTGCTCGTGGCGAGGTATAATAGTGGTTGGGATGTGAGCCTTTCGGGCGACCTCGAGCCCCTCGGCGCCCGCTTTATCGGAGATAACGTGGCGAATGTGGAAGCCATGTTGCTGTTGAATCAAGGCCTTAAGGTTAGAGCCTCTGCCGGATAGAAGAACGGTAACTTTTCCTTCGCTTTTCATTTCAGGTGCATCTTAGTTTACGAGGCGATAGACTGGCCATATCGTTTAAGCTTAAGAGCGCGTGACAGGAGGTGACCTTTTGCGGCCAGCCGCACAACGAGGGTACTTCTTGAGCGCGCTACGTTTCCCCAGGGGGCTTTGATGAAGGTTCGTTCGGTTCTAGTTCTCGCGTTCGTAACAGCGGCGTTTGTCGCGATCGGTTCTGTCGCCTCGGCTGACCAAGGGGATGCGGGGGATAGCACCGCCGAGGCCGCCGGAGCCGATGGTAATGATAAGCCGACAACGCGGCAGGATGATGATCGACTTCCTCCTGTCCTTCCTGGCGAAGAGGTTGTCACCCAAACCGGTCAGAAGATGCGAGTATGGTCGAGTGCCGGTCCTGTGCCGGTTAATCAACAGCCAACACCGCAGACCCTCAACGGAGACGGGTACGGTGGAGTGGGCGTCATCGTTGATGGGCGCGGCTTCGGGCGCAGGTAAGGGGGGCTCGCTTCCCTAGCTCGGGCGCACGTTGTGCCGGAGCCATGTTCCGTACTTCTCCGATACGTCCGTCGCCTCAATAACGACGAACTCAGGAACCTCGTAGGGATGGTTCTCCTCAATAGCTTTTCGCACCTCATCTTTGAGGGTGTTCATGGTCTTGATGACCAGGAGCACCTCCTCATCAATGCACACTTCCCCTTTCCATCGGTATACCGACTGCATGGGGGGAAGGACCTGGACACACGCCGCAAGCTCCCGGTCAACCAAGAGTTTTGCGAGGGCCGAGCCTACCTCCTGCGAGGGGCACGATACTAAGCTGATGATTATACTCATCAAGGGCTCCTACGTTGTGAAGGGATTGGGTACCTGGTAAAATCCTGCAGTTACGGTACCGTATTACCGCATGTAGTCGCAAGGGGTTATATACCTCTCAAAAAGGAGCTCATGAACCTAGTCATACGCGCACTTGTTGTGTGTTTCGCCCTGACCGTCGCCCGCATGGCGGTCGCGGAGGTGACCCCGGATAAGGATCTGCCGAAGCGTGGTAGTCTCTCGACCACCTTCAACACGGGGCGGTCGGTCAACGCCGCTCCCGAACCGTTCGGTTTCGACGAATTGCGGCGAGATGAAGTGTCTCCACTGAGCGGTTCAATCTCGAAGGTAAGAGAGGGACATTTGGAGATGAAGGTTTTTAATAACTCGAAGACCGACACCTATTCCGTCAATGTTGAAGCCATGCAGCTCGATGAGAAATTTCGAGTAGTAAAGCGTGACTTTTTCACCTACACGCTCTCACCGCAGTCATCGAAGCAGCAATCGTTAACGGCGGCTCCCGGTGTTAAGGGCGCGGAGCTCAATCTTGATAAGTACACCAAT
>JAULVA010000003.1:0-1354 GCA_032111275.1 Bdellovibrionota bacterium
GCTCGTTGCTCAACGGTGGGAGCTACGGTCGGAGCCAGGGTCGGCACGGCTGTGTGAGTCATCGTTGGTGCTACGGTTGCGACCTTGGTCGGCACGAGCGTTGGTGTCGCCGTCGGAGTGTTCGTTGGGCTGATGGTTGGCGTGGAGGCCGGCGTAGCGGTCGACTGAAACGTTGGCGCGGTCGTCGGAGCTGATGTTGGCGCTGTTGTTGGAGGCGCAGGCGGGAGCGGCGTTGCGGTTGGGGGAGCGGCTAGTGGCGCCTTGGTTGGTTTAACGGCATTCACCGACTCAAGGATGCGGAGGGTCGCCTGTCGAGCACCACCACGCCATTCATATTGAGGAGTGGTTGGTGTTGAGAGATCCATAACTATGCGGAGCTTCTCCGCGTGCGCGCCGAGTCGGATCATCTTGATGACGTCGTTCTTTGGCGGTACCAGGTTTTCACTCGTCTTGATCGATACCCCGATGAAGTCCACAACGATACGAGCGGGATTCTCTAACGCGAAGGATTCCACCTTAGTGTCTTGCGGTACGAGTATCTTCAGAAGGAGCCATGTCCGGTCCGGCGCACGTTCTCGATCGATGATCACGCTGACCTTTTGTTTCGAGGAGACCGTGGTCGCGCCAGCCGTGTCTTGGGTCGGTTGGCCGAGGGCTGACTCCAGGGGATAAAGAGTAGCGACAGAAAGTGTCGCGGTGGCAAGGAGAGCGTGCCCGATAGGGAGGGAGTGGCGAGAGCGATTCATACGTCGACGATTAGATGAACTACGATACACTTTTGCCCTAATCATCCCCCGCAACTGGCCGGGTCGCAAGTTACCAATCGAGGGCTTGTTCTCTCTCCGGGGGCGGGAGGGGGCTATCGGGAAGAGGTTTAAGCGTCCAGGGATGCCTGAGCCTCGTGACGGAGGTTGTGGTGGCTCGCCAAGGAGGCCTCTTCCGCTAAGGTAATACGGCACTCAATCGCCTGAAGCAACTTTCGTTCGCAGGCCGAGAGGTGCGCTGAGTGTGTGCTGGTCAGCACCCAACGGTGCTCGGCGCCTGTCTCATCGTGAACGGAGATGGTAAGTCGCTTGTGGGCGCCGAAATCCTCCTCTGGGGACTCGGAGGATGCCGAGAGGTCCTCAAAGATGGAGTGGGCGAACTCGCGTCGAGACCCAAAGGGGGTTTCGGAGAACATCACCACACAATCCGGAAAAAGTGTCACCCAGACGGGGACCGGGCCGGTGGGCTCCTCAGGCGTGTCGTTTGAGAGCTCGCGCTCCATTTGTACATGTGCCCCGAACGGTCGCTCAAGAAGGCCTTTAAATTGAAGGGATGGGCTTCGTCTCTGTCCAGTTACCTGTTGAGCGTA
>JAULVA010000003.1:1364-6390 GCA_032111275.1 Bdellovibrionota bacterium
CCGAGCGGCAGCATATTCCACTATGAGCTTTGGTTTTCGTACATGCCAGGCCTTGGACGTGGCTACCTGGAACGCGAACGGCACAACCAGAAAGGTTCCCCAGAAGAACCACTGTTCCCGCATGCCAATCGCCATCGCCCACCCAAACATAATGAGCACGACGATAGCTGAGATGGCGGTTGACTGAGCTTGTGAGGCGACCTGCTTCTTCTCCTCAGGAGGTATCTTTTGCCAGATGTCCTCCAGGAGTGCTTGGTTGATTGAATTTGTTTCCATCGATCCTACGGAAATTATTACCTGTCGCCCTCGTGCTCAGTCGCTAACCTGCTGATTCAGCAGGTGTAATGGGGCGGCATCGCTCGGGTGCCTCTTGGGTAGCATAAGTCGTACCCACATTCGACTAGGTCCGGTCATGTATGAGCCGGTCGGTCCGCGCAGCTGCCCCAGGTCAGGGCGGGCGACACACGCAACATTTAAAGGGCGCTGACGATAGTGCCCTCATGTTTGCGACCGTTCATTCCAGTTGCGTTGTTGGGCTCGACGCTGTGCCCGTTCAGGTAGAGTTAACCGTGAGGAATGCCCAGCGGCGTTTCACCGTTTTGGGGCTTGGCGGGGCTGCGGTTCGGGAGTCTCGAGATCGCATTGTCTCGGCACTGGAGCACAGTGGCTTCGACGCGACACAGGAGATACTCGTCAACCTAGCCCCGGCTGAGATTAAAAAAGAGAGCGCCGCCCTCGATCTTCCGATCGCGGTTGCCCTGGCGTGTGCCCTTGGGGGCGTCCCTCAAAAGGCTCTTGAGGATGTCGCTCTCTGTGGCGAGCTTTCGCTCACCGGGGAGGTGAAGGAGTCACCCGGAATCACCGCGCACGCGGTGGCCGCCGCTCAACAGGAGCGTAAGGTGATCTTTGTGCCGGAGGCCAATAGCTCGGAGGCTGCGGTTGTGCAGGGCGTTCGTGTCGTGGGTGTGCGTTCGCTCTCACAGGTGATCCGGATCCTGAACGGTCGAGAGGAGCCGCACTATTACACCGCTCCGAGCGTCGAAGGACGGTCGTACTCCAAAAGTTTTGATGATGTGGTTGGGCAGCATGCCGCTAAACGCGCACTCACCATTGCGGCGGCGGGCGGCCATAATATTTTGATGATCGGACCTCCAGGGTGTGGCAAGAGCATGCTCGCGGAGCGGCTCGCCTCTCTTCTTCCTCCCTTGTCATCGCCCGAGATGTTGGAGGTCCTCCGCATTCACAGTATCGCCGGGCAACCTACACTTCCGATCCTTTCGGGGGTGCGACCCTTTAGAACTCCCCACTATGTGATTAGTGATGTCGGACTGATCGGAGGTGGTCTAGGACCACGGCCGGGAGAGATAAGCCTCGCCCATCGGGGGGTCCTCTTTCTTGATGAATTTCCCGAGTTTCGGCGAAGCACGGTGGAGGCGTTACGTTCTCCACTTGAGGTTGGTTGGGTGCAGGTGGCGAGAGCTCGCGCATCAGTGCACTTTCCTGCGCGGTTCCAATTAGTGGCCGCGATGAATCCGTGTCCGTGCGGTCGCTTCGGTTCCAAGGGAGGTGGGTGTCGGTGCTCTCACCACGCCATACGCGACTATTTAGCCAAGTTATCTCAGCCCATTCTTGATAGAATCGATATGCACGTCGAACTTGAATCGGTGGAGGTTGAGGACCTTGTGATGCCTGCGCCCCGTCCGATGCCGCAACAGATCTCGCTCGCCGACACCGTGGTGACCGCGCGCGCTCGTCAATGTGCGCGGTATGGAATGCTCAACAGTGAGGTCTCCGACGGGGAGATCCGAGCGCACACGACTATTACCGGAACGGCACGAGAGCTACTTACTAGTGCGATAAAAAAACTCGGTATGAGCGCGCGAGGGTACGTGCGTGTGTTGCGAGTCGCGCGGACGATAGCCGATCTTGCCCTGGTAGACGAAATCAACGAGGAGATTATCGCCGAGGCGATCTCGTATCGTTCCCTTGATCGGCTATCGAATGTCGTTCACGGGGGGCAGGCGTTTCGAAAGGTCGGTTAAAGAGATTGAGGAGGGTCGTCATTCCTCACCGGCTGGTAGCGCGTTTATCCGGAGGGCCCGTCTCCCGACGGGCCGGAATCGCGGCCGTCGTCTCGCATGGTGTTATCTTTCGCGAGGCAATTCGATAGGCCTGTACATACCCGGCCCGTCAGGAGACGGGCCCTCCGGGTTGGTTATACCGGTATAAGGGTGGGCGATCGGTTGACATTCCGGCGACCAGAGCCGGCCGTTTCTCATCACCGAGGCGCCCGCAGTGGGATCTCCCTACGCACCGGCCCCTGCGGATAGGACTCCTCGACAACCAGCCCTTTGGTTGAGATCTCCACAACCCGCGCGTGCGCGTTGCCTAGCACCGTACCTTGCACGACCTTGTACCCAATTCCTTCAGGATTCTCGACGCTGGCGTACCGCTCTCCGACAGCGTTGGTGATGATCGCCGTGAGGGTGAGCGCCGAGATCGGGTACCTCTCAAGTGGAGGGCGATCGGTTAAAGGAATTGAGGTCGGGGAGGTCTCCACCGGCACAAATGGGTTTCGGATGGGAGGAGGTGAGGCCTTCAAGGGCTCCGCTACGCTCGGGGTAGTGATGAGCATCAGTAGCAGCCCTGGCGCTATGAGTACCCATCTGGTCATGTGATTCCTCGCAAAGGTCCGCGTGCGGCGGTGTGTGGAGATGTATATCGGGGAGTGGCCGGAAAGGGTGCTATCGCACCCTAAGAAAGAGTTCCCCGTGACTGAGAAGCGGCCCCATGAATTGAGGTAGATCTATCAGTTGTGGGGAGGGGGAAGGATTAAAGCGGAGATAATAGTAAGGGGCAGATATGAGAGGAAGCTGTGCGAAACTACTCGATGAATGGGAAATCGAGTAGTTACTTGAAAGTGGACGAAAAAAATCGGGGTGAGAGGATTTGAACCTCCGACCCCTAGTTCCCAAAACTAGTGCTCTAGCCGGGCTGAGCTACACCCCGATACGTCCGTAACGTGCGCCGAAGGTTAGCCTCTCTGGAGGATAGAATCAAGCGGGGGTGGTGTCTTTTCGTTGCGGGACCTAAAACCGCTCGAATGTTGAGGTTCTGGCGATCGTGCTCGTACCGCTGCACGGCAACGCATGGTCGCGCCTGGGTCGGGGCCCTTTACCGCCAAGGGGATGTTCGGGTGGTGTATGCTAGGGGCAAAGTCTGATATACCGAAACGACTTGGAGGAGTTATGCCCAACTACGTTTCAATCCGCGACATTTCACATGACAAGGTCCCTGTAGGAACGCTTCAGCTTGGTGGATGGATTAGAACCCACCGCCAATCGAAGAGGGTCTCCTTCATCGAACTTTCAGATGGAACGTCGGTCACCAATCTCCAGCTCGTGGTCGATCCGCAGTTGCCTGGCTATGCGGAGGTCGCCTCAAAACTCTCGACCGGATCCTCGATCAAGGTGTCGGGGGAGTTAGTGCTCTCGCCCGCCAAGGGCCAAAAGTATGAGTTCCAAGTAAAGGAGCTTGAACTCGTCGGTGAGGCCGACCCAGAGAGCTATCCGTTGCAGAAGAAGGGACACTCCCTTGAGTTCTTGCGAGAGCAGCTTCACCTCCGTCCTCGAACGGCGACCATGGGGGCGGTTCTCCGTGTGCGTTCCGCCGCGGCGTTCGCCATTCACAAGTTCTTCACCGATCGCGGTTTCTTCTACATTCATACGCCGATCATCAGCACCTCTGACTGTGAGGGAGCCGGTGAGATGTTCCATGTCTCCACGTTCGATCCTGAGAATCCTCCACGGGCGAATGGGAAGATCGATTTCTCGCAAGACTTCTTTAAGGAGCCCGCAAGCCTCACCGTTTCTGGGCAGCTTGAGGGAGAGATCTGCGCGATGGGGCTCTCAAAGATCTATACCTTCGGTCCGACTTTTCGAGCGGAGAACTCAAACACGACCCGGCACCTCGCCGAGTTTTGGATGATTGAGCCTGAGATGGCTTTCTACGAGTTGCAGGATAACATGCTGCTCGCGCAAGAGTTCGTTCAGGATGTCATCAAGCAGGTGCTGAGCGCGTCCGGCTCAGAGCTTGAGTTCCTCGCTTCGCAGGAGTGGGCTCAATCGGGACACCTAGATAATCTTCGTCGCGTGGTGGAGGCCCCATTCACGACGATGGACTACACCGACGCCATCCGTATCCTTGAGCAAAGTGGGAGGACCTTCGAGTATCCGGTGAAGTGGGGGATCGACCTCCAGTCTGAGCATGAGCGATTCCTCACGGATGAATACGTGAAGGGCCCCGTCACGGTTATTAACTATCCGAAGGAGATCAAAGCATTCTACATGCGTCTCAATGAGGACGGCAAAACGGTTCGCGCGATGGATGTGCTCGTTCCTCGATTGGGTGAGATCGTAGGCGGTTCTCAACGTGAAGAGCGTCACGATGTGTTGCTCGAAAAGATTCGAGCGATGGGACTCGATGAGCGTTCGTATTGGTGGTACCTCGAGCTGCGTAAGTTTGGCACTGTGCCTCATTCCGGCTTCGGGCTCGGCTTTGAGCGGTTGCTCATGTACCTCACCGGTATGACAAATATACGCGATGTTATTGGGTTCCCTCGCTTTCCAGGATTTGCCAAGTTCTAGCGGGGCGAGGCACAACAACGCATTCGCGTTGTTGTGCGTAGGTGTGAGGCCTATTTGGGTCGCTAAGACGCGAGAACAACGCGGTGCGGCAGCACCGCTAGTTGGCAAAACACGCGATAGCGGGTTTTTGCCTCTTCTTCTTAGCGAAGCGATTATCACCTATGCGCTTTGAAGAGGGGCGGGTTATACTGGTTCTACCTGATGGTTTAAAACTATGACTCTCGACGAACGAACGAAGCGGTTGATCGACACGACGGAAACGTACGCGGCGCACAACTATGCGCCGCTTCCGATCGTCATCGAGTCAGCGAAGGGCGTGTGGGTTACGGATGTCGATGGGCATCGGTATCTTGATTTCCTAAGCGCGTACAGCGCGCTTA
>JAULVA010000004.1:0-3881 GCA_032111275.1 Bdellovibrionota bacterium
AATATTATTGAGGCCGCGAAGACCGTTGGAGTGGATATTCCTCACTACTGCTACCACCCGCACCTCTCCATCGCTGGTAACTGCCGTATGTGCCAGATCTCGGTGAAGGGCATGCCGAAGATGACCATCGCGTGCAACACTGGCGCGACTGAGGGCATGGATGTCTCAACCCATCACACGAGCAAGGATGTCGCCGACGCGCAGGCCGCAACCCTTGAATTCATCCTCATTAACCATCCGCTCGATTGCACGGTGTGTGACCAAGCGGGTCACTGCAAGTTGCAAGACTATCACTTCGAGTACAACGCTCGCCCAAGTCGCTTCGTTGAGGAGAAGGTTCACAAGGTGAAGGCGCTTCCGCTCGGCCCTAACGTGATGTTGGACGGCGAGCGATGTATCATGTGCACGCGCTGCGTTCGCTTCTGTGATGAGATCACGAAGACCTCTGAGCTCGGCATGCTTAATCGTGGAGACCAATCGGTCATCGCGGTGAGCCCTGGCAGAGAGCTTAACAATCATCTCTCAGGTTCGGTGGTCGACCTCTGTCCGGTCGGTGCGCTTACGCACCGTCAATGGCGATTCAACACCCGTATTTGGTTCACGCAACAAACGGACTCGATCTGTCCGGGTTGCTCGACGGGATGTAACGTCAAGGTGGCGGAGCGAGACGGAAAGATCGTTAACGTAAAAGCTCGTCGCAACGACGTAGTGAATAAAGAGTGGTTGTGCGACGAAGGTCGATACGGCTTTGAGCGATTCCTTCCCGCCAATCGAGTTGCTGGTTCCTATCGCAACGTGGCCGCCGGTGGACGTGAGGGCGTTCAGCTCGGCGATCTGATTAACACCTTGAAGGGAACCTTAAAGACTCTGACAGTCTTGTTGAGCCCCGATCTTCTCGTTGAGGAGTACTACCTCCTTCGTCAGCTCCTTAATCGCGCTACCTCAGTTGGTCGCGCCGTTATGCCGGGCTACAAGCGCTCCATTACGCCGGTTGAGCAGATCCTTGTCAGTCCTGATTACGCGAGCAACATCACCGGTGCTCGTGTCGTTGGATTGGTGGGGGATGACAGTGATGGGGAGTATCGAGATGTGCTCCAGAAGATCCGTCGCAAAGAGATTGAGAATATCCTCATTCTCGGTGACCGAGCTATCGCGCCTGAAGACATCGATGACGCGCTTCTTGAGGGGCTTAGCTCCGCTCGCGTGTCCGTCGGTGTGTTGACCGACGCTGATTCGAAGCTCGCGTCCTCAATCGGTATGGTTGTTGGAGGTCGCAGCGTTCTTGAGAAGTCTGGACTTCTGATAAACGGCAAGCGTCGATTGCAATACGCTCAGGCGGTTGTTCAGTTCCCAGATACCTCAGTTCCTGAGTGGAGACTCCTTGGGCTCGTCGGTGAAGCCGCCGGATACAAGATGGTTCCTCTGAACCTCATGCACGTGGGCGATCGTGAGCTCACTCGGTGGTACCTAGGAAGCGATCCGGTGATGTCCGCTCAAGGGGTAACGATCGCGAAGATCAAAGACGGAGGCGTTCAACTCAGTGCGGCCGCTAAGGACGCTTCAGTTGGGGCGCAGAGTGGACTTTCAATGGGAGCGTCCCCAGCGGCGTAACGAATTATGGTTGAACTTCTTATCCTCCTCCTTAAGGTTTTTCTTGTCATGAATCTCGTTCTTGTGCTCGGCTCGACCTGCACGTGGCTTGAGCGAAAGGGCTCGGCGTTGATTCAGGATCGGGTAGGGGCGAATCGAGCTGGTGCCTTCGTCTACTCCAATAATCGGTTTGTGAACATCTTGCTCGCGCCCCTGCGAATGGCGGGATGGCTCGGCTTAATCAACACGCTCCTCTGCGACTCTTTGAAAGGTATAGCCAAAGAGGATTTCATTCCGGAGGGATCCTCCAAGTTCCTTCACGCGATGGCGCCAGTTGTGGCGGTGCTTCCGATCATGTTGGCGTTCGCGGTGTTGCCGCTCGCTCCAGACTTCTATGCCTGGGATTACTTGGTTCATGCGCGAGTAGCTTCGATAGACGCGGGCATCCTCTTCGTGTTGGCGATGGGGTCGGTGGCTGTGTACGGAATCGCCCTGGCTGGATGGACCGGTAATAACAAGTTCTCGATTCTCGGATCACTTCGGGCGGTCGCCCAGATGATCTCGTACGAGCTCCCGATGGGATTGGTCTTCGTTTCCTTGATCGTCATTTACGGTTCTCTTGATGTGTACACGATGGTGGAGAAACAACAGGAACTCCTCTGGGGAATCGTTCCAGCTTGGGGTGTCGTGTACCAACCGGTAGGATTCATCGTACTCCTCCTTGCGGGGATGGCTGAGACAAAGCGTGGTCCGTTCGACCTTCCTGAGGCTGAGTCTGAGCTTACGGCCGGATACTTTACCGAGTACTCAGGTATGAAGTTCCTCCTTTTCTGGTTGGGTGAGTTCTGTGAGATCGCGCTCTTCGCGCTTCTTCTCGCGCTCCTCTTCTTCGGTGGATGGGATATCCCCTGGGTTACGTTGCCGAAGGATGTATGGTGGGCAGCGCTCATCGGACACGCCGTGTTGATGGCTAAGGTCATCTTCTTCTGTGTCCTTCAGGTCGTTATTCGCTGGACCCTTCCTCGATTCCGCTATGACCAACTCATGAATTTGGGTTGGAAGATATTACTTCCGGTCGCTCTTATTAATCTGGTCGTTACAGCAGTCGCTAAGGTGCTTCTATGAGTTTTATGGAATGTGTTATCGCGGCGATCGGTATCGCTTCGGCCATCGGGGTCGTGGGGTTCCGAAACCCGCTCTCAAGCGCCTTCTCGCTCATCGTTCACCTCCTCTCTATTGCCGGGCTGTATGCTCTCTTAGGGGCGCACTTCCTCGCTGTTTCTCAGGTGGTCGTGTACGCAGGCGCGATTATGGTGTTGGTGCTCTTCGTACTCATGTTGCTCAATCTGAAGAGTGAGTCGGGTCGGCGCATCGGTATCGTTCGCAGCGCCCTTACCGTTGGTGTGGGGCTGGTCATCTTCCTCGCAATCTCCGGTCCGATGTTGGCTCAATTCGAAAACATTCCTCAGGCTACCTTGGAGCACAACATCAAAGCCTCAGAGGGAGGGGTGAAGGATATCGGGGAGCTTCTTTACAGCGAGTACATGGTGCAATTCGAATTGTCATCTCTCGTGCTTCTCGTTGGAGTTGTTGGCGCAGTTATGCTGGCGAAACGGAAGAATGTTCAACTGGCGCCACGTGAAGGTGGCATGAGAGGAGGAAACTAAATGGATCCAATCACCTCATACTTAGGAATCGCCTGCCTGCTCTTCGTGATCGGTGGGATCGGAATCTGCCTCCGTCGGAACGCGATCGTGTTGTTCATGTGCGTCGAGATGATGCTCAACGCCGTTAACCTCGCGTTCGTCGCCTTCAGTAAGATTCATGGAAATCTTGATGGTCAGATAGCTGTGTTCTTCGTTATGGTTATCGCCGCCGCTGAGTCCGCTATCGGACTCGCGATTATCTTGTCGGTTTTCCGCAGCGTCGCTTCGATTGAGACGACGGACGCGGCTGAGCTTAAGTGGTAGGACGATCGGTTATGGAAGATATTCGGTTAGCGCTCGTTGTTCTTATCCCGCTGGTAGGAGCGGTCGTATCGTACGCGCTCGGGAGAGCTGCTCCTAAGGTCGCTGGAATTCTCGCGACCGCCGCGGTCGGTGCCTCCTTCGCGGTCGTGGTATCGCTCTGGCAGTCTCTTGAAGGGGGACAGGCATTCTCCTTTACCCTCAGCTCATGGTTATCCTTCGCGGATATCCGCCTTCCCCTTGAGATCTACTTCGATAAGCTCTCCGCGGTGATGTGCTTGGTCGTGACTGGTGTGGGTTCTCTCATCCATCTTTACTCGATCG
>JAULVA010000005.1:0-7588 GCA_032111275.1 Bdellovibrionota bacterium
AAGGGCGATGCCTTTGTGAGCCTCCATCTTAACGCCTCTCCCTCCCATGCGTTACGTGGTACCGAATCCTACTACCTCGATACGACCGATGATGAGGCGAGCAGGCTTCTCGCCGAGCGCGAGAACGGAATACCCTCCGGTGGAGCGGTCGACGACCTCTCGTTTATTCTGAGCGACCTCATCCAGAGCGGCAAACTCGAGGAGTCCGTTGAACTCTCACACTACCTGGAGAGCGCGGTGCATCGGGCAACCCTCACGACCTATCCCGACAGTAAGAGTCATGGGGTCAAAAAAGGCCCCTTTTATGTGCTAGTTGGGGCTCATATGCCGTGTACCCTGATAGAGCTGTTCTTTATAGATAACCCTGGGGATGGGGCGAAATTGGCAACCGATTCGTTCAGGTCTATAGTATCCGAGGGGTTAGCTCAGGGGCTGACCCAATTCGCCAGGGGGGAGCCGTTGACGGTCGAACCCTGGGTGTCTAAGCCGAAGAGAACGCCCCGCAAGGGAAAGAAGAAGTAGTCCGACCTATGCTTAACGTAGAAACTATTCCCGTGACTGAGTTCGGTCAGAACTCTCGAGTTTTGTGGTGTTCCGAGACCAAGGAGGGGGTGATCGTCGATCCAGGTGGTGACGCTGAGAAGATCCTCGCCACCGCGCAGCGATTGGGGGTGACGATTACCGCCGTGTGGTTGACCCATTCTCACCTCGATCACTGCGGCGGAGTTCAACCTATCCTCGACGCGCTCAAGGTTCCGCTCGTGGCGCATCCCGAGGAGCGGATGATGCGGAATAACGTGAAGTCGATCGCTCAGATGTACGGGATGTCGCCCGCTGAGTGGTATAATTGTCCGGAGCCGACCGTCGAGGTCCGCGGCGGGGAGAACCTCTCTATTGGGAATTCCTCGTGTGTTGTTCTCTTTACACCGGGGCACTCCCCGGGACACGTAAGCTACTACTTTGAACGGGATGGTATCGTCGCGAGCGGAGACGTGCTCTTTGCTGGCTCTATCGGCAGAACCGACCTTCCGGGTGGAGATACGAAGACCCTCCTTGATGCGATACGACGAGAGATCTTCACGCTACCTCCTGCGACCCGAGTGCTAACAGGCCATGGGCCCGATACCACCGTCGGTGAGGAGAAGGCTTCGAATCCGTTCTTTACCGGGGCTCAGTATGACTAAGGCGCGCCAGACGCGGATCGTGCTTGGGGTAACGGGTTCTATCGCCGCCTACAAAGCGGCCGAGATCGCGCGGTATTTCATGAAGCGAGGGTGCGTCGTGCGTGTCGTGATAACCGACTCGGCGGAGAAGTTCATCTCGCCGATGACCTTCGAATCGATTACACAGCAGGCAGTTCTTCGAACGTTTTGGGAGGAGACCCAACCAGGAGCTATCGGTCATATCGCACTTGCCGATTGGGCTGATGCGGTGGTCGTGGCACCTGCCTCCGCTGATTTTATCGCGAAGGCGGCGTTCGGGTTCGCTGAATCACCCCTTCTCGCCGTGTTGCTCGCGACCAAGGCTCCGGTGGTCATGGCGCCGGCGATGAACGTGAATATGTACGAGCATCCGCAGACGCAGGAAAATATCGATCATCTGGCAGCCCGCGGCGTTACCTTTGTGGAACCAGACTCCGGAGACCTCGCGTGTGGATGGAAGGGGCGGGGGCGGCTCGCTGAGGCGAGCGAAATCTACTTCGAAACGCGACGCGCGCTTGGTCCAAAGGATCTCCTTGGACAACGGGTGCTCATATCAACGGGGCCTACACGCGAGGCGATCGATCCGGTCCGGTATATCTCCAATCGCTCATCGGGAAAGATGGGGATAGCACTCGCCAAAGAAGCCTATCGGCGGGGCGCCGAGGTAACGGTTGTGCACGGTCCACTCTCCTCGACGCCACGGCTCCCGCGACGCGTCTCAAAGGTATCGATTACCAGCGCCGCGCAGATGCGGGACGCGGTGCTCTCTCGGCTCTCCTCGTCGCCGGAGATCGTTATTATGGCGGCGGCGGTCGCGGATTACAGACCGGCAAGTGCCGCTTCCGAGAAGATCAAGAAATCAACCAACCCACATTCCATCGAGCTTGCTCTAAATAGCGATATCTTAGTCGAGATCGGTGAGCGGAAGGGGAGCTCCGCACGACCGTTCCTTGTTGGCTTCGCCGTAGAAACCGGGACAGTCGAGGAGCTCGTTGCTGAGGTACAGCGCAAACTGGCGCGAAAGAACGCGGATCTGATGGTAGGCAACCTCGCGCAGGATTCCTTCGATAAGGACACTAATCGGGTCTGTATCGTTCGGCGCTCTGGAACACACGACTCACTCGAAACAGCGCGCAAGAGCGTTGTCGCTCGACACATCTTTGACGCTATCGTGACGAAGGGATAGATCGATGAAGCCTAGCACCCCTGAACAGCTCGCTCGACTGCTCGACCAGATCTCATCTTCCTATCCACACGGAATCCCCCGAGAGGCGATACGACATGTCCCGGAGCCTGAAGGGGAGATTCCTGACGACCGTTCTGGAGTGAGGTTTCATATCTTTATAGTGGGAAGCGAGGCGGAAACCTCTAACGCGGCAAGGGAGCTGCTTGGCGGCATCACGAGCAAGGGGCTTAAGATTAGCGCCGCGGATTTCACGACCGACTTCGCGCCCGATGAATCGGTTGAGAGCACCGCGCTGGCAAGTAGCGCTCAGCACGTCATCGTTTTCGGAGCTGCTCGCGGGAACGGCTGGGCGGAGCGAAGCATCGGAAAACCGGTGCTCTTCACATCCTCACTCGAGGCGCTCATGGCTGATGCTGCCCTGAAGAAGAGCTTGTGGCGCGATCTTCAGTCCCTCTTATAGGGTTTTGGTTCGCCCCTTGAGCCGCGACTACCCCGGATGGCACAAACGTGCTACTCAGGGTGTGTGAAATACCTTATCCTGGCCATAGCGCTCGTAGTGCTGTACATCGTTGTGAGCCGCCGGCGCCCGTTCGTTATGAGCACGGAGATCTCTGCCGATACACTTTCTCAGCCTCTCTGGATCGGTATGGCCGGGGTGGCGGGGACGGCCGATCAAACCTTCACTTCGGAAGGGACGGTATCCGTGAACGGTGAGATCTGGAAGGCGACCTCTCGACGGGGGATTATCCACAAGGGCGCTAAGGTTCGTGTTGTCGCGATTAAGCCAGGACTCGTTCTTGAGGTCGAAGCGGATGAATCCGCAACTACATAGGAGGAATGTATGAGTTTACCACTTCTTGCCATCGTTGCCATCGGGGCGTTGGCGTTCTTTAGCGCGTTCAAGATACGAGCGTATGAGCAAGGTGTTGTACTTAGGCTCGGAGTGTACCGCGGTCTCAAAGGTCCCGGTCTCAGGTTCATCATCCCGTTCATCGATGAGCTGATTAAGGTCGATCAACGAGTGATCACGATGGACATCCCCCCACAAGACATAATCACTCGCGATAACGTCTCAATTAAGGTGAACGCGGTACTGTACTTCCGAGTTGTTGAGCCGGCGCGATCGGTTCTTGCGGTGGAGAACAATATCTACGCCACCAGTCAGATAGCGCAGACCACACTGCGGAGCGTATGCGGCCAAGCGGAACTCGATGAGATGCTCTCCGAGCGAGAGGCGATTAACCACAAGATTCAAGGGATCATCGACAACCATACCGATCCATGGGGGATCAAAGTATCGCTCGTTGAGATAAAGGATATCGACCTTCCTCAAGAGATGCGTAGAGCGATGGCTCGCCAGGCTGAAGCCGAGCGAGAGCGGCGAGCGAAGATCATCCAGGCGGAGGGTGAGTATCAGGCATCTGAAAAGCTCACCGCGGCGGCCACCGTTATGGCGAAGGAGCCGATCTCGGTCCAGCTTCGCTATCTCGAGACCCTCAAGCAGATCTCCGCGGAGAACAGTTCGACCGTTCTCTTCCCGATGCCTATCAACCTCCTTGAGGGTTTGACGAAGTTAAAAGGCTAGATCCCCGTGTCTGACGCAGTAACCCTCGACGCCTACTCGTACGACCTTCCCAAGGAACGGATCGCGCAACGACCGTGCCACCCAGCGGATCACGCTAAGATGTTGGTCGTGAATCGCGTGACGGGAGAGATCCAGGATCGATTCTTCTTCGATCTTCCGGAGTATCTCTCCGGGCGGGATCGACTCGTATTTAATGACACGCGGGTGATACCTGCCCGACTCTTCGGAACGTTGGATTCCTCAGGGCACGCCGCTGTGGAGCTTCTGCTTATTGAAAAGATTACCGATGCAAAGTGGGTGTGTATCGGGCGTCCGCTCAAAAAGATTCGCGCGAAGGGGAGGGTGCGCTTTGGCGAAACGCTTTGGGCCGACGTGATTACTGAGGAGTCGACCGTTGATCGGGTCACGATGGAATTTCACACCTCAGAGGCTACCCATATCTCCATGGCTATCGCGGCTCACGGCTGCATGCCGATCCCACCGTATATCCGAGGAGGACGAGGTGATGAACTTGATGAGACCGATTACCAAACGATCTTCGCGAAGAATCCAGGATCTGTCGCCGCGCCGACCGCCTCACTCCACTTTAACGATGCCTTGATGGGTCGAATCTCTCACGAGGTTCGGTGCGATACATCTCGTATCACCTTGCACGTTGGCACCGCGAGCTTCCTGCCCGTGCTCGATAACGGCAAGCTCCGCCCCCCGGGGAGTGAGCGGTTCCATGTAACCGAGGAGACAACGCTAGAGCTTGCGGGGACCAAGGATTCCGGCGGCCGCGTCATCGCGGTTGGAACTACGGTCGTGCGAGCGCTTGAGAGTAGCGCTCAGGAGTCACATGCGGACGCGACGGAGCTGTTCATCACCCCCGGATACCGGTTTCGCCTCGTAGACTCGGTAATTACGAACTTCCACCAACCAGGGACTACCCATCTCCTGCTTGTTGAGGCTCTGCTCGGCAGAGAGTTGCTCGCGAAGGTCTACGAACACGCATTGGCGAACGACTATCGATTTTTAAGCTACGGCGACGGAATGTTTATTGTATGAGCAGATTCACCTTACTCAAAAAGAGTGGCAAAGCGCGGCGCGGGCGTTTTCAGACACGAGCGGGAGCATTTGAGACCCCAATTTTTATGCCCGTCGGAACGCGCGGCTCGGTAAAGGGTGTCGATGTCGAGCGGTTGGCCGAGCTCGGGACGCAGATCATGCTGGTGAATACCTACCACCTCTGGCTTCGTCCCGGTCACGAGCGAGTGAGGGCGGTGGGAGGGATTCATACCTTTACCGGGTGGAAGGGGCCTATCTTAAGCGACTCCGGCGGATACCAGGTGTTCAGCTTAAAGAGCATTCGAACTTTAACGGAGGAGGGGATCGAGTTCCGCTCTCATATCGATGGTACCAAGCAGTTTTTGAGCCCTGAGGGTTCTATCAACGTGCAACAGACACTTGGTGTCTCTATCGCCATGGCGCTCGACGAGTGCCCAGCGAGCACGATCGATTACAACGCGTACGAGAAGTCACTCGAGATGACCTATCGGTGGGCGAAGCGGTCGCTCGCCGCTCGCACAGACCCGGAGATGTGTCTCTTCGGTATTACCCAAGGTGGGTGCCACAAAGATCTTCGAACGCGCGCCGCTGAGCAGATCTGCGGTTTGCCGTTCGATGGGTTAGCGATCGGTGGACTTTCCGTGGGAGAGCCGAAAGACGCGATGTATGAGACCTTGAGCTACCACGTCGATCAACTTGACCAGGAGCGCATCCACTATCTGATGGGTGTTGGAACGCCAGAGGATATTATCGAGGCCGTTTCTCAGGGGGTCGATATCTTTGACTGCGTGATGCCAACCCGGTCTGGTCGATTCGGGCGTGTTTTCGTCGACTCGGATCCGCCGTTCTTTAATATCAAGAACTCTCGTTTTGCTGAGGATACGGGCCCCCTCGATCCGACGTGCCACTGCGTCGCGTGCCGAAACTACTCACGCGCCTACATCAATCATCTCTTCAAGGTCGGCGAGATGCTTGGTCCGCAGCTCGCCAGCATTCATAATCTGACGCACTATCTCTCGCTGATGAAACAGATCCGCGACTCGATCGAGAACGACACCTTTGAGCAGCTCTATGGAGTGATCAAGGCCCGGTGGAAAGATCTTGACCTGCATGCATCAGGAAATCAGGGGTAATCTATCAGGCCGGTAGGGCCCGACTCCTGGCGGGCCGTATGACAACTGGAGGTATCGAGGCTTCATCGAAAGGCGATACGATACGGCCCGCGAGGACGCGGGCCCCACCATCACAGCGTACCGGATCACCTGACGATCGCGTGCGGGCCTGCTGTAATCGAAACTAAATGATCGGTGTGATGCCAATCTATCTGTTCATTTCAACTTACGTTCGGTAGGTCCCGACTCCTGGCGGGCCGTATGACAACGAGCGGTATCATTACTCCATCGATAGGCGATGTGGTACGGCCCGCCAGGAGTCGGGCCCTACCAACACAGCGCGTTTGATAGCCTGCGAATTGCGTTTCGCTACCCCAGCCCAACATCCAGCAGCATCATCAGGATGAACCCTCCGATGAAGCCGAGTGTCGCGATGTCCGTTGAACGATCCTGCTGTGTCTCTGGCACGACCTCCTCGATGACCACGTAGATCATCGCGCCGGCCGCGAACGCGAGGGCGTATGGCAGAATCGGTTGGATTTGTATGACGAGGAGGGCGCCGATGACCCCCGCAACCGGTTCGACGATGGCAGACATCTGCCCGTACCAAAAACTGCGGAAGCGAGAGAGACCTGTTCGGCGAAGGGGAAAGGAGATCGCCATTCCCTCGGGAAAGTTCTGGAGTCCGATGCCGACCGCGAGCATTACCGCTCCTCCGATCGTTGCTTCTGGAATGCCTGCCGCCACACCCCCAAAGAGTACGCCAACAGCGAGGCCCTCGGGGATATTGTGGAGCGTTATCGCCAGCACGAGGAGGGTCTGCCTGTGCCATGTCGTCTGAATACCCTCGGCGCGCGCTTTCGGAAAGTTGATGTGGAGGTGAGGGAGCAGTTGATCGAGCCCGTAAAGGAAGAGTGCCCCGAGGGCGAAACCGACCGCCGCCGGCATCGCTTTGGCGAATCCATCGCCGTGCGACATCTCAATCGCCGGAGCAAGCAGAGACCAGAAGCTCGCGGCGATCATCACGCCACCAGTGAATCCGAGCATACCGTCGAGGACCTTTCGGTTGAGGTCTTTGATAAAGAACACGAGACCTGCGCCAAGACCCGTTACAAACCAGGTGAACGTAGTCGCGATAAGAGCGCCCCACACGGGGTTAAGGGTCTCGAAAAAAGCAATAACAGAGTTCATGTACACCCTTCTACCCCGCACTCCCGCTCCCGTAAACGTGCTGGTAACGAAATCAGGCGGGTAGCCCCCCTTTAGGAGGGGCAATGACAGGGGCGAAAAAATGCTTTGATACTGGAACATCGTATTGTATTAATAAGTTGATTTCCCTTGCGACCGTTGCTAAACAATCGGCCTGCCGTTTTTAGTGCGAAAGGTTATGGAATCCGAGTCGTTTGTATCCCGCGTCATGGCCCTCATTCAAAAGAGCCGTCGAGCTCTCCGCCTG
>JAULVA010000005.1:7598-8182 GCA_032111275.1 Bdellovibrionota bacterium
CCGCCTGTACAGTACAGCGGGTGGTAGCTCGTACAACAGGGTCGAGGGAACGATCGGTGAGCTGCCCTCCGTACAGGTGGCTGAATGGCGTGAGGTTAACGGGCTCCTTCTTCGTAAGCTCACTGAGGCTGCCGAAGCGGCAAACACCAAAAAGATAATCTACGATGTTTTCGCCCTTCGGAACGAGTTCCAAACCCTCTGGAGAACAACCGAGGCGGAGCTGGTACAATCCCAACGCGAGCTCATCGCCTCGGCGGAGAGTGGAGACTTCATACGAGCCGCGACGCTTGCTACGGACCTTGTAAGCCTTAAAGCCCGTCTCCAGGCTGGTCAAGCGGCCCATCACGAACTCGACCTCCTTATCAAACGGAGCAAGGTTGTCCGCCCAGCCGCTGAACTCAGCGAGGAGAGCGCGACTGTCCTTTCAACGCTGGAGCTTCTGGACGAGCAGGTCATCAAAGAGCCGGTTTCAAAGCCGGAGCCTCTTCGCGCCGCCGCTGGTGGTGGTAAAGTAATTCCTCTCAAACGACGTTAGGAACAAGGGGCCAAACCACGCTGAAGCGTGCTTTTGCATCGCTTCCCTA
>JAULVA010000005.1:8192-19018 GCA_032111275.1 Bdellovibrionota bacterium
TCATCACGCAACTCGCCGTTTTGGCGGCGATCTCCGTCGCGATGACGATCGGCGTCTACGGGCTCGTCGCGGCGATCGTGAAGCTCGACGATCTCGGGGCCATGCTCGCAGGCTGGGCCAACCCGCTCGCGCGGGGCCTCTTTATCCCATTCGAGTGAGTACCCGAACTGGCGCCCCAGTAAACGCCGACACAACGGGAACCGGCCCTGGACCGAAGGTACGGTCGATTAACGTTGCCCAGCAGAGCACCGGGATTCCCTTTAAGGTTGCCCGAGTGTGAGCTTCAAGGCTGGATCGAGCGGTTGTAATTACGTCCGTAACGAGGATCGCTTGATGCCCCTTATATTTCTCCCCGTGACCGTTCGACATCTTACTCTCAAGGTACTGCTCGAGAGGAACGTCCTGTCCCTTGTTGAAGAGTTCGGAATAGATCGCGCACAACCGTTCGGCGAAGAATGAATACCCACCAGGTAGCTTCAGGAAGAGCTCTGGCTTGTTCGGAGCTACGACGTTTCGAATGCGCTCGGCCACGTACTCGGCGCAGGCATCGAGGTCAGCATCGCTCAGGTCCTCGACACGGTAGAAGATCCGACTTTCGCAACGGCCACCGATCGGAACCGGCTCCTCGTACTCTTCGGTAATTCGGCCAAAAATCTCCTCAAGCGTTTCGATATCAGTCATACTCACTACCTTACTTCACGACCTGCATGGCTCCGCTCGGGGAGGCCACGAAAGGACTCTCACGGCACATTCTAAGCCGCGGATATGTCGAGAATCGCCTCGACCAGCGAATCTGCCCCAGGGTGGAGCATAACCTCCTAATGATACAACAATTTTTAAGGTGAGAAAGAGGTATTTTCGTCATTCGTCGCGGTATAGCCCCGCAGCTCATATCAGGTTATTCTACCGCCCGTTACGTCGTGTTTTTTCGCGGCAGACAGCGCCCTGTTTTGGAGGAGCGTCTCCCGTGGGCTTACGACGTCTTGATGCCCCTCAGGATATGAGGAGAGTATTAAGATTTCTGGAGTGTTTTCGCCACTATCAGTGGCCTAACGAACAACCCGTGCGCGGCTCATGGGTTCCGTTACGTGAAATGATGAGTGAAGCCGCGCAGGGTAGTACGTATGGCACAGACCTCCGAGCTGACACAGATAGGAACAAGTTCCAACACCATGAAGATTTTCCGCCGCAAAACGCGCTCGGTGCGCGTTGGCGATCTGGTCATCGGCTCTGAGAGCCATATCTCGACACAATCGATGTGCGCGACAAAGACGCAGGATATCGACGCGACCGTCCGTCAAATAAAACTCCTCCAGGATCATGGAGCGGATATCATTCGTATCGCTATCGATAGCCGTCGTGACGTTGAGGCGCTCGCCGAGATTCGAAAACAGGTCACCGCTCGTCTCGTGGTCGACCTGCAGGAGAGCTACAAGCTGGCGAAGAGTGTGGCGCCGTACGTACAGAAGATCCGCTACAATCCGGGTCACCTCTATCATCATGAGAAGAACGTGCCGGTTCATGAAAAGGTCGCTTATATCGCAAACGTGGCTCGCGAGCATGACCTCGCTCTCCGCATCGGTGTAAACTTCGGTTCGCTCGACCCCGCGCTCGCTGGAAATGAGGAGGATCCGCTCGTTGTGGCGCTCAATTCCGCCAAGGAGCACGTCGGATATCTTGAGGATCTCGGGTTTACCAACTACGTCATCTCTCTAAAGAGCTCGGATCCGAATGACGTCATGGATATAAATCTTAGAGCTGCTGATCTCTTCCCTGAGATCCCACTTCACCTCGGTGTAACTGAGGCAGGCATGCTCCCGATGGGGGAGATCAAGACCCGAATCGCGTTCGAAAACCTTCTCGTCAAGGGGATCGGTGACACCGTGCGTGTTTCTCTCACGTTGCCGCATTCCGAAAAGTACAAAGAGATCGAGGTAGCCAAAGGGATAATCGCCGATGTGTACGCGGGTCGATTTCGCTCCGTTCCCCGTTTCGAGCAACAAGGATTGAACATTATTTCGTGCCCTTCATGCTCGCGAGTTGAGAATGAGGCCTTTGTTGAACTCGCGCAAAAAGTGCGAGAGATGACACAGGAATTCGCGGATCGCAAACTCACTATCGCGGTTATGGGGTGTCGCGTAAACGGCCCGGGAGAGACCGATGACGCCGATCTCGGACTGTGGTGCGCCCCAAGCCATGTTAATCTGAAGAGGCGAGGAGAGCTGGTGGGGCAATTTTCCTATGAGGAGATAGTGGGGCGGTTGAAACAAGAGATCGATAACCTCTCACCGTCAAACTGAAAGCGTAGTTTCGCGTTACGTATGTCACAAGCGAGCAAGGTTTTACGAGGAATCAGATGAGGCTTGTGTCCCCCGGCTCATTGGAAGGAGCGGAGAAGTTAGTCTTCGAGAATCTTAAGCCGTGGCTTCCTCCGAACGGCGTGTGCGTTAACGTCATGTTGGGACAGGATCCGTGGGATATCCGTCCACTCATCCTGATCAACGGAAAGGTATCGCTCTATCGTTTCTCTCGGCCTCTCACGCAAGCGGCATTAGCCGCGCTCGTCGCGGAGATGCAGGGGTTCGCGGTAATTCCAGGATGGGAGATGAGGGTAGAGGCTCGGCATGAAGCCGAGCGCCTCCTTCTTATTCGCCCGGTGTATCCCGTTACGCTCGAGGAGGAGCTTGAAAATGGGACATCTCTCACCGGACAACGTCGACAGGACCTCGTCGCGGGTCTGATCGATGTTGTGAAGGCCCTTCGTAAACGCTCACTTGTCCATGGGCATATCTCACCATCGAACATCGTTGAAGATGGAGGGAAGGTTGTTCTCCTCGATCCTCGACTTGGAGCCCTGCATTACTCGAAAGACGAACACCTCGCTCCAGAGACAAATGCTGGCGAGGAGCCTCGCCCTGAAGCGGACCTCTACGGACTTGGAAGCGTACTCTCGCGGGTGCTCGGAGAAGACGCTACTCACCAGCAACGTGAGATCCTCGATCGCCTTCTTCTTCCATCCCCTCGCCAGCGACCAACCATAGAGGAGGTTGAGCGTGAGTTTATTCGCGCCCTTCCGGCGCAGACCCGCGCTTCGGTGCGCGCCGGAAAATTTCTTGCAAAGGGTGTTCCTTCGGCGACTGAGGCGAAAGGGCCCATTCGCGAGATCTCTCCCGGGGCCTCGGGCATGAAGCCGAGACCGTGGCTGATGTGGAGCGCTGGAGGGGCCCTTATCATCGCGCTTGCGGTGGCTGGTCTTAAAAGTTGGAAGCCCTCACTCTTCAACGACCTCGTCAGAGGTGTGGGCATCTTCGCTCCAGAGTCGAGCCCGGAGTTTCAACTCGCCTGGGCTAGCAACGATAAGGGAAAGATGAGGGTCGTCGCGCAGGCCGCGATTCAGGATCACGAAGAAGCGGCGGAGAACGCTATCATTGATGACACCATGGCGGGAGCGAACCGTGCCGGTGTTGGATCTAATCTCCTCCGTGTCGCGTTAAGCGATCTATGGGTCGAAGATCTCTCGCTCACGGATCGGCGGGCCGCGCTCGCGTTGGCGGTGATGCCGATCTATCCCGATGGGCTTAAAACGTTACCCCCGTTAAGCAACCTTCACCCCGGTGTCATTCTCGCGGTGGCCGGTCAATCCCAGGCGAAGAACCCAAGTAAGCAGCTCTCTGAGATATCGATCGACCGCCTGGTCTCTCTACCCGCGCCGATAGGCCCTTTATTTGGCCAACTTCGAGCTCGTGGAAGTAAGACGCTCGGGGATCCTGAGGTGATAGCGCTCGCTGGTATCGTTTCCGGTAACCCTCCTGCGGACACCCTAGAGGCCTATGTTGGGGGCGATAGTCCTCTGCCCACAGCGTTGGCTCGTATCGCGATAGCGCTTCCGCTATTGGCGGCGAACGATACCTCGGCGACCCAGTTTCTCGCGATTCTGCGTGACCGGGGCGGGGAGATCGGACAAACCCTGAGCTGGTTTGACATCGACGGGCTCGGCATCTGGAGCAAGATTAACAGCGCGGATAAGCTCAGACTTATCCTGGGGGAGCTTCCTGAAGACCAACTCGGGGTGCAGCACTACGCGGATTTGCTTACCTTTCCACTTACAGAGGTCGAGAATAAGAGCGGTCAGGTTTTACGGGAGCGGTTTCTTAAGGGGGAAAGCGACCAACTTCTGCTTGTCCTAGGCGGCGAGCAGAATCGGCTCTCCCGAGAGCAAACGATCGCGCTTCTTTCGGCCCTTAATCTTGACGTCTCAAAGCGCGCCCCCTACATCGAGATCCTCTTTCAGTTGAAGCCCGCCCCGGACATGGTGCTGCTCGTCCTTCTTGCTCGCAGCGACAAGGACAGCACCGACCATTTCAATCTCGAGGCCTCTCGATACCTCCGTAAGAACTCGGAGTGGAACGCCTCCACCGAGATGCTTCAGATCTTGGCTCACCACCCTGAGCCTCTGGCGCGCTCTCTGGCCTACGCGAGGCTCTCTGCTCGGGTTCCCGAGCAGAAGAAGATCCTTCAACAGAGGCTCTCGGAGGAGGGTGACAAGGGGCTCTCTAACCGGATTATGGAGAAGCTTGAGTTCGCCGAGAGCGCTCCAGCGCCGGCAGGTGTAGGGACCGTGGTGCCGCTCGGTAAATAGGCGTTCCCCCGGAGGGCCTGTCTCCTGACAGGCCGGGTATGTTCAGACCTATCAAATTGAAACGCGATGAATATGGCGGACCGGAACCGGATTCGCCATCCCGGCCCGTCGGGAGACGGGCCCTCCGGTGTGCGTATCGAATAACGGTTCCAATAAAAAAGGCCCCGGGTTTCCCCGGAGCCTTCGCCTTCGTACTCACGCTCTCGCGAGAGTCCGATTCGGTATTACTGCTGAATTCCGATATCGTTGAAGAAGGTTCCGATGAGCGAGCGGAGAATGAAGGATCCAACCGCTACGGCCATCAAGCTGAACGCCGCCTTATACTGGCCGAACGCCGCCGACATGATAGCTCCGATTCCGGAAGCCGCCATGATCAACGCTCCGAACGAACCCTCAAGGTAGGTCATGATGGCGTTAACGGCATTGTTGATTCGGTCGTCGTTGTACTGAATCGCCGCGCCCGAGCTGATCTGAGCGGAAACCTCTTGCGAGAGTCCGAGACCAAGAACAGCTACACCTGTCACAAAGAGAGCGAGGCGAGCGTGCTTCTCAGTAGGAGCAACGATAGCGGCCGAAACCTTCTGTCCAACCGCTACATACGCGTTTTTAATCTTAGTAATCATACAGCACCTTATAAATTATTTTCGTTTTTTCTTTCTGCTTCGTTTGTTTGACGTGAACCTCACGTCCCAGTTTCATAAGTGTTATAGCAAGTTCCTCGTTTCTAGTTGCATAAGAGCGAACAGTTTTCCCTAAAAAAAATAGCGTCGGGAGGGATGCATGTAACCTATTGATATTTGGCAGCTTTAGACTCGATTCCAAATGAGCGTGGGGAGGGAAAAGGGTACCTAACCGGCAGCCTGCTCGGCGAGTCCGGGGAGGAAGCTCTCCGGGTCCTGAGCTTCACCGTCTCTGCGAATTTCGAAGTGGAGATGGGGGCCGGTGGAGGCTCCTGAGCTACCAACAGTGCCGATGATCTCGCCGGCTGTGATCGTATGTCCAGGGGTAACCTCCATAGTATCGCAGTGACCGTAGTGACTTGTTATCCCATTGAGGTGGCGAATAACGATGTACTTTCCATAGCCACCGTGAGGATCCGCGTATATTACCTGGCCATCGGCGATAGCGCGAATCGGCGCTCCGACTGGAGCCGCAAGGTCTATGCCATCGTGATGACGTCGAGCTTTCTTGATCGGATGTTTTCGTAAGCCGAAATCACTCGACATCCGTGGTCCCATGACCGGATAGACAAATGCCATGCGGGATGTGGAGACTACGAGAGAATTCACATTCGGGAGCGCGAGCGAGGAGGGTACGGTACAAAAAGTAGCAGCGAGAGCGAATCCCAGGAGTGTTCGTAGCGCGCTATGAGAGCAGCCACTGTTCATCGCTACCGCCTCGCGGTGAGCGACTGAACTCGCTGAAAGGCCTCATCCTCAAGGGAGCTCGAATATCCACGAACTCGCGTGGCGCTGGAAGCCGTTCGCGCGCCACCCTTTGAACCGAAGGTTACTAACTGCGACTGAATCCATGCCCGTTGTCCGTTGGGGGCAAAGACGCGGAGCCATTCACCCTGACGGGCCTCTACAGCGAGGCGCGATCCCTTAGCTACCGTCATAAGTGAGGAGTGATTCTTTCCTGGTCCAAGGCGAAGCTCCGCTTTCTCAACATAAACCGTGGCGATCGTGAGATCGGCTGAGCTTGCGGGGGTGGGCTCAATGTGAGGAGCATCGAGGCGCGTCTTAGCTACGAAAGGCGCGGCCTCCGTCGTGGTAGTTCGTGGAGTCGAGGAGGTTGGTCTACCGAGACTCGCGCGATTTCGCGCCTCGGAGATAGTCGCGAGGCGAGAGAGTTCGGTCTCAGCCATGGTGAGTTGTCCTCGGACCTCCTCCAACTGACGCTCAAGCTGCGCAACCCGCCGCTGACTAGCTTCGAGCTCCCTTTTAAGAGCTGTATTCGGTTGTGGAGCCACCTGAGGTACCGCTGGGTGAGCCACGCGCTCATGAGTTGCTTCGGTAGGTGGTGACACTACACGCTTCGCTTCCTCCTGCTTTGGAAGGGGAAGGACCCCTTCAGTACCTTGCTTTTGAGGCTCTGCTTTAATGGGTTCTTGCTTGATGACGGGAGGCTTGTAGGTAGCCGGCTGTAACTCGGCTGGCTGGGCCGGGGCACCCTTGAGCTCCTGTTCAAAAGCTCCTGGCCCCTTAGCCGATAGTCCCTCCAGAAGCGCCTTCTCCGCCGCGACGAGAGCGGCATCCTCTGCCAATCCCTGGGATTGAGCCAAGGTGGAACTCACAAAGGTGCCGGCACCGACAACCAACGTGGCGAGACAACTTCTGAAAACCGAGAGTTTCTTTGACCTGCGAGCTGCGACCATACTGGAAAGCTACCTAACCGAAGGGCGGTTCAACCGCTTACATGCCGTTATGCACACTTATCCGCTGGTGTGACCTGATTGCTTCATCATTTTTGTGAATAATGCTACGAGATCCCCGTAGATTGAGATGGCTACTTGAGACCGAGGGAGCGCTTGATATCGTTGAGCTTCTCCGGCTGCACACCCTCTCGGTCATCCTCCCGGAGAAGGGGGCGCGAGGACCCTGCTGAATCCTCTCCCTGGAGGAGGTTATCCACGGTTATATCACCGGGAGCGACGGGTTCTTTTTGGACCTTGGAGTGTCGGCGGGAGGCGAGATACGCGTCTACGTCATCTGGAGCGACGCCCCCTTTCGCGGTGGAAGGGGAGCTGTACGCGGTACCTCCCGCCGAGGCCCCGCCAGTGCTTGAGTGCTGAGAACCTGCCAGTCGAAGCACCGCCACCAAGACCGCGAGCGCGAAGATGCCAACGATCTGCGCTTTACTGCGGAGGGGGGCCACAAAGTTGGTGCCGCTTATGAGGCTCATTTCTGTACCTTCTACCGGGACGGTTTTCGGTAATACTGCCATCGACCTTGGCGGATCTCAACTACCTCTGAATGCGCCGGTCGGTAGTAGATCCCCTCAGGATCTAATCCAGGCGGAACCTCAACCATATCTACCATCGGTTCCTCCCAGGTGTACTCAACGACCCCTGGTACGTTTCGAACCTGATACTCAACCACTGAAGGAGGCGGGACAGGCTCCGGCCGGGAACAGGCGCTCAGCCCTCCAAGCCCAAGCATGGCGATACTCACGCGAAGAGCGATTGCCGAATACGTTTTCATACACCTTTCCTCCTAAAGTCCTGAATCCTTAAATCCAACATCCATCATCGCGCTTACGGCCCCGGAGACGCTACCGCCCTCCAGCTCTTCAGTTTGGAAGTTGCCCATAAGCCGTTGTTGAAGGTCCTTGGCTCCATACGGAGCGACCTGGACAACCTCCTCAAGCGCTCTACTGAAATCACCCCCATGGCGAGTGATGACGTCTTGGAAGAGCTGATTGTCGTCACCGTTGTTCGTGCTCACCCAGTAGAACGCGGGCTCGACAGGTAGTACGAGCGCACCCTCTCCGATATCTGAGAGGAGGTAGAATTGAGACTCCACGCCCTTGACCGTGCGTAACCGCATGATCACATCGGACTGCTGCGGCGTCAAATTGAACGCCTCAGCGGTCAGGTGGAATTTGTTGGGGTCCTGTCTCAGGAATATCTTGTGCGCGCTATTTTGAACGATCGCCTGGCCACCGGATCCGACGTAGAAGTCCTCACCGGATTGTGACGCCGCGATGACTATTCCTTTTCGCTTACGGTAGAGTCGGAAGGCCGTCTCGATAGTGTTCGATGCTGTCTTTCCGATAAGCTCATGCGCTTCGTCGAACACCAGCACCTTGCGGGTATCGAGCTCGGAGGGATCATTCATCACCGTATCCGCCCACACCATCGCGATCTTGAGAAATACGCGTTGCAGATCAGGGTTACGCGAGAGCGCCTTGAGGTCGAACACAATAAAGCGCTCTTTGAGCTTAAGCGATCCAGGTCGATCGAAGAATCGAGCGTATGTTCCCTCTCCGTAGTAATCGGCGATAAGGAGACTGATGCGTTGACGACGCCGAGCGCTATCCTCGGTCTCGTCGACCCGTCGTGGCGCGCGAAGCACCGAGACAACATCACTCAAGATAAACTCGCGGCGCATCGGCCCACTGCGGTAGATTCGGTGAGCCTCAACCAGGGACTCAATCACACTTCCACGCTCAAGACGGTCTGGGAGGTTTTGCCCGTCCGCCGCCATATCGCAGATAACATCCGCGCACATGTCGAGAAGATCCTTGTAATCATCGCTTTGCTTCTCAGCGGCGAGGGCTCCAAGGCGGGCGAGGAAGTTCATCGCTGGAGCGCGGGATGGCGTAGCTTCATAAACCTTTCCGCCGAAGAGTCTCGCGACCTTATCGAATCCGCACGGCTGGCCGGTCATACCCTTATCGAAGATGAAGGTGATCGGCTGTCGTTCAATGACTCGACCATCAGAGAGGGTGGAGTAGTGACCACGATTGAGCATCGTAATCAGGTAACACATCAAGTAGCTCTTACCAGCTCCCGATACTCCGCTGATGAGAACGTTTGGCGCGATATTCGAGTCGTAGAAGTCAAAGCCGATAAGCTCTCGGTTCCAGAGCGACGGGAGAAGGAATTGCGCTCCTGAGCTTCCGCGCCAGTTGCCCCACAACGGGAAGAGCCGTACCGCGCGGGATGACTGCATCACGGTCGTCCAACCCGCGCCATCGGTCGCCGGATCGTACGCTCCTGGAAGGGAGTTGATCATGACCGCCATATCAGAGATCTCATGTACCATTCCCCGAGCGCCATTCAACTGCGGAAAGGTAGCGACCGCCTCAGATGTGGCGCGAATCGCCTCATCCTCTGTCTGGCAGATAAAGGTTTGGTGTACACCGACCCGAACGATCTGCTCGCGCGCGCTGTAGAGCTCCTGCCGAGCGTTACGGATAGCTGATATTTGGTGGAGTACCTTTTGATTCGAGCGTCCACCGGGGGCGCGTTCACGCATACCAAGGAGGGAATCGAGCTTGTCGAGCCGCTCCAGTTGCTTCTCCTTAGGATCCTTGGAGAAGGTTACGCTCAGAATATTCTCATACGGAGTAGATTGCAGAGGCGCTATCATCAAAGGCATGCAGCTCTTTGGGGGCTTCACCATCGATACGGAGCGATACACGCGACCATCCTTCTTGATGATACCATCGGTTGGATGTTCAACATGCGTCTCTGAGACCTGATTCGACAAAAGATCGTCACGATCGTACTCCGGCACGGGTGTGGAGGTGCCACGACCGCGACGATGCTTGCCGGGTTTTACGCTTCGACGGTTGAGCAGGGGATAGAGAAGATTGATCAGCTTCTGACCATCCATCTTCCGCGGATAGAACCCGAGATCGGCGAGCTTCGCCGCCGTTCCATCCATAATACCCTTAAACCGATTCGCGAAGGTGAGATACTCGGCATGGCGCTGATCGGCGCTCAGACCAACGGCGCCATACATGAACATCTTCATCGCTCGGGCGAGCTGGGCTGCCAATCCCTTGCCTTCCCATGGTGGGTCAAAACGGAAACACGCGAAGAGCCGGAGTCGACGAGGACGGCGATGAAGGGAGCGAGATTGGGAGGCCATTCGTATCGAACGCACCCACCGCTTCGTCATCCATCCAGCCGCTCCACTCAATGGATAGGAGTAGAGGCTACTCCGAAGAAGGTCCTCGACATCAAAGGTTGTCACCCAACAAAATTGCGCTGACATCGTATGCTCGAAGGAATCGAGCATCTCTTGAACTCTCTCAGCCATCTGAAACGCGTCGGCGTCGGATACCGTGGTAATCCACTTCGGTTGAAGCTCCAAGATCGACCAAAGAGAAGCGTCGGTGTGGATGAAGATCTCGTTCTCCTCGTCGTAGCGAGCAAACGGAAGAAGCTTGTTAAAAAGCTCTTCATCCTGGAATAACCTATTTCGCGTTAACCTATTAATGCTCATGAAACCTATTCACTAAATAAGGTCGGCTCTAACGCGGTTCGCACAAGAAACCGTACCTCTTTGTTTTCGTGATCGACGACAACCTTAATTCCCGCTTTACCCTCTATAGTCCGCGCGAGTTCGTCGATTGTTCCAAGGTTTTGAAAAGAAAACTTCTCTTTCGCTAACGATGGGCTGGTATACGAGGAATACCTAGCCATAGAGGCAAGCACCTTGCAGGTCTCCTCGAG
>JAULVA010000005.1:19028-19553 GCA_032111275.1 Bdellovibrionota bacterium
GCTGATACACGGGCCGGAGAGGTGGGGTATCATACGAGGATTCCGTATCTCCACCATCGCGGGCCGGAAGCACCTCGGGAGGATGTACCCACCGAGTGCGAGCGTACACCGGCTCCGCTCCCGCGGCGCGATACGAAGGCATGAAGAGAGTTCGGGCCTTTTTGGCGGTAGGCTCGTACGGCTTAACGTCGCTTGTAGAGCATCCGACCGACACGCCACACACGAGTAACCCCACGATGAGCTGCGAGAACTTCATCACCGTAAATCCTCCGGACTGACGAAACCAACAGCCGACGCGTTACCGCCAGTCGTACTATTAAGTTGCGCCTCTAACTCAAACGCGTCCTGAAGCGCCCACGATTCCTTCTTCACCTTCAGGTAGTAGTAGTGCGCCGGGACGAGATCTCCGTGTGAATTGAGGTGGTCTGGTACCCACATGAGACGAACCACCGCTGCCTGCATGACGGGATTTTGCGGCTGAGCTGGCAGCGCGCGTTGATATGTCGCCATCTGCTCAAGAGCGGC
>JAULVA010000006.1:0-653 GCA_032111275.1 Bdellovibrionota bacterium
GCTCGATCTCGGGGTTCGCGCGATGAATGGTCTTCTCACCGTTGGTGAGGGGCAGCGTGTCGGTATTATGGCCGGTTCGGGAGTTGGTAAATCAACCCTCCTCGGAATGGTGGCTAAACACTCCCATAGCGATGTCAACGTGATCGCGCTTGTTGGAGAGCGAGGTCGAGAGGTTCGTGAGTTTATCGAACGTGATCTTGGGCCGGAGGGATTGGCTCGTTCTATCGTTGTTGTCGCGACGGGAAATCAATCAGCGCTCCTCCGAATTCGAGCCGCGTTTGTGGCTACCGCGATAGCGGAGTATTTCCGTGATCAGGGGAAGAAGGTGATGTTGATGGTCGACTCGATCACCCGATTAGCGATGGCTCAACGGGAGGTTGGCTTGGCTGTTGGTGAGCCCCCGAGTACGCGAGGATATACACCATCTGTATTTTCAGTTCTTCCACGACTTCTTGAGCGCGCCGGTACCTGTGAGGGAGAGGGAAGTATTACGGGACTCTACACCGTCCTCGTAGAGGGTGATGACATGAATGAGCCGGTTGCGGATGCCGTGCGAGGTATCCTCGATGGGCACGTCGTCCTGAGCCGCCGTCTGGCGAGTCGCGGCCACTATCCCGCTATCGATGTTCTGCAAAGTATCTCCCGTGTCATGT
>JAULVA010000006.1:663-1901 GCA_032111275.1 Bdellovibrionota bacterium
ATGTCCGATATCGTTGAGCCTGAGGTGCTGAAGATGGCGACCGAGGTGCGCGATATCCTCGCCTCCTACCAGGAGGTCGAGGATCTCATCACCATCGGCGCCTACAAAGCAGGCCAAAACCCCCGAGTCGACAGGGCGGTGCAGAAACACGAGAAGGTTCTGAGCTTCCTGAAGCAGTCCGCTGATAGACCATGCTCCCTTGAGGAGTGTTGGCGGTCGATGAAGGAGATCGTGAGCTAAGAGCGGTTACCACTAAGAGGCAAAGATCGTCCGCGAGGGTTATGAAGCGTTTTCAGTTCCGGCTCCAGCGCATCCTTGATATCCGTGAGCAGATTCGTGACGAGGCGCGTCAAGAACTTGGCCGTCGGAACGCCGTGCTCGCCCATGAGCAGAGTGTCTTAAGGGGGTTAGAGGCTGAACTCCATCGTTTGAACGCCGGCGAAAATGGCATAGTTACTGCAAGTGAGCTCTTGTTGACGGGTGCGTATGCTCAGCGGATTCAGAAGCTGATAGAGCAGCAAGCCCTCAAGGTAGAGGAGGCCCGTAAGGCCGTCGTTGAAGCCCAAGAGCGGTACATCCAGGCAAACAAGGACGCTAAGGCCCTTGAGATGCTGAAGGAGAAGCGAAGGGCGGAATACGATCACGAGGTGCTCAAGGAAGAGATTAACCAACTTGATGAGATCGCGACGCAACGGGCGAACTCTAGGGGAACGAGGTAGCGAAGATTTATGAGTGATAAGAAGCTGACAAGGGAACAGGCTCACGAGTTGTACGACGATCTCAGCAGAGCGATGAATCAGATGATGATGAAGCGCGGCGCTTCGCTCTCTCCGAATAAGGTCGGCTCCGTTCGCGCCGCTCCCCAACAGAAAGCGTCACCCGCTCCACAGGTAGCTGAGTCTGAGACGAAAAAGCCGGAAGCCACTACCTACACTCGGGCAGCAGGAAAGCGACCCGTTCCCGCTATCACTCCGACCAGAGCGGCTTCGATGTTTTCCGGTATCGCATCCCGTGGACAGATGAGCGCCGTGGTGCTTGTTGTTCTTTTTTGCGTCGCTAAGATCTCCGTATCCGCCCTTGAGGCCGCGGGAGTAGGCGCTGTTCAGCCTGTGGAAGCCGCCATCGTTACCCCACCTCGCACCGGCCCCCAGTGGAGTAAGGAGGAGGCCAAGATCCTTACGGCTCTCGACCAACGTCGATCGGAGCTTGAGGAGCGAAGTGGACGACTCGAGCAACGG
>JAULVA010000006.1:1911-8199 GCA_032111275.1 Bdellovibrionota bacterium
GGGAGCATGAGTTTGCTACCCGTGATCGAGATCTCGCCGCTCGACTCACGGAGTTAAAGGAATTATCGGAGCGGTTGAAGATTGAGCGTGAGAAGGGCGAGAAGCAACGTAATGTGCAGCTCGATCAGCTCGCGAACGTGTACGGTTCCATGAATCCACCGGAGGCGGCTCACCTCCTTGAGCAACTTGATATCAACATCGCGCACTCTCTGATCAAGCGGATGCCTGAGAAACGTATCGGTCAGATCCTCGCGCTTATGAACGCTGAGCGAGCGCTTGAGTTGACCAATCGGTTAAGCTCTAAGAGCGCGCAATAAGGGCGTGAGGGGGGGCGGTACCGATACCGTCCTCTCCATCTACTTTCCCATGTGTAATGCGAGTAGGATACTCACACGGGTCTACTACGCCCCGTTTGTGAGGATACAACGTTGTGCGACCGCTCGATATCGAACGAATTCAAGCTACCTTTCGAAGTAAGCGCTGGATATTCCCAGTGAGCGAGAGCTCCTGGTCTGGGTTGACCTGCCGAGATATACTGGTTGAAAGCCTTCCGCACATCGATCCCACGACGTGGCCTGAGCGATTCGAGGTCGGTGGTGTCTACCTCAATAGGCGCCCCGCTCAGCTCGAGAGTGAGGTGGTGCCACCCGCGACCGTTGAGTACTTTGAGCCACTCGGTGATTTTCACGAGGTCGCGTCACTCTATCCGAGCTTCTCGGCGGACTCGGTACTCTATCAAGATGAAGATATGGCGGTCGTCGTCAAACCCGCCGGGCTTCCTACGATACCTCCCCGAGACCAACGACGATTTTCGCTCGTCACCTACCTTCGCGATCATTTCGCGAAGCCACTGCATCTTCCCTCACGACTTGACACCGGTGTCGCCGGACTCTTGCTGGTCTCCTTCACCTCTCGCATGAACGCCGCGTTGCAACGGGCGTATGATAGGCATGCGGTCGAAAAGTACTACGTAGCGGAGGTTTCAGGAGATTTTCCGCATGAAACGATCGAGGTGCGGGCTCCGATAGGGCGAGATCCCCGGTACGCGATGCTGCGGCGGGTCGTCGCGCACGATGGCGAAGAGGCGTTGACCGTGGTGACCAAGGTCGGTCACGAGGTGTGTGATGGTGAGGCGCGAACGCTCCTTCGGGTAGAACCTATAACCGGCCGCACCCATCAGATTCGCGTTCATCTCGCCTCCCTCGGGTATCCTATCGTCGGAGACCCGTACTACGATGGCGCTCAAGCTCCTGAACTGCGGCTTGTCTCGTACCGATTAGGGCTCTTTCATCCCTATGCGCAGCGACAGATCAGTTTTGAGCTTCCCCTTGCTCTAACGCCAAGGTGGCTCCAGACTGCGGATCGGGGCGGGGCGCTGCGCACGCCATCACTATCTTCGGAAGGTACGTATGAGAGCGATTGAGATAGAGAATCCTGGGCCGCAGAGCGTTCTCAGTACGCGCGAGGTTCCCGAACCAACGCTCTCACCGGGTGAGGTCGTGATTCGTGTCGCCGCCGCCGGGGTTAATCGCGCGGACCTCTTGCAGCGAGCTGGCAAGTATCCCCCTCCACCAGGCGCCTCAGAGCTCCTCGGACTTGAGGTTTCCGGAATCGTTGAGCGTGTAGCGCCCGAGGTGACCTCGCTTCATGTGGGAGATGAGGTGTGCGCGCTTCTCTCAGGAGGTGGATACGCGGAGATGGTCGCGGTGCCTGCGGCTCAGGTTTTTCGTTGTCCGAAATCTGTATCTCTCCAAGATGCCGCGGCTATACCCGAAGCTTTTAGTACTGCCTACGCTAATCTAGTAGGTGAGGGGCGTCTCGTTGCCGGTGAAACGGTGCTGATTCACGGTGGCGCGAGCGGAGTTGGAACGGCCGCCATTCAGGTCGCTCGCGCGGTGGGCGCTCGGGTCGCGTGCACCGTTGGCGATGACGCGAAGATCGAACGGTGTCGCTCATTGGGGGCGGAGCTTGTGATCAATTACAAGAAGGAGGACTTCGCCTCAGAGGTTAGCCGATGGAGCGGTGGAGGCGTCTCGCTCATTTTGGACATCATTGGTCGTGACTACTTCGAACGGAATATCGCCGCGCTCGCCCCTCGAGGTCGATTGGTGTGCATCGCGACGATGAGCGGAGCTACGACAGAGCTCGATATCTCGGTGGTGATGCGAAAACGGCTCTCCATCATCGGCTCCGTGTTGCGGAGTCGCAGTGTCGCTGAGAAGGGTGAGTTAGTGCGGAATTTTTCGGAGAGGTTCGCCCCGCTCTTCGACACGGGGTCTATGCGACCGGTGGTTGATACGGTCTTTGGCTTCGACCGGGTGGAAGAAGCTCATGAGCTGATGCGCCGCAGTGGGCATGTAGGGAAGATACTGTTGAGGTGGTAGTGCCGGAGCGGCGGAGAGGGGTTTGCCTCGCTTGCGTAGGGCACATGAGGGTTCTCCCCATGTGCCCCGTCGATCACTTACTTCTTGCCAAGAACGAGCGAGAAGAACTCCTTAATGGAGCTTCCAAGTGATTGGTGAGAGGAGGCGATTAAGCGATCGAGCTCGCGAGCGTCGAGCCAGATACCACCGCTCTCGGCGCAGCGCGCGATCGAGATGCCGAGAACCTTTTCAACGTTCATCGGCTTGCCGTTGATCGGGCTTGAAAGTCCCTCTTGAACTGGGCTCTCAGATGGTTTGAGAGAGGGAAGGGCTCCGATGAAATCTTTGAGGGAGTGGGTACTCTCCTTCGCCGCGGCGAGGATCTCGTCGAGCTCTCCCGCGTCCAGCCAGATGCCGCCAGAGGCCGTGCATCGATCAACGATAGCGCCGAAGGCCACGATCTGCTCCATCGGCTTTCCGGTAGCGGGACTCAAACGGGCAGCGTCCTGCTGCTTGCGGGCAAGACGAGCAAGTGACTCCTTATTTGCCCTGTCGAAATAGCTCTCTTCCTGTGCCTTTCGTCGATCATCCCATGAATCGGTCATACGTATCCCTGAATCTGTGAAGTTACATCGTTATGTACCGTATCCTGCCTAAATTAAAGGAGGAATGCCAGCAATGATCGTGAGGGTATGATCGGTAAGTACCTAGGCCCAGGGCGTTGACATTTCCCGGTAAAGGCAGTAACTATTCACCTCCTTGACGGTAAACCGTTAAGCGGGTGTAGCTCAGTTGGCTAGAGCGCTTCCTTGCCAAGGAAGAGGTCGAGAGTTCGAATCTCTTCACCCGCTCCATCGTTTCCTATCCGAACTTGGCTACGCCAAGATTCGGATGACGGGCGGGGCTTAGCCCCTGCACCCCTTTTCGATAGCCCTCACTTGGTTTCAATTCGCTCTTTTGCTCCGCAAAAGTCGCTCATCGCTCCCTTCTATGCGAACTTGGCTACGCCAAGATTCGGATGACGGGCGGGGCTTAGCCCCTGCACCCCTTTTCGATAGCCCTCACTTGGTTTCAATTCGCTCTTTTGCTCCGCAAAAGTCGCTTATGGCTGGCTTCTAACATTCGACTCTATCAATGGGAGGGCGCGCATTCCTGCGCGCCATGTTGCGTGTGGTGAAACCATTCCGTTGCGATTCCATATAGCGCCCACCGATCCCGGAGGGCCCGTCTCCCGACGGGCCGGGTATGCACGGATGTTTCAATCGCGAGTTCCGGCCTGTCAGGAGAGAGCCCCTCCGGATTCACGAAATCATCTAAGGTCGTTCGCCATGCGTGACATTCCGGCGACCAGGATTATCTTCCTCGCCTCAACAAATACGTCCTCGGCACCGTCGCCTCCAGATGGGGTAACTTGCTGAAATGCATGCCGATCCAAGGGTGCATTTAGTTCTTCGAGAAATCAGTCGATTAGGCCTGATGTAGCCTTTTGCATGAGGATGTAACGCGATGAGGGAATAGACGGTATCGAGGACGCGCATGGTTGACATAGCGCCACGTTCGATGTGTGAGTTGGATCTCATAAGGAGCCCAATAGCAGCTCCGCTGTACTGGTGCGCGCCGAGATCGCTCTTTTCGCTCGTTTCGAGTCAGATACCTGGTCTATTTGTCACGCTATTCCTGCTCCTCGCGGTGTTCCTGGGTGCGGCGGTGAGTGAGGCCCACGCCGCCAGTGTAACATCGGTCACATCCTCTACACCGAACGGTTCCTATCGAGATGGGCAGACGATATCGATTCAGGTTGTCTTCGATCAGACGGTGTATGTCGATACCTCGGGAGGTACACCTACCCTGACCATTGAAACCGGGGCCTCGGATGCGGTCGTCAGTTATGTTGGTGGTAGTGGCAGTAGCTCGCTCACCTTTTCTTACACGGTCGCGAGTGGGCACACCTCATCCGATCTTCAGTACCTTTCGACTAACGCGCTAGTTATAAACGGTGCCACCATCACCGATGGAGGTAGTGCTAACGCTGTGTTGACGCTGCCCAACCTCGGGAGCGCATCGTCATTAGCTGGCGGGAAAGCTTTGGTTATCGACACCACGGCGCCAACGGTGACGCTCTCCTCTCCCGCCGGTAATCCGACGAATACCTCGCCGATCCCCGTCTCTATTACCTTTAGCGAGTCCGTAACCGACTTTACAGAGAGCGATATTTCCGTGGGTAATGCTTCCGTCGCGAGCTTATCGGGATCGGGAGCCTCGTACACCGCGCAGATCTCACCGTCAGCACAGGGCTCCGTCACGGTTGATATCGGGACCGGGGCGGCCACCGATGCCGCGGGTAATACCTCTTCAGCAGCCTCCCAGCTTGCGAGGAGCTTTGATTCCGTCGCCCCAACGGTGACCGGCATCACCACTACCACATCGAACGGCACCTACCGGGTCGGTCAGGCGATCTCGATTCGGGTTCAGATGTCTGAGGTGGTCACGGTAACGGGAACCCCACGAATTACCCTGGAGACCGGGTCTGCCGACGCCGTCATTAACTTCGTGAGTGGAAGTGGCAGCTCTGAGCTCGTATTCACCTACACGATCGCGTCGGGGCACACCTCTACCGACCTTGATTACGTCGGTGTGTCAGCGCTCGCCCTTAACGGTGGCACGATCCGTGACGCGGCATCGAATAACGCGACACTAACCCTCCCAACCCCTGGCGCCGCTGGCTCATTGGGCGCACATGCCGATCTCGTTGTGGATGGTGTCGTCCCCACGGTAACCGGGATATCCTCGACAGCCGCAAACGGTACTTACAAACTTGGTAATGTTCTAGAGATTCAGCTCTCCCTCTCTGAGCAGGTGATAGTGACGGGGACTCCACGGCTCACCCTTGAGACGGGGGCAAGCGACGCGTTGGTAAACTACTCAGGGGCAACGGGTACCCCGCTCTCGACCCTTACGTTTTCCTACACAGTCGCTTCGCCCCATGTGTCGAGCGACCTTGATCTTCAATCAACAACGGCGTTGGCCTTGAACGGCGGGACGATCCTTGATCTCGCTGGAAACGCTGCGACACTAACCGTGCCGATCGGCGCCACCGCTGGATCCCTGAGCGGAGCGAAGGCGCTTGTCATAGATGGCGCCGCTCCAACCGTATCCAGCGTGAGCTCCACAAAGGCCGCCGGATCGTACACCGTAGGTGAGATTATCTCCATACAGGTGGACTTTTCGGAGGTCGTTACGGTCTCGGGAACACCGCAGCTGGTCCTTGAGACCGGTACAACGGACGTCGTAGTGGATTATGTGAGTGGCACCGGCACCTCAACGTTGAATTTTTCCTACACGGTTAGTGCTGGCCACACGTCAGCGGATCTCGATTACGTCTCAACTTCAGCCCTCTCGTTGAATGGGGGAACCATCGCTGATACCGCGGGTAACGCCGCGGTTCTGACCGTTGCGAGCCCAGGCGCGGCGAACTCGCTCGGGGCAAATGAAGCGATCCGAATCGACACGACGGCGCCGACAGTTACCGGGGTTACCTCATCGACCGGTAACGCCTCCTACAGAGCAGGACAGTCGATCTCCGTACAGGTAACCTTCAGTGAGACCGTTACCGTGACGGGGACCCCACAAATCACCCTTGAGACGGGCGACTCAGATGCGGTCGTGAACTACGTCTCTGGGACAAACTCGGCCACCCTGACATTTACCTACACCATTCAAGCGGGACATACTGCAAGCGACCTTGATTACCTCTCTACCAGCGCTCTCGTAGGAACGATACGGGATGGGGCGGGCAACGCGGCGGTGTTGACCCTGCCATCTCCCGGAGGGGCTGGATCGCTCGGGGCGAATAAGGCGCTCGTAGTTGATACCACGAGCCCTATACCCACTCTCACTACATCCCTCTCGAGCCCGACCTCTACCT
>JAULVA010000007.1:0-2990 GCA_032111275.1 Bdellovibrionota bacterium
GTCTCCTGACAGGCCGGGTATGTTCCCAACAATCAAATTGGATCGCGGCCCCAGGTGCACATTGAAAATGCGGCCGCCATTCCGGCCCGTCAGGAGACGGGCCCTCCGGGTTCATCGCATCTCGGGAATTCGCATATTCAACAACAAAATTACCCCGGAGGGCCCGTCTCCCGACGGGCCGGGTATGCACGAATGTTCCTATGCGGGTTCCGGCCCGTAAGGACACGGGCCCTCCGGGGGCATCGCCGAGAGAGCGCCCCTACCCCGGCGGCCACAACATCTGACGACCGCCGATGACGTGGAGGTGCAGATGAGACACCGTCTGCCCACCCTCGGTGCCGATATTGGTGACTACTCGATAGCCACCTGGCTCAAGACCCTCTTGGCGCGCGACCTCCGCGGCCGCGAGCATGAGCTCACCAAGGATCTCCGCGTCCGTTTGAACCGCGGCAGCGAGGCTCTCAATCGGCTTCTTAGGGATAACCAAAACATGAATCGGCGCCACGGGGTTAATATCCCGAAACGCCAGCACTCGCTCGGTCTCATACACGATCTTCGCGGGGATCTCCTTCCTGATGATCTTTCCAAAGATCGTATCGCCACCGTGTGTCATAAGGACCTCTTTATCAGACATTCATCGCCATCGCTTCAACCTGCTCAAAGACATCCTCTGAACGGACGAACGCGCTACCGGACATTTCATCATAGTCAACTTGAATAAGGTGCTGCACCCCATCTTTTATGTCATCGAGGTGTGTGATGATGATGATCTGCTCAAACCGATTTCGCAGCTTCTCAAGGAGGGCGAGAACGTTGCCACGCCGCCCCTCATCCAGAGAACCGAAAACCTCATCAAGCATGAGGAGTGAGAAATGCTGCCCAGCCCGCTCCGCCAACATATGCGAGAGCGAGATTCGCATGCATAGGTTTAAGATATCCTCTTCACCACCACTAATGACCGATTTCGCTTCTCCATCCTCGACGACCGTGGGCGTGAAATCCTCCGCCAACTCTACCGCCGTGTATCGGCCATCGGTTAGGTCCGCGAGATACTCGCTCGCGAGCTCAGCCATCCGGGGTCGAATCGAGGAGTTCACATACTTTCTGAACTCAGTGACCATCCGATCACACTCATCACAGAGCCGCACGTCACGACGAAGGCGCTCGACCTCAATTTGCCGCTCCGTGAACTTTTGTATCTCCGCTCGAGTGCGCTCGACTAAGGCCCCCTTCGTGTTTACCTCTCCCTCAAGGCGCACCCGTTGCAAACGAGCAACCTCGACGAGACGTTGTGAGGCGTCAAACGCACCCTTCTCACGATTGTAATCCTCCTCTGAGAAACGGAGTTCCGCCATGCGCTCTGAGGCGAGTCGCGTATGCTCCTCCGCAAGCTTTATCTCCCCTTGCACGGTCTCAAGCTCTTTACGTAAGGATTCGATCTTAGCCTGGAGCTGCACACAGAGCTGTAACTCTTGAAGCTTGGCTTCCGCCTGCTTGAGCTTCTGGTCGATCTCGATGCGCTCAGCGCCGATCTTCGCCACCGACTCCGGTTCGGTTTGAATCTCTTTGCAGGCTCTCTCAAGATCCCGAACCTTCGCCGCGAGCGCTCGCTGCTCACCTTGAAAATGCTTGCGAACCTGCTCGAATGATTCACCGAGAGCCTGTCCACACGTCGGACAGTCGCTTCCCCCTTCAAGTTCTCCGACCTTGAGCACTCGCTTCTCAAGATGTGCATACTGGCTTTTCGCCATATCTCGCTCAGCGGCGGCTTTCGAGACCGCTTCACGCCAGGCGACCTCTACGGCTCGCGCCTCCTCATGTTTCGCGGCGAGTCTCTCGCGCTCCATGGCGACCTGTCTCTTCCCTACGGCGATAGCCTCATCGAGACTCCGTGAAGCGGAGAGGGGTTTCAGTACCTTCGCGAGATCCTCCTCCGCTAACGAGATAGTTGACGTTGCATCCTTCAACCGCCGCCGTCGCTCCTCTAAGCGAACCGATGCCGATTGCGTACTCTCTCGCTCACGAAGAAACCGAGCGCGTAGATCCTCAAGCTTAACCATTTTTTCGCGCACAGCGGCGAAATCGCCCTCCGTTTTCTGCAAGATCTTCTGCGCCTCGGTGTGACGCTCACGTATCGCTACGAGATCGCTCGTTTCAGCTTCGAGCCTCTGCTCGATCTCTTCTTTCGTACCGAGACTTGCCTCATAGCCGGTTAAGATTGCTCGCTTCTCTTTGCGATCCCCACGGATGAGGTCCTGAACCTCCTCAAGGCGATCGTATCCCATCATCCGAACGATGAATTTTTCTCGCTCGGTGGCGCCCTTCTTTCCGCTGAGAAACTCAAGGCCCTTCTGCTCGGTGCAATAGGTAGAGATAAACTCCTCGTACGACATGCCGACGATGGCGCTGATTCGCGCCGATACATCACGACTTCCCACAGCGACCGCCTCGGATTCGCCGCCAACAAAGATAGCGGCGTCATTGAGCGATCGCTCGATCCTAAAGACGATCCCATCGTGCTCAAGACTTAACTCAACGCGAAGGTCCTGCTCCTTACGACCACGACCCGTTTTAGCTGGCGCGGTACGAGTTCGCACATCCTCGATACGTCCACGCAACGCGCGGGATCCGTAAATGGCGAAACCGATCGCCTCGACGATCGTTGTCTTACCCGATCCATTCGTTCCAATCACTCCGACAAGCCCGTCGGGAAATTCGATGTAGCTCGACACATGTTGCCTGAAAAGATTAAGCGAGAGGCTACGAAGCTTCATACTTAGCCTCCACTCGCGCTACATACGATTCGAGTAAGGAACCGATCTCCTCGTGGCTTGCGCCGGGAACGTCAAAGCTCGTACTGAATTCTCGCAACTGATCTTTCAGTAACCCCTTCCCTGCTTGCCCTACCGAACGTGCATGCGGAGTTGTCGAGGCAAAGGTTATATCGAGATTTAAATTCAATGCGCGCGAACGAAGGACGCGCAACTCCT
>JAULVA010000008.1:0-8111 GCA_032111275.1 Bdellovibrionota bacterium
AGTAATCGTTACCGAGAAGCGACATTCCGAGATCGGCGCGTTATTTCATACGCTCTCGCTGTCAGGGGACCTTCGTGATCAAATGATCCGTAACGGTCGGGAGCGGGTACGAGCCTTTTCGTTTGAAAAGTTCAAAGCGAGGCTGCAGGAGTTACTTACAGGCTCTGAGAGACAGCGAGAGGCGCACGGCGCATGATCTCGGTAGGTCTCGATCTTAGCGCGCTCGACCCAAGTTTTAAGTCGCATGCCCATCGTGGCATCGGCCGATATGTCTCGGAGCTTCGCAAATTTTTCGAGTCGCATCGCGGTCCTGATATTTCTGTTGGATTCTTCGACCACGAGGCGCTTCGCCGTAACGGTATCGCTGACCGCGTCATGTCGCTGGTGCCGTGCGGAAGAACCTCGTTGCGTCAACATGTCGTGTATCCCCGCAGATTGCACCAAGGTGTCATGCGCGACTTCTCATTATTGCACTTTCCGGCGCACATGGACGCTCCCGCGTGGAGCTCGAAGCCCTACGTCCTGACCGTTCTGGACCTCATACCGCATGTTCTCAAAGAGCTGTATCAAGCTGATAAGCCTGGCTGGCGGTTTCGAATCGCACGCGCGCTTGAGGTGCTGGCTATCCGACAAGCTACCCTCATCCTCGCGATAAGTGAAACCACTGCGGACGATCTCGTTAGAGTCCTAGGAATTCCTCGAGAACGGATCATGGTTACCCCTCTCGGGGTTGATCAGAGGTTTTTTGAGGTGGCAGATCGTCGCCTCGGTTCCGTTGATGCAGGAGGGTCTATTCGTGCGAGGTTGGGTATCCCCCAGGGACGGCCGATCGTGTTGTACGTCGGAGGTCACGACGAACGAAAGAATATCGGTAATCTCATCGGTATCGTCTATCAGGCCGGTGTTGAGCTTCGATCTCGCGGCCTTGCCGCGCCGCTTCTAGTCATGGCTGGGCGAATTACCTCGGCATCTGAGATTCAACGACTCGACTCAACACTTCGTCGGCACGGAATGCAGAACGATACGATCTCACTCGGATATGTCCCGGATGAGGACCTCAAGGATCTATACGCTGAGAGCACGCTCTTCCTCTTTCCAACGCTCTATGAGGGGTTTGGGTTACCCGCATTAGAGGCTATGGCGGCTGGGCTTCCCGTTGTGGGATCTAACACTTCGTCTATTCCCGAGGTAGTAGGGGACGCGGGACGTCTCTTCAACCCGTTGAGTGTTGACGATGGAGCCAAGGCTGTCGTTGATCTTCTCGAGTGCGCTAATACCCGGCGGGCGCTTTCGGAGGCTGGGATAGCCCGCGCGAGAGAGTTTTCGTGGGAGCGGACTGGGAGAACAACGCTTGAGGGATACAAGCGGGCGCACGATCTCCTCGTCGAGCGAGGACGTCGCCGTGGTTCCCATACTCAAACCGCAACCGATTCGGGGAGCGGGCTCAGTCTATGATGATCCCCAGGAAACGCTCGGCGACCGTACTAGAGCTACGACCTCGCCACGCGCATGGTGACGCGAGCCGGTCTCCGGCGCGGTCCGAGTGGATCTTTCTAGCTGGGTTGTGTGTTATCGCTTTTCTCCTCCGTTTTGATTTTATGCGCGCTGGAGGGTTCGTTATCGATTCCGATGAGGCGATTGTGGGCCTGATGGCTCGACATATCGTTGAGGGCGGTTCTGTGCCGACCTTTTACTACGGTCAGCACTACATGGGGTCCCTCGAGCCGCTGTGCGCCGCCGCCCTCTTTTATCTTTTCGGTTCCTCGAATGTTACCTTACAACTGACGCCGCTTCTTTTCTCGCTCGCGCTTATCGTCCTGGTCCACAAACTCGGATGTGAAGTTGGTGGAATTGCCGCCGGTAGGGTTGCTGCGCTTCTATGCGCCGTTCCACCGGTCGCTTTGGTGGTGTGGAGTTATAAAGCACGGGGTGGTTTCATTGAGCTGCTCGTCATCGGAGCCTGGGCTATGCTGATGCTGCTCCGGTGGTTAAAGACCGGTCCAATGAATCTCCGCTCGCCCGCTCTTATGTCGCTCCTTCTTGGGCTCGGGTGGTGGGTCAACAATCAGATTATCTATTTCATAGCTCCGATCGGTGCGATCGGAGCTCTCTATCTTTTGGGCTCGGTGCGGGCTCGTCAGCTCAGTGTTTCACGCCTTCTCGCGGTTTTCGTTCTATCGGCTGTCTGTTTTTTTCTCGGTAGCGCGCCGTACTGGATCTACAACGTCGCGCGCGGGTTTCCCTCACTTGGTATGTTCGGGTTCGCCTCGCCAAGCGAGATCGGAAGGTACTTTATGGGGCTCTGGACGACTGCGCTCCCCATCATCCTTGGGGCGAAACAATTTTGGGATTCGGATCTCTCATTCAACGCGGCCACATTCGTGGTCTATCTGTTGTATGGCCTGATCTTTGGAACGGTGATGTGGTCACGGCGTGTCTCGATCGCCAGACTGCTCAAGGGGGAGGTCGATACACGGGCACAGGTCGAGATATTTCTGTTGCTGATCGGATGCGTGTGCGCGGTTTTCTCGGTCAGCACGTTCGGCTGGCTCTCGCAGGCGCCGCGCTATCTCTTGCCCATCTACGTTGGCCTTTTTGTTGTTTGTGGAGTGTGGGCGAGTGCTCTCTTTCGGGTCTCCACGGTTCTTGGCGTGGCGGGGGTCTTAGCCCTCCTCGGTGTGAATGTGTCCTCCTGCTACTGGGGTGGTCGGGCGTTACCGGGAGAGCCGGTTGTCTTTCAGCGGGACCGTGTTCAACGTGACCATGCCGACCTCAATCGGGTGCTGACCTCTCTTGGTATCTCACTGGTTCGGACCAACTATTGGATCGGCTACCGGCTCGCGTTTGAGACGGGGGAGCTGGTAAAGTTCCTCGTCCTGCAGGAGCCCCGGCAGGTGCGAATTCCGGAGTATGAGCGATTGCCTGAGGGCGTTTCTCAAGACCTCGTTCCCTTGCTCCTCGTCCCGTCCGAGCGGCCTGTGTTTGCCGGAGCGCTCAACTTTCTTGGCTATGCGTTTGAGGAGCGGGAGATCGGTGGGTACGTCCTTATCTACAACCTCAAACGGCCCGATCTTCACCTTACCCCACTGCCTATGATGGAGGTACGTGAGGTTAGTGGTTCTGGCGCGCAACCGGCTCGTGCCGCTCTTGACGGTAACCAAGGGACCCGCTGGGGAACTGGTGCTTCTCAACGAGAGGGCCAGAGCTTCGAGGTGAGGTTTGCTAATCCTCAGAATATCTCCGCTATTGAGTATGACCTTGGTGAGTGGGCGCAGGATTATCCGCGGGGGCTTCGGATCGATAGTGAGAATGCGGGCGGTGAACGTGAAGTAGTGCTGACGAATGAGCAGTATCAGTATCTCGTGGCGTTCTGGCAGGGGGATACCTTCCGCTTCTGGTTCTCCCCCCGTGTAGCGCAGCGCGTAATCCTCTCGCAGATCGGCACGCATCCGATCCTTGATTGGTCTATCGCGGAGCTTCGATTTTTTACCGGGTCGGTAACGAGGTCAGTTGCGCCGTCGAAGGGTTCTGAGGGATAGAGGGGGTATGGGAATCGTACGCTCCTGCCCTCCCTTTCTTCGAGTCGCGCTCGGTGTCTCTCTTGTAGCCATCCTTCTGCTCTTCGTTGATCTTCGCGGGGTAACGAACGCGCTCCTCGATATCACCTCAAGTGACCTCGTTATCATTTTCGCGATCTCTTTCGCCTTGGTCGGGGTGAGTGTTTTGAAATGGCGACTTTTTCTGGGGAGGTTGGGAATCTCCGCGTCAGCGCTTCACCTCTTTCGCTTGTACCTGGTGGGGTACTTCGTAAATCTTATCATGCCATCGGCCATCGGCGGTGATATTGTCCGAAGCCTCTACGTTGGAAGAGATGTCGATAAGATGAGAGCGATGTCAGCGACCCTGCTCGAGCGCTACACCGGATTTCTCGCGATGGTCACTATGGCTTTAGTGGCGGTGTCGTGGGCGCCGCAAGTAACGCATGAGGTCCTTGTGGCGACGGTTGCTATCGGCCTAGCCGCCGTAGGATTAACCGTCGTGCTCGTTACCGGCACCTTAGTTCGGGTTTGCGCATTCCTGAGGGTGCCGGAGGGGATTTTGGGGAAGCTCGCCCGGTTGCAGGAGGGAGTTCAATGGGGACTCTCTGATCGACCGCTCCTCATACGAGCAGGTGTCCTCTCCCTAATCTTTCACCTCCTCACGATCGTGAATACCGCTGCTGTCGCCCACGCGGTGGGTTGGCATGCGGTTCCCTGGAGTGACCTTTTGGTGGTTGTGCCTCTCATCCTCCTCGTTGGCGCTATCCCCATCTCCCCTCAAGGGTTGGGTATTCAGGAGGGGGCCTTTCTCTTTTTTCTTCACTCGGTGGGAGCCACGACCGGGCAAGCGTTGGCTGTAGCGCTCGTTTTGCGCGCTAAGTCGTATGTCTTGGCGTTGTGTGGAGGGCTTCTTTGGCTGGCCCTCGTCCGTAAAAAACGGACAAAGGAAGACGCGCTCGGCGTCGAACCTGAATACCCCTCAGTGTAGCAACTCATTAAACGTTCCGGTGGTGAGGAAAGGGAGACGGATGTGTCTCGACGCGTGAACACGCGTCTTAGGAAGCGTTTGAGCTTTCCCTTGTGGATCTCTCTTCTCGCTCAGGTGAATGAAGCGCCACGATCGGTGGAGCGTTCAACAGTCGAGCGGCCACAGTGTCCTTGCGCGCGCTCACTCTGGCTCGCCACATGAGATTCTCATTTGGATGGCCGCAACACCCCCGGCAGGTAAAGCTTTCCCAGTTCAGAGACGCGGCGAGTCCGAGGCAGGTTTCGTAGCAGTCGCACTCGTAGCGCCGACGAGGCGCCTCATCTGTTAAGGGTGGAAGCTCTCTCGTTTGGGACGGAGCGGAGTTGCATGTGCTTTGAGACGGGGAATGGGGATAGGTGTGTTCGTCACAGCGAACTTCGAAGGGGCCAGGAGTTCCAATGAGTGCTTGAGACGTCATTGTCCTTGTCTACGTACGTTAGGCGTAAGGTCCGCGGAGGTTTGGGGTCAGGTGAAAGTGTATCGGCGCGTTACTGCCGCCTCTCACAGCCGCCGGACACCCTCTCACAAACCTTACCGGCAATCAAACTTTGGGGGGAGTTTTTTAGCGGTAGTCAAGGTGTCGGGTTGAGCGATGTAAGTTGGCAAAGGAACGGGGTTTGTAGGGTATAGGTAGACTAAGGAAATTGGTTCCGTTACCTTCGGTCGCAGGTAACTACTATGGTCCACGATTCATCTTCTCGACACTCGCCATCGAGCATCACGGTTCTCTCAGACTCCGGTACCGGACGCACGTTCATCACGATCGTGGACGATGAATCGTATCTGCCATTCGCTCAGGCGGTAGTGGAGAAACTGTCTCAGAAAGCGCGCAGCGTTTTGCTTATGAGCTCCGCCGTGACCGCTTCGTCATGGGAGGCTCTCTCAGAGGCGTTTGGCGCCACGCTGACCGACCTCAATGTGCGACAAGCAAGTGTGATTGGAATGGGAGCGGGAGCCGCTCTCGCGCAAAATCTCGCGCTTACCAATCCGAAAGCGGTTCGTTCGCTCGCTATCGTTGACTCCTCCTCTCGTCCTCATCCCACTCTGTGGGAACGAGCGGTCGATTGGCTGGAGGAGCGTCTTCCTTTCGGGCTGCCGCTACGGCTCGGTTCTCACGGTTTTAATGTGAAAGCATACGTTCACCGTCTTCGATGCCCGCTCCTCGTCATCGCGACGAGCCGCGCGAGCGCCTTTATTAGGGAGGAGTTGGCGAGCATCGCTTTGCGAGCGCCGACGGCGTGGAGGGTACTCCTCTCCGGTCCCCTTGATTCTCAGATCGCCGAGTTGAGCGACACGCTCCTCGATTTTCAGGATACCCCGGCGAAGTGTCCGCAAAAAAACGTAAAGGATACCTAGCATGGTCGAGTCAGTTGAAACCTCCGTACCACTCTGTCGTGACTTTGTCCCGGAACTGATTCGGGTCGTGGAGCAGGGAGGGGATGAGAGCGGTGTCAGTTGGAACGTCGTTGAGTCGCTTGAGCTCCTCCTTGACGCTGGGGCGTTCAAGGACGCGCACGCGTTGGCCACGAGCGTTGTTGGGATGCTTGGAGACGATCGGAGAACTCGCCTCTTCCAAGCCTACATACAGCTGTGCGATCTTATTCAGGGAGCGCCATTGAGACCTGTGATAGAGCGAATTGAGGCGCTGTTCATAGAGATAGAGCACGGCGGATTCTCGCATAACGATCGCTGCTGGGGTGGGATAGTTCTAGCTCGAGCGCTCGCAATCGGAGTCTACACTCATGCTCTTCCGGAAGCGGAGGTCCTGCGCGCCCGCACTATTCTCTCGTTAGAATTTTCTAGAGGACTCTCTTCAGAATCTTTGAGGGGTACCTCTGAAGCGAGCATGCTGACGCATATCAAAGTTGGCCTTGAGTTAGCTCGAACGTACGTACACTGTCCGAACCCTGAGTTGCCAGCGGCCCGAGAGTTACTTTCTCGACTCGTTGCGCTGTGCGACTCGCGCGGCATAGCGCCGGACGTTGCGTTCGATGTTTTTCGCTTGCTGCACCAGGTAGGGGGGGAGGAGGTTTGTCCCGCGGAGCGTCTACGCGCTCTCGCTCACCCACTTGGGGGTGTCGCGCGCGGATTAGCCGAACTCGCTGTAGCGCGGGGCGACGCTAAGCTATCCGCTTCCGCCACTGCCTTTCTGGAAAAGGCCCTCGTTTTATTTCAGGAGAGCTCCTATCGTTCAGGGGAGTTTGAGGCGCTCATCGCGCTCGCTACCTCCTCCGCTGAGTGTGAGCACCACGCCAAAGCATCTCGCTTGTTTTCGCAGGCCGATATCGTCGCTACCTCCGGTGGCTTTATGTACGGGCGGGGACTCGCTCTTTTGGGGCTGTTTCATAGCGCTGTCGCCAGTGGTGAGGTGGAGAACGCGCGGCTCACCGCCGAGAAGCTACGGGAGCTGTGCGCATCTGATACATTCATGACCGCGTTTGGTCTGAACACCGTAGCCGCGCATCAACTTGTCGGCGCCGCAGAGGTTGCCGTCAAATTAGCGATGAAGTGCGAGAAGGCGTTCGCTTCGCAAGGTATTCATGGCTTGACCGCTCAGGCGGCTTTCATGTTGGGCGCGTCCTACGCGGACGCCGGAAAGTGGAAACAGGCTCGTGCCGCGTGGAAGCGGGCGCTCACCTGCGATGAGATGCGTCGATCGTACATCTCCGCGTGTGACCGTCGGGCCGCTCTCGCGCAAGCGATCGTGATGGTGGACATCACGGAACAAGGCTCGTTGCGTGACGCAACCCTGCTTGAGGTTGAGGGTCTCCTCGTGAAGAGCGAGAGATCTCTCGCGCCGTTTGGTCAAGCGATGGATGCGGTCCATGCGCTTGGCAAGACCCTTCATATCCACGCACAGCTTGCCATTCTGGCGAAGCAGCCCCTAAACGCGCTCAAGCACCTCAATCGGGCGCGGGAGAGCTTCGGTTCCTTGGCGCTTCAGCGGGAGGTCGCGCTCACGGATGGCCTGACGGGCCTCGCGCTCCTTGAAGCCTCAAAGCAGAGTGGGCCACAGCTCCTCGATGAAGCGATGAGCGCGTTACGTCGGGCCCTCGATTTCTTCGTAGGCGAGGAGGGCTCCCGCGTGAGCTGGAAGATTCGCTACTATCTTGCGGTGGCGTGTATAATTAAATCCCAACAAGCGACCGATCCCCTCCAAGGAGAAGCCCATCGGCAGATGGCGGCGGGTTTCCTTGAGGAGGCCAGCGCCGACGCAAGCCTCCTCACCGTGGAAGGGGGGATGCCTCGGGCTTCAAACGGCGAGGGGGATTTTTCTCCTGGCTTGCAGGCCGATGTCCTTGAGCCCTTAAAGAAGATTCTCGGGTTGCCGGTTCGGCGGCGAAAGGGAAAGCCTTCCGCCAGAAGGGCGTCTCAACCTCACGCTAAATATGGGGGATATCTCCACTAGGGAAGCGAGGCAAAACAACGCGTTCGCGTTGTTTTGCATAGGTGTGAAGGCTATTTTGGTTGCGGAGACGCGAGATTGTGGTTTTTTAGCGCCGAATTTCTTCGGGAGCCCCCGAAAAGGGGCTGGGTAGATACAC
>JAULVA010000009.1:0-2165 GCA_032111275.1 Bdellovibrionota bacterium
GAGGAGTATGAGAAGGTGCAGAGAGATGGAAACCCCTAATCCGACTCGCTGTTCTGTGGAGTACCCCATAGACTTGCCGCTCTTCCTGTAATGGCGTAACCTACCAGAGCCTAAGGGTTAGTAAAAGTCGAGCCATGGCGCGGCGGCACAATTAGTCTCGCCACCTGTCCGTCAACGGGTAGAAGAAGTCGTCATAAGATAAGGAGTCGTCAGAAGATGTTGAGCACAACGCAGTTAGGAGTAGTCGCTCTCTTGGTCGTAATCCTGTTTGGAACGAAGCGCTTGCCAGAGCTTGGGACAGGGCTTGGGAAAGCCATCAACAATTTCAAATCATCCTTTCGAGATGGTAACGAGCTTGATGTTACCTCATCCGCGAGTAAGACGGATGGTAGCAAAGAGGAGTCTAAGTAGCCCTCGACCATCTTTATACTTCTCCCTCTCCTCCTGTTCCTCCTCTTAATCCTACGTCTGCACCGGTTTCCCAGTTTATCAGGAATCAGTGCGCTCGTTGAAATTTCCACGATGAGAATGAGGATGCCGGTGCAGGTGCAGGAGGATGATAAGGAGGAGGGGAAGGATGAGGGCAAGGACTATCCTGCTACGAAATATGTATAGCGCGTCAGCACCACACAGTCCTTCACTGCCATCCCTTACTACGGTCGCTTAATCGAGAAGATCCTGGCGGAGAAATATTTGACCTTGGATGGGTCAAAGTCGTTGCTTGATGATTCGTCAACTTGTCGAGCATTCATAAGGGCGACGGTAAACGGAACCGCCTCGCGAGCCTTTATGGTGTTGTCCTTTGCAGCCAGGGCGTTTTGGTACCGAGCGACCATGTCGAGGGATAGCTCAGCTATCTTCTCACTGCCGAGCGATGAGCGGAGCGGAGCTCGGGAGCTCGCGATAATCTCACCTCGCTCATTGAACCCGATCACTTCAAGTTCTACGGATTGGAACGCCCGTCCACTATCGTTAACCACCGTTCCGGTAATAACTGGAAGAAACTCCCTGTTTCGCGTCTTCTGGAATGAGAGGCGTAGGTTCTTTACTCCGAGCGCCGAGGGCGGCGTTGTTTGTACCGACTCCGTGAAGACCCTCGGTGTCACATAGTTGAATAGGGCGTCAACCGATTGCGGGCTCATCTGGGCGCAGTACGAGATGCCAAGGAGCACCGCCAGCGAACCGAGAACGGGCACGCTCATAGAAATCAGGCTCTGTGTGCGCGTGGAGAATCGCCGTGACTCGGAATTAGATGATCTTTGGGGCTCACCTCGACGCGGTTGCGGCGTCGGCTGATATCGCTGGGTGGTGCGAGGCGGCGGCGCCGAAGAGGGGGTCTCTCCCTTTGGCGGAACCGCGAGCGTCGTGGTTCGCTCATCTACCTGGGTGCGAGCAATAGCGTGCTCAGGGGAGGCGATGGCGTAATCCGGGAGGCCCGGTGCGGGATCTGAGAGGTTCGGTGCGGGATCTGAAAGGACGAATTGGCGAGAAGAGAGTGGCTGAGTACGCGTTTCGGTAGGGGTTACCACAAAATCATGTGAACGAACTGGCTGCGCGATCGGTGCTACGGCCGGTGTCGAGGCAGATTCAATTCGAGTGGGCTCCTGCCACATCGCGGTGATTTCGACGGCAGTGTCGTTTGATACAGGAGATCCTCCCATGGAGGAATCTTCCAGGCTCTTTGAAAGGAGTGAGAACTCTGAGCGAGTGGTCAGGGGCGGTTCTGGCGGAAGATCGAAATTAGGCTCGATGAAGGGTTTCGGAGCTGAGGAGCTCGAACCGAGAGAGAAGTCCGAAGCCTTAATTGAGGATTCGGGGAGAGATGAGCGGTTTCGTTGTTGGGCGTTACGGTGAACGAGCCCAGGTTGTTGCGCTATCGATTGAACCTGCACTCCGCCAAGTGGAAGCATATCCGCTGGCGCGTCTTTCATAATGAAGATGTCGTCGCATCTGGAGCAGTGAAAGCGCGGGGTTTCGAGGGCGGCGACGGTCGCGGTCTCAACCGCGAAGCTTGTCTTGCAGGAGGGGCACACGACCACGATGTGGGGCGCTGGAGCCTCGAACCCTACAGAATCAGAGGATCGTTGCCGGTAGCTCTTCGTACCAACAGACTCCATAAACGACGCCTTTGGAAGCATGCTTAGTAACTACGAAACGATAAAACT
>JAULVA010000010.1:0-1893 GCA_032111275.1 Bdellovibrionota bacterium
CCACGCTGACAAGCTCATGCTCCGTAGCAATCGTCGGTGGATACCGTAGTTTGTTGGTTACTAAACGCGGAGGCGCGGAAGACGCGGAGAGCGCAGGATCTTATCAATCATCGTCCGCGAGTTCCGCGTTTTCCGCGCCTCCGCGTTACATGACCAAGATATTCGGACCAGGAGGAACTTAGTTGTTAACTTAATGAGGCATGGTGAACATGCCGTGGAGAGCACAAGCGTTGTTGGGTCTGTAGTTAGCTGTCACGCGATACGTACCGTGAGTCTCTCCCTTCCTTGCCTAACCGCTACACGGTCACCGAGGAGAGTCGCCTAATAGTCCCGGGCTGCGGCGACTGAGGAAGTGTAATAACGAATTTGGCGCCGCTCGGTTGATTATCAAACACCCGAATCTCACCTTGATGTTCAGAGATAACAGAACTCACGATCGCCAACCCCAGGCCGGTTCCACCTCGCTTAGTGGTGAAGTACGGCTCGAAGATCCTGTTCTTATCGGATGGCGAGATCCCCGGCCCATTATCAGCTATCTCCAGAACCGCTCGTCGGGCCTTTCTATCAAAAAATAGGTTCACTCGAACTTCGGGATGGTTCTGAGCTACCTCGTGGGACGCGACAGCAGCCACCGCGTTGTTAAGGATATTTATCAAAACGCCCCGAATCTGCTCCGGATCGATCAACATCTCTGACATACGCTCATCTCCAAAGAGGGAAAACGCAATGGTTGGATGTTGCGCTGTGAAATGGGCGAGCGTCGCCCTGACCAACGCGGCTAGGTCGGTGGACACAAACTGAGCCATGGGCATACGACCATACTCTGAGAACTCATTCGCGAGCCGCTTAATGATCTCAACGTGCTCAACTATGGAACGAGTGCAATCGTCTACGGACTCGGATACCGAAGTATTCCTCAGCAATCGCTCAAGGCGCTGGGCTGATAGTTGCAGCGGTGTGAGGGGATTTTTAATCTCATGGGCGATACGTCTCGCTACATCTCGCCACGCGGCGAGGTGCTGCGAACGCGAGAGTTCGGTGATGTCGTCGAACAGAAGGACGAAACCGAGCGACAGGCCCTCTGCCCCCACGATGCGCCCCGCGGTACACACGACAAGCATCTCCCTACCACCGGTATGAACTCGCATCTCCACCTCGGCGACGGCGCTTCCCTCGGAGGTACCGGCGATTCGCATCGCCTCGATTATGGGCGAAACCGCCTCATAATCTACCGGACGGAGAAGATCAGAGAGCAGAGCGCCCTCTTTGTAGTTCACATGATCAATCTCAAGGAGCGCGCCGGCCGCGCTATTCACCTCGGTCACTCGCGACGTGGTGTCGAGAGAGATAACACCGACGGCGAGATTAGAGAGAATAGTGTCTATAAGAAGTCGCCCACGCTCCGCGGTATCTCTCGATGACCGAAGATCTCGCAACATCTGATTAAACGAACCCACGAGGAACCCGATCTCATCGTCGCGCATCGGAGGAAGCTCGAAATCGTAATTTCCGCGGGCGACGCTTTTCGTTCCCTCAGCTAGCTTCTGGATCGGACCGGTTATCTGCTTTGATACGAAGAACGCTACCCATATAGCGCCAAAGATAGTGATCAAATTAAAGAGAGCCAGGGTCAGAAAGAAGTTACTCTTAAGTGGATGTTTTAACGCTTTGAGACCTTCATATTCCTGGAACGACTCATTCACAATCCGCTGAGCATGAACCAGCTCTGGATCCATCCGATACGATACGATGAGGATCTTATCCCCAAGAACACCGTACCAACGGATAAATTGCCCCGCGCCTCGCTCCTCGACTCGAATAGCGGACTTGGCGCGAAGCGCCTCCTTAATGGCGTCGGCGGAAAGGGGTGGCTCCTGAAAGGACTCAACCTGC
>JAULVA010000010.1:1903-5908 GCA_032111275.1 Bdellovibrionota bacterium
GACAACCTGAATCGAGAAGAGGTCGTTGCGCATACGCAACTCCTCAAGACGCGCGAGGGATGGGAGCGTAGCGCCACTTCGTGAAAGGATATCGTCCCGCAACCGCTCCCCCGCGGTCTTTACCGAAAGTTTGACCCCCGCAACGTGTTGGCGCGCGATCGAGAGGGAGCTTGTGACTGCGTTTTCGACATGCGTACTAAAAAAAAGTTCAACAGCTTCGTTAATGAGCCCGCTCGCCACAAAGAAAGAGAGGGTCATAGGCACCAGCGCGATAAGCACGAAGGACCCCATGAGACGTGAGCGAAGCTTCGCTCCAAGAATCCCTCGTCGCCGCTCGAACATCAGCTTAACCACATTTCGGCCCACCATCACGATGAGCACGAGCAGCGCCATGATGTTGAGATTGACGAGGGTAAAGACAAGGAGGTTATTGAAAAGGGACTCGTCCTCAGGTTGAGAGCCGAAGAGGACGAAGCCGCCGAGCAGCGAGAGCAGCACGACACTCACGCCGAGCGCCCACGCCATCTTACCTTGAATGAGGTTAAGCAATCTCATGGAGGTTGGCCTCACTCGCTACCGGCTGAGCGGTGCTCCGGTGTCTGCATTGGATGAACCGAGAAATCCATCCATCCCGAATCCGATTCGATAACGTTAACGATACCAAACGTGAGAATCTGCGAGAGGTGCGCCACAGTTCGATTGACGCTCCCCTTACACGCGAACACTGTACGAGCCTGAAGATAGGCTCTGTCGTGACTTAAGAGCACGAGTTCATCTCGAGCGAGAAATGAAAGCGGGAGATTCTCAGCCGTGACAACGCTCAGGATGGCATCCTTACGGGCGGGAATCTCGACCGCCACGGGGTCCACGTCGTCCCCTAATCTATCGGTCAAAACTTTGTAGCTCTCCGTTATCGAGTCGAAGGATACCGAATGGTGCTGCGTTCGCTCGTCGGCGCACGCGTCCAACCAGTTACTCCGATTGCGACACAAACGCATCTCAAACCGAAGCTTGGCCTCGCGCCCTCCCTCAAGGCATTCGTTGACCTCCTCCTCAACACCCGTGGCGCGAATGGTCACGGCTTGCATCGAGGAATCAACCCAATGGACCTGGAAAAACGTATTCCCGAGGGCAAACAAACCGAGCAGGATACATGTACGATTAAACACCAACTTCTTCCTTGCTAAGGCTTTACTCTTTGGTAAACAACGAGCCCTGAGGGGTCCGAGTTACAGGGGGTCGAGAAACATAGTGCCGATTTAAATGCTTGTACGCGCGTTCGGTGGCCTCTCGTCCCCGTTTGGTACGAGCGATAAACCCCTCTTGAAGAAGGTACGGTTCGAATACATCCTCGAGTGTCTCACGGTCCTCGCCCAAGGCCGCGGCGATCGTCTCAATTCCAACTGGACCACCATCAAATTTATCGATCATCAGCGAGAGGAAAGCCCTATCGGTACGATCAAGACCGAGACTGTCTATCTCGAGCAACTCAAGCGCTTGGCGCACGGTTTGAGAGGTAAGAGAGCCGGCCGCGCACTCCTCAGCGTAATCACGGGCTCGCTTCAAGAATCGATTCGCGATGCGCGGAGTCCCGCGAGAGCGAGAAGCGATCTCCGTCGCGGCCCCGTCATCACACTCTAAGCTCAGGATCGACGACGACCGCTTGACGATGCGCCGAAGGTCCTCAGCGGAATAGAAATCCAAACGATGCACGATTCCGAACCGGTCTCTGAGCGGCGATGTCAACATACCCGAACGGGTAGTTGCCCCAACGAGGGTGAACGGTCGGACCGGAATCTTAATCGAACGCGCCGCGGGCCCCTGTCCGATAATGATGTCCAGCTCAAAGTCCTCCATAGCCGGATAGAGAACCTCCTCGACCACTCGGGGTAATCGGTGGATCTCATCAATAAAGAGAACGTCTTTGTCCTGAAGAGCAGTCAGGATCGCTGCGAGATCGCCCGGCCTCTCGATCGCGGGCCCGGAGGTGCTCTTGAATCCAACCCCCAATTCGCCGGCGATAATACGAGCCAGTGATGTTTTGCCGAGACCTGGAGGCCCATGCAGCAACACGTGATCGAGAGCCTCACCGCGACGCTTACAAGCGTTGCACGCTATCTGAAGGTTTCCCCTGACGTGGTCCTGTCCGACGTAATCATCGAAACGACTCGGACGGAGAGAGACAACGAGCGTTTCTTCATCCTGAAGTGGGTCCGTCTGAGAGATCCGGGAAGCGGAAGCTTCAACCACGCTCCCCCACGTCTCGACCTCGTCTTGCAACTCTTCGATATCCCCTGATGTTATCTCGCGCCCAGCCATATCCCCTTGATACTACACCTAAATAGCTTCTTCGGGACAGAGGACTTTCACTCAGGAGCGAGCCACACATCCTGTGAGGTTTCAACAACTTAGAGCTACACGTACCGGAGGGCCTCACGGATAAGCTCGCCGACATCACCAACCGAGCCACGACCCTGAAGCGCTTGAGAAACCGCGCTCTCAGCATCCCGACGAGCGAAACCAAGCACCTCGAGAGCGGAAACAGCATCGGAAGATATCGCCGTAGCCGGTGGTTCGGCGCTTCGCTCCACAGACACCATCGCTCTGAGAGAATCGGCCCGCTCTCCGGCCATGTTCGCTACAAGGTCCCTGAGCTCGACCACGATCCGCTCAGCTTTCTTCTTCCCCACCCCCTTAATCGACATCAAGGCATGCACATCCCCGGAGCCAATGGCGCGTAAAAGATCTCGAATAGCGACGTTCGAAACGACGTCGAGAGATGAGCGCGGACCCATGCCGGATACGCGATTAAGGAGCAAGAAGATGTGACGCTCGGCTACGCTGTCAAAACCAAAAAGTCGAATAGCGTCTTCCCGGACATCGGTGTAAACACTGAAGATGGCCCGAGTGCCTAGTGAGAGCCGAGAGAGGAGAGCCGTGGTGCAGGCAACTTCGTACCCGACACCGTTGACATCAACTACTATGCCATCGCCATCGATCTCGACCACTTCTCCATGCAATCTGCTGATCATTACGCACACCTCTCAGACACCAAGCGTCTCATCGCTTGAGAGTAGCCATGACTATAATGTTTTCTAACCATCATGCCAGTTAAAAAGGCCAAAAAACCCACCAAAAGGAAGGCTCCTCGGCCGAAATCAGCAGTACGAGAGGCCCCACCTAAACTCGCGGAGCCACCATCGCGACCACGGAGATGGCCAAGGTTTCTCATCCTCATCGGGATCATCGCGACGGTTATCCTTACAATTATATGGAGAAGAATAGATGCGCAGGTTCAGCGCAGATTAGCCTCCTTCGAATCGCCTACTATCCCGGTGGTGTATTCAGCGCCTCTCGACCTCAAAAGCGTTGTCGTTCGAGCCCACGAAGAGGGGGGCACCTCTCCACATCTTCTCAAAGATATTCTCTTAGATCGCCGCTACACTGAGGTCCCCTCGTCCCCTTCCCGCCCTGGGGAATTTTCACTCGCGAAGGACACCCTCACCATTTACACCCGAGAATTTACCACCGCCACCGGAGCGCTCACCAAGGCCCGTCGTATCACCTTAGCGCTTGACGATGGCCGCGAGACACTCGCTCAGGCCTCTAAGTCACAGCGGACCCTTCTTGAACCGCAAATTATCTCCTACCTTGGGGCGCAGGAGATGCGAGCGAGTCGCTTTGTCTCACTGGACCGCATCCCTCAGAGCGTTCAGAACGCCGTGATCGCGATCGAGGATGAGCGTTTTTTTAATCACTTCGGGATCGATATCTTTGGCATCACTCGTGCTCTCGTTCGAAACATCATAGCCGGCCGATTGGTTCAGGGAGGCAGCACCTTGACCCAACAGCTCGCCAAGAATCTCTTCCTGTCCCCCAAAAAGACGATCTCTCGAAAGCTTCTTGAAATTCCGACGGCGATGAGTCTCGAACGACACCTCTCGAAAAAGCAGCTCCTTGAGCTCTATCTAAACGAGGTTTACCTGGGGCAAGAGGGCTCAATCT
>JAULVA010000011.1:0-10995 GCA_032111275.1 Bdellovibrionota bacterium
GGATGTACAACCTCGACGAGTCGATTCAGAGCTTCGCGCGTAGCTGCTTGAACTACGGCCTCGCGAAGAAGTTGCCGACCTATCTCTCCACAAAGAACACGATCCTTAAGGCGTACGATGGACGTTTCAAGGATATCTTCCAAGCTGTGTACGACGCGGAGTTCAAGACAGCTTTCGAGAAGGCAGGTATCGAGTACCAACATCGTCTGATCGATGACATGGTTGCGTACGCGATGAAGTCAAAGGGTGGATTCCTCTGGGCTTGTAAGAACTACGATGGAGACGTTCAGTCTGACTCTATCGCGCAAGGTTTCGGATCTCTCGGTTTAATGACCTCGGTTCTCATGACTGAGGATGGACGTACCATCGAGGCTGAAGCGGCTCACGGAACTGTGACCCGTCACTTCCGTCTTCACCAACAAGGGAAGGAGACCTCAACGAATCCGATCGCCTCGATCTTCGCGTGGACGACCGGATTGAGGTTCCGTGGACAGTTTGACGGAAACCACGCCCTGGTGAGTTTCGCGAACGCCCTTGAGGAGGTGTGTGTTGACGCTGTTGAAAGCGGCAAGATGACAAAGGATCTCGCGCTCTGCATCTACGGAGATGATCTTAAGCGTGAGCATTATTTGAGTACGGAGCAGTTTCTCGATGTGATAGCGCAAAACCTCTCGAAGAGGATCGCGCACTAAGACGAAGAGGCAACACCCAGCTTTCGCGTGCTTTTGCCAGGTAGCGGTGCTGCCGCACCGCTGTCTTCTTACGTCTTTGCGACCAAAATAGGCTTTCCACCTATGCGAAACAACGCGAATGCGTTGTTTCGCCTCACTTCCTTAAGGATACGGTCAGGCTACCTCGCCTCAATCATGCCCGCTATCATCTCGACGGGTCTATCGGTATCCCATCGTCGGGCGCCGCTCAACTTCGCGGTAGGCGCTCCGTTATCCGGATCCTGGAACGTCACCGGCAGCCCCATTCGGTCGAGGAACATAGTGGTGGGAACCTCTCTGACCGAGAAGTATCGCTTCAGTTCGCCCTGGGTATCCAAGATAACAGGGAATGGGAGCCGCATCCTCGCGGCGAAGCCTCGGGCTTCAAAGGGATCGTCGTCGATAGCCACACCGATTATCTGGAAGTCTGAGCCCTTCAGCGCCACATCGAGATTTCGAAGTGAGGGGGCTTCGGCTGTGCAGTCAGGACACCACGAGGCGAAGAAGTGGAGTAGTACAATTTTACCGCTAAAATTCGCGATGCGCTCCCGAGAACCATCCAGGGTCACAAACTCAGCTTGGAGAACCTCCTGAAGCCCTTCTTGATTCGGGTTGCGTGGAGCGCTCGATGAGGCGCACCCGATGGTTACAGTGGCCACAGCACCGATAATTATAGAGGCAAGAAGTCTTGGAACGGAACGGTGGCTGATCATGAGAGTACCTCGTACACACGCCCTTCGCCGAAGCGGAGAAGGATCGGTTATGCCCTCATGTCTCAAAGAGAGCCTCGGAGCACTCTGCTCTTTCAAACGGTCGCTTAGAGGGAAAACCTACCTCCCTTCATAATGCCCTAGAGAGCTCTCGACAAGCGGAATATCTCAATCGGTGTTAGGTGGATAGTTTGCGGACACACATGACCAGAGTCGACTAGCTGAGAACTCGGTTGGTCAGCTCACCGTAGCGCGCACAGTGCCCCATCGAGGGGCTTCAAACTCTCTGATGAACAGCTCCTAACCTTCACGTGTTCGTGAAATTTCGCGAGGAGAGGGGAGTCTGCGACCTCAAGGAGGGAGTTCCCTCGTAAACTATCCGCGCCCAAGCTGCAGATTCGAGATGCATTAACCGTTGCCGTTAACGAGTCCGGGTTTATTGTCTTAGCGAATGAGGAGGTAGTCGCTTTCGCCTCAGGGGCTTCATAGGTTGGCAGAAAGAACAGGACAACCGGAAGTATCAAAGAGGGAAGGAAGAGGGAGCTCCGCATGGAATGGGTTTATCAGGGAATCTAGCTTCCGACAACACCGTCGTCAGCTCGATCTATGATCAAGCTTGGGAGGTTTCGTCCCAGGGAATCGGGACAAAACCTATTAGGAGTCTAATTGTGGACCCTGAAACGTGAACGTGAACGTACTCGTGCTCGTAAACGTACCCGAAAACATTGATTTTTTATTCCGGGTACGTTCACGTTCACGTTTACGAGCACGTTCACGTGGAGTTTTGCCTCGCTTCCCCAGACATCCTCGTTAGGGGTTTCAGTGTTGGCTCGCCCTTGAGGACGCTGCCGGTGCTTTCATGTTTGAGATGAGAAAGCCGGCATCAACCTTTATCATAAGGGAGGATCCTTGGACGAGGTTGGTAATGCGTGAGACCTCTTTCCAATCTTCGCGAGCGGCAGCTCGCTGAAGGTCCCCCAGGAGCACATGTTGTCTACGAATTATCTCTTTGTATGATGAAATTCGATCAAGAACGGCCGGATCTCTCACCTTGGCCAACCTCATGGACTGAGCGGCGTGCTCAACAGCGCTCTCAAGTTTTGAGAGTGCTTCGAATATGAATGAGAGTGACCGCCCTGCCATACAACGTTCAAGACCGTAGACACCCCCTTATCGGCATGCGAGGCGAAGCTGCTTCAGGTATCGGATATGTGCGATGTAAGTAGTTGAAATTGCAAAGCGGCTGTGTGGCTTGGTTGCACAACGAGCGAGAAGCTCTCTGGTCGCATCAAGCACTTCGGCTAGTTGAATCGGACATGTCACATACGTAGCTGATCTCTTCATAACGCTCCATGAAGAAACTTACATAGGTATTTGCCATGAACCCACGTCGTATTTTCTCTCTCTTCGCAGCTCTTCTTGTCACGGTCAATGTCGCCGCTGCCCAAGAATTGGCACCTTACGAGGTTGTGGCTGATGGCCGGCAGTACCAGATCACCATGGGCCCGGACCAACGAAACCTAAAAGCTATCTCGGTGTTCTTTGTGTCGAAGGGGAATGTTTCTAACGCGGTTCAGCTCAGTGTAACGGGTCCGGTAGGTCTTAAAGGAGTCGCTCGCGGAGGTTTCATCGGTAAGATGCAAGCAAAGAGGGCGCTCGCGGCCAAGCATCGCAACATCAAATCGTACGGGTTCAGGTCGTATGGGGTGACCAAGCCGGTTAATAGCTTTGTTCTCGAGTCTTCATACAGCTCCGTTTACGCCTACATGTCGCCCTGGTTCCATGTTCTGAAGGATGCGTGCGGAAAAAAGACGGATCGATACCTCGCGCAAGTAAAGCTTGACCTCACGGGCGTTGATCCAAAGCTGTATGATACCAACTTCACAATCTCTATCTCAGTTAAAGAGCAACCGTATTCTCGCAAGCCGGTTGCCTCTATCAAACCATCTTCGGATGGAAAGTATTTCGGTGAACCGATCCTCCTCATGAACACGGTAGGATACGGTAACGAAGTTGTGACGAAGAATACCTGGAGGAACGGCCGGATCGTGGCGAGCGTTACCCTTCCAGTTGTTAAGTATGTAGGCTACATGGGATATGGGCTCTCCCTCATCCGGATCAAAGAAGTTCTTCAAGGTGGTAATCACACGTGGGATTTGACAAACGGCGGTGAAATCTACGGTGTTTGTCTCCAGGCTGTGCGCAAGCGCCAGCGAGTGAATGGGTATCCGGGAAGTAACTAGGACCTACGCGGCCCGGTCGGCGAGTAGTTCGGAATGCATGGCGACCCGCTCCTTGAGAGCGACTCCCCACGGTGTTTTAGCCTTGAGCAGTCCGGACGGCGCCCCCTCGAATACTATCTTGCCACCTGCGTCACCGGCCTCTGGCCCGAGCTCAATGATCCAGTCTGATTGCGTGATCATGTCGGCGTCGTGCTCTATCACGATGACGGAATTTCCCTGGTCCACCAAAGCGTGGAGCCCCTTGAGTAAAAGATCAACGTCGAGACGATGGAGCCCGGTCGTAGGTTCGTCGAGGATATAGAGCGTATGCCCTTTGCGTGATTGATGAAGCTCAGAGACAAGCTTTAATCGTTGGCTCTCACCGCCTGAAAGTGTCGAGGATGGCTGCCCAAGAGTTAGGTACCCCAATCCTAGATCGCACGCGAGCTTACAGATCTGATGAATCTTTCTGTGGTTGATAAAGAAGGTTCGAGCCTCATCGAAGGTAAGTTGCAAAGAGCGACTGATTGTGAGGTCTCGGAATTTCACCGTATCAGCCTCCGGTGTGAATCGACTGCCCATGCAGCTTTCACACTCAACCTTAGCTTCGGCGAGGAAGCTCATCTCAAGGGTGAGCTGTCCCTGTCCCTTGCAGGTTGGGCAGCGACCTTTGCCGGTGTTATGAGAGAAGAAACTCGGGCCCCATCCACGAGATTTCGCCTCAAGCGTTTCAGCGAATACCTTGCGAATCTCATCCCAAATGCCGAGGTATGAAGCTGGTGTTGACCGAGATGTCTTTCCAATAGGTTGCTGATCGACGATGAGGAATCTATCGATCTTTGTAGAGGTCTCCACCGATCCGTGTCGTCCCTCGAAAGCCCCTTTCTTGTCCGCGCCTCCATCGAGCGCCTCTCCGATTACACCGTGAACGAGGGAGCTCTTGCCAGCCCCAGAAACGCCGGCGACGGTGACGAGGCTCCGCAGAGGAACGGTTACGTCGAGAGATTTCAGGTTATTTTTGGTCGCACCGTGAATGGTGAGCTTCTCCTCAGAGGAGAGCGGTTCCTTGTTGATCGTTAGCTCGCGGGTAAGCGCAAGGCCGGTGAGCGAGCCCTTTGAGGCAACGGCTTCACTAACCGTCCCTTGGAAAACGATCTCACCACCGTGAGTTCCGGCTCCCGGTCCCACGTCGATAATCTCTTCGGCGGCGCGGATGTTATCTATCTCGTGTTCAATTTGAATAACCGTATTGCCGCGGTCTTTCAGTTCAACGAGCTTGCCAAGGAGCCGCTTGTTGTCCGCCGGATGAAGCCCAGCGCTCGGCTCATCGAAGATATAGGTGACACCACAGAGCGGAGAGCCGATTGCGGTTCCCAAACGCAATCGTTGGAGTTCTCCGTTTGAGAGCGTCGCGCACTCACGGTTAAGCGAGAGGTGGTCGAGTCCAAGATGGGTCAGTGTATCCAGTTTGCCGTTTAACTCCTGGATAATTGGGTCTGAGATAAACGAGAGAGACGTATCCGCCGATATCTTCTTGAGCGCCGCGCGGAGCTCGACAGAGGAGAGCGCGGTGAGTTCAAAGATATTCTTATCGAGAAGTCGGATATTTCGTCCTGTCTGGTTAATCCGCGCACCGTTACACGTCGGGCACACCTTGTTTCGAACGGATCCGTATCCGTCACACTTCGTGCACCGTCCGCGGCGAGAATTGAAGGAGAGGTCTTCTGGGTCAGGTTTAAAGAAACCACGCTGACAGATTCGGCACGTTCTCTCAGAGCTGAACACGCGCTCGCCAGAAGGCCCGAGAACGACGACCGTTCCTCCGCCGATGCTGAGCGCTTGCTGAATGCCCTCGGTGATAAGGTCAACCGGCATGGTTTTGGCGTTGAATCGCGCTGTAACGAAATCGATGGAGTGGATCTTCGTCTTCGCGAGGCCTTCATCCACGAATTTGGAGGGGGGCGCGATAGCGTCGTCAACGCGGACCTCTGATATCTCGGTCTCGATTGCTCGTTGGAAGACAGCTCGATGATGTCCCTTCTTGTTGTTAATGACGGGGGCTAGGAGCCGAATGCTTCCCGAGTACGACGACTTGATGTGCTGCGCGATCTGTTCAGCGGAGAGTGGTGAAATCGACTCCTCGGGATGATCTGGGCAGTACTGAACACCGACCTTCGCGAAGAGGAGTCGGAGAAAGTTATACACCTCGCTCATGGTCGACACGGTCGAAAGGGCAGAGGGCTGAAAGGTATGTTGATACACGCAGATCGTTGGCTGAACGTGCGAGATATCATCAATAGCTGGTTTTTTAAGCTCCTTGATGAATTGGCGAGCGTACGGTGAGAGGCAGTCGAGGTAGCGCCGCTGTCCTTCCGCGTAGAGGATGTCCTTCGCTATCGTTGATTTACCGGAACCGGAAACGCCGGTGAGGGTGATGAGCGAATTAAGGGGAATCGAAACGTTGATATCCTTGAGGTTGTGCTCCTTGGCACCGCGAATGTGGATATGGGTGGCGGGCGTTTTTGGTGAGCGCTTGTTTGGTCGGGCCTTCGCTTTCGTTGTCCGTGCCTTTTGAGGGCGAGCGTATTGTTTCGCGAATTGGGCGAGGTAGTGAGCGGTGAGGCTCTTGCGACCGGTCGCTCCAATCGGATCCCTGACGAACTCGGCCGGCGTGCCAGTTTTAACGATCTCTCCACCCTTCGCGCCACCCTCCGGGCCGAGATCGATAATCCAATCAGCCGCCGCGATAAGACGGAGATTGTGCTCAACGCACAGGATGGAGTGCCCCTGTTGTCGGAGATAGTGGAAGAGCTCGATGAGGCGCTCTACATCGCGAACGTGGAGTCCGGTCGTGGGCTCGTCGAAGAGAAAGAGCGAGGTGGCTCGTGAGCCCTCCATGATGTGAGGAACGAGCTTTAATCTCTGAGCCTCGCCACCTGACAGATCGCTGAGCGGATGGCCTAGAGTAATGTGCCCAAGGCCAAGCTGCGAGAGCACGCGACATACGCTGGAGATAAGGAGGTCTCTCTCGAAGAACTCGCGGCACGCGTCAACGCTCATCGAGAGGATCTCGTGAACGTTCCGTCCGTTGTACTTTACTTCAAGAACTGAAGCCTGGAAGCGCATCCCGAGACAGGGTTCGCACTCCATGAAGACATCGCTTAAGAACTGCATGTCTTCGCGAATAAAGCCGGCGCCCTCACAAGCTGGGCATCGGCCTCCCGCCACGTTAAACGAGAATGAGGACTTTGAGAGTCCACGGCTTTTTGCCTCATCGGTTGAGGCTAGCAGATCCCTCACGCGGTCCCACATCTTCGTATAGGTCGCTATATTAGCGCGGGGTGTTTTTGAAAGTGGCGATTGGTCGATGAGAAGAACCTGTCGGACGTGCTGGAAGCCTGTGACCTGCGCGTCTACCGTGCTCTCCCCGGGAATGACGCCAGTATGCAATTCGTAGGCATTCTCGATTACCTCTTTGAGGAGCGAGCTCTTGCCACTACCGGATACGCCCGTCAGGCACGCAAAGGCTTCCAGCGGAATGTCCACTGAGAGCGACTTTAAATTTCTATTGCGAGCGTTTCGAATTTCAAGTCGCTTGGCGAAGAGGGGAGGTGTGTCGTTCAAATCGAACGCCCTCATTCCCAACCCGGGCCACTCCTCTTGCGGCCCATAATATGTAACCTCACCACCTTTCTCCCCAGCTTCCGGCCCTAGTTCAAGGATCGTATCAGCGGCCTCAAGGCAATCGGGGTCGTGTTCGACCACTGTCAGAGAATTTCCTCGCTCGGTTAGGTCGTGCAGCGCTTTAATGAGCTGCTCAGTATCGCGAGCATGGAGACCAACGGACGGCTCGTCGAGTACAAAGTGCGTGGAAATCAGATTACTGCCGACCGCCGAAACAAGATTGACCCGTTGCGTTTCCCCCCCTGAGAGGGTTCGAGAGAGCCGATCGAGGCTCAGGTAGGGGAGTCCGAGCGAAACAAGATAGTCCATCCGACTGGAGATGTTTTTAAACACTTCCGCTAGTTGTCGAGGCAGCCTCTTTGTTTCCTTTAAAGATCTTTGAAGCGCGGCGAACCATGGAGAGAGCTCGTTGAGGGGCATGGAGGAGATCTGAGCGATCGTTTTGCCATCGATCTTATAGGCGAGCGCGTCCGACTTGAGCCGGGTGCCGCCGCAGACCGTACACTCGACCTGTCCTCGATATCGAGCGAGGAACACCCGAACGTGCATCTTGTACTTCTTTCGCTCAAGCCACTGAAACCAAGGATTGATACCGATGTAGGTTCGTGACTTGTGGTTGAAGATCGCCTCTTGTTGCTCAGGAGTTAGCGAAGCCCATGGAGCGTCGATCGAAATTCCCTCACTCTTACAAAACGAGAGAAGTCTTCGGTGCTCATCTGAAGCAGAGGGGCCTTTCCAGCACTCCACGGCGTATCCAGCTATGGACTTGCTGTGGTCCGGCACACATTTGTGAGGGTCGATAACGAGCACCTTGCCGAAGCCGTTACACTCGGGGCACGCGCCTATCGGATGGTTATACGAGAAAAGTGATGGACGGGGGCGCTCGATAGAAACCTCGCCGTCTCCGCAGTGATAGGTATTTTTAAAGATGTGCGTCTCGTATCTCTGGTGCGGATCATGAGCGGTTCCTGACACGGGGATTCGAAGCCAGGGGCGAGCAGCGCGAGTTCGTACCTCGGTTACTTCAACCGTTCCGTTACCGAGGGCGAAGCACTGTTCAAGCGATTCCCGAACTCGCTCCGGAGTAAAGGAGGAGCCTGAGCATCGATCGAGGATTATTGATACCTCTTTCAGCTTCTTGAGGGGCGGGGCCTCCTCAAGGTTTTCAAGGTTTCCCTTCTTCTTATCGAAGTAGCGCGAGTAGCCGAGCATCTGGAGACGTTCCAGAACGTCTTTAGAGTTTTTTACCTTGAGCCCCAGAAGAAAGGTCGAGGCCTTTTTCTTTGCCACCCACTTCGCGAGAAGCGATGTCAGGGAGGAGGCGTCCCAACGAGAAAGCTCAAGTCCGCACTCAGGACATACCGGCGTCGCGACGTTACTCCAGACGATCTTCAAGAAATCGTTGATATCGGTCATCGAGCCGACTGTAGAGCGGGAATTCACTATGCGCGTTCGTTGCTGGATAGCGATGGCGGGACGAACGTTCTCGATCAGGTCGACCTTTGGGCGTTTAACCTTATCGAAGAATTGGCGGGTATAGGGAGAGAAGGTTTCGATGTACCGCCGTTGACCCTCAGCGTATATAGTGTCAAACGCGAGCGAGGATTTGCCCGAACCAGAGAGCCCGGTGATTCCGACGAAGGTATCGTGCGGGAGGTCGAGGTTGAGAGCCTTAAGGTTGTTCTCTCGGGCCTGCCGTATGGTGAGTTTCGAGCGAGACGACATGGGCGCAATCTAACTCGCGATGAGCGCTCGCCGCAACGATTGGACAGGTAAAAAGCTACAAGAGACGCGCATGAGTTCGAGGTGCATATTCAACAGTTTGCTGGAGATGGCCAAGAAAGCGAGGCGCGCGAACTCGGGTGTTGGAGGGGCTCTCAAAGGGCTGCGTCCGAGCATGCGAGCGTTCGCTCGCAAGGTAGTTGGCCAGTTCCCTGTGTGTGTAGTCGCAACCCTCTGCTGTATGCCGACCACGACCGTGGTGGCGGAGCCAAGTATGTGTGCGGTGACGGAACGGGCGCTTCGGGACGCTTCGAAGCTCCGTGGTCTCGCGCCTCAATCCCCGGTCCCATGTGTCGTTCACTCCCGAGCTGATATTGAGAGATTTCTGAGAAAAACCATCGCGGAGAAATTCCCTAAAGAGACCTTGGCGATGGAGGAGCTGTGGTATCGGGCTGTGGGGATCGTGCCTGATGACTATCCCTATGAGAGGGAGATCGTTCAGGCCTACGTGCAACAGATCGGGGGATACTACGACCCTGAGAGGAAGGAGTTCGTGATGCTCGATATCATGGCGGCACAGCTTCAAATGCCGGTCGCAGTTCACGAGCTTACTCACGCGCTGCAGGACCAAAAGTTTGGACTTACTCATTTCTTAGATCCCAAAGAACGGGAGAGCGACGAACTCATGGCTCGCGCAGCTCTCGTCGAGGGGGATGCCACCGCCATAATGCAGGAGTTCATGAGCGGGAGGTCTGCGAAGGTTGCAAAGGATATCTCTGAGGTCTCTGTTCCGGAGTCGACCGTAAAGGTCCCCGAGACCTTAGAGCGAATCTTACTTTTTCCCTACCTTGATGGACTGACGTTCGTTCGGCACGTGCAACGGCTCGGCGGCTTCTCCGCCATAAACGCCGCGTTTTCGAACCCTCCGAGGAGCTCTCGTGAGGTTCTCCACCCAGAGCAGTATATCAATCGCTCGTTCGTTCCTCGGGAGCTCCCTCGTGATGAGGTAGAGCGGCCCAACGAAAAGGCATCGCCTATCTACGCTGACACCGTTGGCGAATTCGCGGTGTCAGCTCTTCTGGGCACCGCGTTGTCATCCAAGCAGAGAGGCGCCACGTGCGCGGAGGGATGGCGACGAGATAGGGTCGTAGTCTTTAAGGGAGAGGGCGCGGAGAAATTCGTCTCGTGGACGAGTGAGTGGGATTCACAGGATGAGTCGACCGAATTCTATGAGTGCTACCGGGAGATGTTGAAGGTCCGGTACCAAAAAGATGTCGGTAGCGATTTTGTCTCGGTTTCCCCCACAAAGGCTATGAAGATAGCTCGCTCCGAGCGTCGGGTGTCGGTTTTAGTGGCGCTCGCGTCGACTGATAGGTAACCGTCCCCTTTAAGGAATAAAGGGACGCCGCCCATGTTATCCCTTGCGCGATACATCGTACCGGCTCCTTTCGAGCCAAATCGCCTCCGCACGCCCCAATAATCTAGCAACTCATTGAAACCTCTCCGTGCGTACCTTCTTGGTGGGCGAAGATTAGCGAGAGAGGCCGTTCCGTGAGGAGCTCCCTCTGACGTGTTCCCCGAGTCGACAGATACGGGAGACGATGGTGTGTACCGAGGAGAGGGCTCTAACATATCGGACCGAAGCCCATAGACGTCCGCATCTTGTCTGATTTGAACTGGAGCTACTGAGAGCGTTTTGGTTGGGTTCATCATGTAGGCCTCCCTCTATCGTGAGGAGAACCTAGCATGGAGATCTCATCTCAACGTCGCGGATAGTAGCGACGGATTGATAAAGGCGGCAATGAAATGGGAAAAAGGGAGCATCCTGGTAAGGGAAAAGGGAGCGTCCCCTATAACATATAATCGGTCAACAGCTGGTGATAGTTCTCGTAGGCGTTCTCTCTGATGCGAACAATAAAATCAGCGTTTTGTGCCCGTATTTGAGCA
>JAULVA010000012.1:0-3486 GCA_032111275.1 Bdellovibrionota bacterium
GGTGATGCCCCCATTTTTCAAATTGGATCGCGAAGGATGCCGCGACCCAAAACGACGGCCGCGATCCCGGCCCGTAAGGATACGGGCCCTCCGGGTTCATCGCATCCCATGTATCCCCATCATCGACGACAAATATCGATCCGGAGGGCCTCTCTCCTGAGAGGCCGGTGATGCCCCCATTTTTCAAATTGGATCGCGAAGGATGCCGCGACCCGAAACGACGGCCGCGATCCCGGCCCGTAAGGATACGGGCCCTCCGGATTCATCACGAATGTAATTGTGTCTCTGACGCCGCGATGTCCATGAACACTCGCTTCGCCAAAGACTCAATGACCTCGGGAATCCCATCGCCCGTTACGCTTGAGATTACAGCAACCTCAAAACCACGCTCTTGGAACCGTTTCTTGAAGTGCTCGACCCGCTCAGGTGAGGAAACGGAGTCCTTTTTGGTTAAAACAACCAACTGCTCGCGGGACGCAAGCTCCTCGGAGAACTCCGCCAGCTCATGATTGATAGAGTCAAAGAGCTGCTCAAGGTCAGACTCCGTTCCATCCTCCTCAAGGTGCGTGAGGTCGAGTAGGTGCGCGATGATCTTCGTTCGCTCAACGTGTTTGAGGAACCGTATTCCGAGTCCCTTTCCTTCACTTGCTCCAGGAATGAGTCCCGGAATATCGGCGACAACAAAGGAGCGATTTCCCTTTGCTTGAACCACTCCGAGATTGGGAACGAGGGTCGTGAATGGATAATCGGCGATCTTAGGTCGCGCCGCGGAGATTCGAGAGATAAGGGTCGACTTTCCAGCGTTTGGAAATCCAACAAGTCCGACGTGAGCTACGAGTTTGAGTGAGAGCTGGTAGGCCCCGTGCTCCCCCGCCTCTCCAGGTTGCGCATGTTCAGGCGCTTGGTTCGTTGAGGTTTTGAAGAACGAGTTTCCCTTTCCTCCACGACCACCCTTCGCGATCGTAAACTCTTTGCCGATCTCATCGAGATCGACGACGAGATCTCCTACCTCTTGCGTCTCAGGGTCGTAGGCGAGAACTTGAGTACCCACGGGAAGTTTTACGATAACATCCTCTCCGGCCGGGCCGTCCTTTCGGGCGCCACCACCTGGCTTTCCATCTCCAGCTTTCCATTCTGGTTGAAATTTGAAGTCGAGCAGCGTTTGAACGCTCGAATCGGCACGCAGAATCACGGAGCCTCCGCGACCACCGTTACCACCGTCGGGACCACCAAGCGGAACGAACTTCTCACGGCGGAAGCTACGGCAGCCGGCGCCACCCTTTCCGGCGTTCACTTCTATGACTGCTTCATCGATAAACTTCATACAACAACTCTTGGATAAAAAAAGAGGAGCCGGGCATCACGCACCGAACTCCTCTCTTTAAAGCATTAGCCGCCACATTGGGACGGCAACCCGCCTTACGCAGCCTGAAGAGGCTTGATGTTGACTGATTGTCTGAGCCCTTGCTTGAACTCAACAACACCATCAACGAGAGCGAAGAGCGTGTAATCACGACCGGTGCCAACGTTGTCACCAGCGTGATATGTGCTTCCACGTTGGCGCACGATAATATTGCCCGCGCGAACAACCTGGCCGCCATACTTCTTAACACCAAGGCGCTTCCCCTGGCTGTCTCGTCCGTTTCTGGTACTTCCTACCGCTTTCTTATGTGCCATGACATCACCCTAAATTTTCAAATCTCTCTTAGAGGGAAACATTCTCAATCACGATCTCGCTCTTATCTTGGCGATGACCCTGCTTCTTGGTGTATCCACCCTTAAGACGCTTCTTGAAGATAATGACCTTCTTGTCTCGCTTGTGCGCGACAAGACGTCCAGTAACCGTTACACCGAGGCTGCTTCCGCCAGCGGAGAGGATCTTGATGTCGCTTCCACCGGTCTTGCCGACCATGAGGACATCAGAGAACGTGATCTTGTCACCTGGGTTACCCTCGACGGTGTCGATCGAGATCTTCGTTCCAGGGCTCACCTTGTATTGCTTGCCCGCTGTGCGAACGATCGCGAATACCTTCGGCTCTTCAACTACTGCAGTTTCTTCTTTCTTTGCCATACCGCTTACACCTTCACCGGTTACAACTTCACTGGTTCGAAAATTATCTGTTTCAAAAAATCGACCGGATTTTTCTCCGAGTCCGTTTTTTCTGCTCTCTCTTTTTCGGCCCTCTTTTAGTGGGTCTCTTCCCTAAGACTTTTAGCTGCTTAGGTGACCTCCGCCTCGTCCCTTCTTTTTCAGCGAAAGATTTACGCCTACGGAGCAAATAGTCTCTTGGCTATAAATCCCTGAAAGTATTAGAGTCAGGAAAACAGAAGAGGTAAGATACCTATCTGCGATAGGAAAAGCAAGGCGATGAGACCATTACTAAGGGTTTCAAAGTTGCTAGAATCCTATAACATCCAAGGGCTGGCTGAGAAAGGATTCTGGGTAGTACGACATGCGCGGGGACGGTTTCGTAATAGCTGTTATTGAGGACGAAGAGCTTATTCGTAAGAGCCTCGTCATGAACCTCGAATTAGAGGGCTTCAAAGTACTCACCGCGCCTGATGGCGAAGAGGGCGTCACCCTTATAAATCAACAAAAACCTGACCTGATCATCATGGACGTCATGATGCCCCGCAAAGATGGGCTTCAAGCCTGTCGCGAGATCAGAATGGCTGGTGTCTCCACACCTCTTATTCTCCTCACCGCTCGCAGCACAGAGGTAGATAAGGTACTGGGGCTCGACCTTGGGGCGGATGACTACCTCGCCAAACCCTTTGGAATGCTTGAGCTTATCGCACGCGTCAAGGCACTTCTCCGGCGAATTCAGCGAGTTACCTCAATCGATGAGATCAAGTTCTCGGATGTCGTCGTAGACTTCAAAGCCTACCGCGCTCTCAAGAGCCAAGAACCGATCGAGCTTTCGGCCCGAGAATACCGCCTTCTGCGTTATCTCGTGTCCAAACAAGGCTCCGTGGTGACCCGGGACGAGCTTCTGGATGAGGTGTGGGGATACAACTCCTACCCAACGACCCGAACCGTGGATAACCACATCGCTCGGCTCCGGCAAAAGATCGAGACCAACATCGATGAGCCGCAGCACATCCTGACTGTTCACGGCGTAGGCTACAAGTTCGTAGCGTAACTACCTGATTGCCGGTGAACCTCTTTGTGAACCGCCGACTTTGGTCGGAGCCGCTCGTAATTGCCCGCGCCGCTTCCAATCCAAAAAGGCCCTCATATTCAAGTACTTGGCATCGCAAGTCTGCAAATGTCATTTCCCTGTCAAAAATTTGTAACAAATTTGCATCGTTTTCTGAGAAGAAGAATCAAATAGAGGAGAACGACACAGGAACTGTCGCTGACGAGGTTAGTCAAAGGTTTTACGGGCCGCTCGTTTGGGCCCACGCAGGATAGGAAGAGGTTGTGGCTGTCAGTCCTTACTTAGTAGCGAAGACGTACAAGAACTATCCCTTACCGAAGGACCC
>JAULVA010000012.1:3496-5328 GCA_032111275.1 Bdellovibrionota bacterium
ATACTTTCAACTCCGACAAAAACACACAGAACAACGATATGCTGGATTGCAAAGATGTAATCGCGCGCCTAGGGGATTACACAGACAACGAGCTTCCCGTGAGCGAGCGCATCGCGATGGAAGATCACTTTGACGACTGCGCGGAGTGCGCCGCCTTCCTTGCCTCCTACACCCATGTGGTGATCAGCGCGGCAGAGCTTCGCGAGCCAGAACAACCGATTTCAGTCGATGTCCAAAATCGCCTTCGAGCGGCACTCAATAAGAGATTGGGAATTAATCTGCCGTTGATTGCGTAGGGGCGTTATCCCGCAAACACCGGAGGGCCCGTCTCCCGACGGGCCGGAACTCGCACCAAAACATTCGCACATGCCCGGCCCGTGAGGACACGGGCCCTCCGGGTAAACATCCGCATCACGCCCTGCTCCAAACAGTTGACCCCTCGCCCCTCCCCTCGTAACCTCCGTGCATGACGCAACCGCACGAAACCACCTACCTCATCGATGGATCCGGCTACATCTTCCGCGCCTTCTACGCGATTCAACGGTTGAGCACTAAGGACGGATTTCCAACGAACGCTCTCTTCGGTTTCCTGAAGATGGTTTTGAAGACCATCGCCACCGCAAACTCCTCACAGGTCGCGATCATCTTCGATGCCGGTCGTAAAACATTTCGCAACGATCTCTACCCTGAATACAAAGCGAATCGTGACGAGTGCCCACCAGAGCTTGTGCAACAGATGCCCTACTTCCGAGAGCTCTCCAAAGCTATCGGCCTCCCTGTTCTTGAAGCGCCTGGTTATGAGGCCGATGACATCATCGCGACCCTGACCGCGAAGCTCGTGGCTCAGAAGAAGGATGTTGTGATCGTCTCAGGCGACAAAGACCTCATGCAACTCGTGAACGACCACGTCACCATTTGGGACACGATGAAGGACAAGCGCTATAAGGCGCCTGAGGTGGTTGAGAAATTCGGCGTGGGACCAACCCAAGTGACCGAAGTTCTCGCGCTGACGGGAGACACCTCCGACAACGTTCCCGGTGTCGATGGCGTTGGACCGAAGACCGCGGCGCAACTCATCGTGAAATACCGTGACGTCGAGGGCGTTATCTCCAACATTGAGGCGATCAAGAGCGACGCGGAGATTCGAAACCGCAAAAAGATCGCCGAGACAATAGAGTCGAATCTCGTCCAACTTCGCCTCTCTCGCAGACTCGTTGAGGTGGATAGCAACGTTCCGTTACAGGAAGTCTCAGTCGATGGAGAGGACATCGGCCACCTCCTCGCCAAGCGAGAGGTCGACGCGACCCACCTTGGGGAGCTCTTCGAGCGGTTCGAATTCACCTCACTTTTTAAGGAGTTTAAAAACGTTTTGGGATCGGCTGCTCGACCGAAGGTGAGCGAGAGCTTTACGTATAAGACTGTCCTCGCCGCTGACTTCCCAGCATGGCTTGAGGAGTTCCTCCAACAGAAGGAGTTCGCGTTCGATCTTGAGACGACCTCCCTTGAGATTCATAACGCTGAGATCGTTGGGATCTCGATCTGCTGGGACGACAAGGCCGCGTACTACGTTCCTTTCGGGCACAAAAACGGAGAGGGGCAGATATCCTGGAGGGATTTCGTAGACAACACGAAGCGTCACTTCGGGAATCCCGACGTGAGGAAGAGTGGCCAGAACGTCAAGTACGACATCAGCATCCTTGAGCTCAACGGCCTCAGCGTAGAGGGTGTCGCCTTTGACACGATGGTCGCGGCGTACCTGCTCAATCCGGACAGTCGTAGCTTTAACCTCACCGTTCTCGCCGAGGAGTTCCTCCGCCTTCCCGTCATTGAAT
>JAULVA010000013.1:0-280 GCA_032111275.1 Bdellovibrionota bacterium
CTCCCCCCCCGGTATAACGATGAAGAAAGAGATGTTAAAAGACAACGCCATTAAAGAATCGAGAGAACGTTTTCTCTCTGGAATCGGAGTGCCGTCAAAAGGCACGTTTCAGGTCGATGATTTCCAGAAAGAGGCGATATCAAACCTCGCGGCTGGGATCGACACATTGGTCGTCGCGCCGACCGGTTCCGGAAAGACGTACATCGCCATAGAGGCGATGAAGAACCTGCTTCGACAAGGACAGCACGCCGTATACACCACACCGCTGAAGGCGCTGTCG
>JAULVA010000013.1:290-1934 GCA_032111275.1 Bdellovibrionota bacterium
AATACCAAGTATTCCGAGTTTCAACACACCTTCGCCCCTGATCACACGGTAGGACTGCTTACAGGAGATCGAAAGATTGAGGGGGATTCCGATATCGTAATCGCGACGACGGAGATCTATCGAAATGAATTGTATCGCGGTGGCGGACGATACTCCCTTGTGATCCTTGATGAGGTTCACTACATCGCCGACCCTCAGCGCGGCGCGGTGTGGGAGGAGAGTATCATTCTGACGCCTCACTCGGCGACGCTCCTGATGCTGTCAGCCTCTATCTCAAACGCCGAAGAGATCGCGGCGTGGATAGAGGAGACGAGAAACAAGGAGTGTCGAATTGTAATGAAGAAGGAACGTCCCGTTGAACTGCGATACGGATTCCTTCATCCGAAATTTGGAGTAATCCCGCTCAGTGATGAGAGGGGACACCTCTCTCCGGAAGTTTCCCACTTCTATGGATCAGCGTCGCTTGATGATTCTGGCACGCGCGTGACTGGCAAGTTCGGGCGCGGTGGCGAGGATCGTGGTGGGCGCCGCGGCGGGGGCGGCGGTGGACGTGGTCGAAGCGGAGGCCGCGGTGGTCGACGGGGTGGTCAGCGAGGAAGGCGGTAATGTTGTATCCAGATTTTCCAGTCTCAATTATTTTGCGTGAGCTTGAGCGCGATGACCTATTGCCAGCTATCCTCTTCCGGACCGCTCGTAAGCAGTGCGACGGTGACGTCGAGGCGCTTTCGCGAAATCCCAACGCTGTGTTGGGTATCGAGCACCAACAGCGAATCGAGCATGAGGTACAGGCTGTTATTCAGAAGTACTCTTTTGATCCTGAATTTATAACGGGATATCCACAGTATGGGTCGCTAATAGCGACCGGAGTCGGGGCGCACCACGCCGGACAGCTGCTTATTTGGCGACTCCTGCTTGAGGAGCTCATGTCTCGTGGAATGCTCAGGATGATGATCGCTACCGGTACCGTAGCGGCGGGAGTCGACTGATGCCCGAGTGCTCCTTGAGGTCTCGAAACGCCCACCTGAACCCCTTCGCTCGTCGTATTTCGCCGCGCCGTCAACGGTGTTGAATCTTCTCAAATATCGCAACGTAGACGATCTGCAATTTACCGTTGAGCGAAGTTTGGCAGCATTTTTGGATCGTAAGAACGCCAGCCGAATGCGTGAGGAGGCGCTCACGGAACAGGGCGATATTGAGCAGGATGGAACGCTCTCCGGAGAGAAGCTAAAGCGCGTTGAGAAGCGCGTTCGTCGAAAACTTCGCGATGCCGACGAGCTTGAGAAGAAACAGGAAACGTCGTTGGCTCTCAGCCTCGATGGTCTTCGGGCTCTTGGGTACGTCGAAGGCGGTAGCCTCACCGATAAGGGGTACTGGGCGGCCGAGCTGTGCACGAGTTTGGTGCTCCAGCTGGGTGAGGCCATCTCTGATGGTCTCTTTGATGATTGCGCGCTCTACGAGTTGGTTGGACTCATCGCGAGTATCGCTGGCGATCCTCATCGCCCGTATTTCCGCCTCAAGGCGAATCCTATTAAGCCTGAACTCTTCACAAAGATGGGACAGGTTGTCTCTCGGGTCGCGGAACGGTACCAAGGGCCGGGCGGTTCCGAGGTGACGGTCATTCCGGATGCTGCGTTGACCGCGATT
>JAULVA010000014.1:0-3234 GCA_032111275.1 Bdellovibrionota bacterium
AGGATGGCGCCTATGCACTTGGTTTAGGCATACTCACGCCACATACCATGGTAGGGGCCAAAGCCGCTCCACACCATGGTTGCGGGGGAAAACGAAAATAATTTATTCACAAACAGGTTTTTTGGACCTGGTATGAATGTACGTAGGATACTGTACAATTTCCAGCACGCGAATAAATAGACCTTAATCTTGTACACAAAAATACACAATATTATGATTTTCAGGTTTCCATTTATGCGTGCTGCGAATCATCATATTGGTATGGTAACAGATATCGGTTGGTATTTCTATTGAGGTTGAGGGGTGAAGAAGGCGGCTTCCATCCCACGATGGGGCGAGGTTGCGGTAAGAAGCCCGGTCGGCAGAAATATCGTACAGGTGTGAGCTTCGCTTACGTTTGCCGCCAACTTGGCGAGCTTCTTGAGGTCTTCGCGTATCTGGCCGATCGACATGAACTTGAAACAACTATCAAAAGTCTTAGAACCACCACGAGCGAAGCCTAGGTACACGAATCCCGCTACCGTAAAACAGGTATTTTCGGTCCGCATTTCCCACTGAGAGCTCTCGCTCGAAGCCTTCTCGGGGAAGCACTGGCACAGGATTTTATTGTTACTTTAAGCAAGCTAAACTTACCAGAGGTCGACCAAACCTTCAACCGTAATCGCCGAACTTTTCAACGAAAAGGAAAAAAGCGGTTCGCTAAGGAAAGGAGCGCTATGCCTCCGAAGCTTCGCGACGGGAACCGGACGTCTCGGCGGCCTTTCGCGATCCACGGCCACCGTTGGAGCTTGATGGTGGCGCCGAAGTTCGGAGCTCCGCCTTGCGAGTTCCCTCTGCCGGAGTGGGGGCGGTCCCTTCGGAGCCGGTCTTCTTGGAGTCTCGAACACCCTCCATCTCGAACTCGTACTCGTCAGGTCTCAGTCGCCCGTCCGGAAGGATGAGGATCTGAACTCCGTGTTCCTTCTCAAGATCCGCGATAAATCCTCTCTTATTGTTAAGAAGGAAGAACGCTGGAACGGAGGGGAGGCGAGCCTTGACCTTTGCTACATGACCGACTACCACAGCGGCTTGAATCTTTCGAAGAGCCTCAAGAGCTACGAGTTCAGGGTTCTTAATGTCGCCGGTTCCGTGGCAGTGCTCACACCGTATGTGCGCGTGGCTCGTCAAGGAGGCGCGCAGGCGTTGTCGGGACATCTCAAGAAGTCCAAATTTAGAGAGACGTCCAAGTTCGATTCGCGCCTTATCGGTAGCGACAGCGTCTTGAAGTCGACGCTCAACGGCACTCCGATGACGTTTATCGATCATGTCGATGAAATCGATGACGATTAACCCTCCAAGGTCCCGAAGACGAAGTTGGCGGGCAACCTCATCGGCCGCCTCAAGGTTCGTCTTGTAAGCGGTCTCCTCGATGTTCGCGGTGTCGGTCGCTTTGCCGGAGTTGACGTCGATAGCGACGAGCGCCTCAAGCTGCTCGATCACGATGGATCCGCCACTCTTGAGTTTCACTTCGCGAGCGAGAGTATCATGAACCTGTTGGTCGATGCCGTGGTGAGCGAAGATCGGTTGGTTTTCTTCGTAGAAACGCACCCGTGAGCGATACCGAGGCATGACCTGGCCGACGAACTCCTTCACGGTTTGATAGGTTTCAGGATCGTCGATGATTATCTCTCGAACGTCCGGAGTGAAGTAGTCACGAATAACGCGGGTGGCGAGATCGTTATCTTTATAAAGGAGACACGGCGCCGCGGCGGTTTGATTCGCTACGAGGATGCTCTCCCACAGCTTCAATTGGAGTGAGAGATCTCGTGAGAGTTCGCTTTGTGAGCGATCAAGGCCCGCGGTGCGGATGATCATGCCGATACCAGCTGGAACCTCAAGCTCTCGGCTCAGGCGACGAAGTCGAACCCGTTGGTCGCTATCGCTAATCTTTCGAGATATTCCACCGCGGTCACTGCCCGGCATGATGACAAGATAACGACCTGGAAGGGAGAGGTAGGTTGTGAGGGTCGCGCCTTTCATGTCGCGCTCCTCCTTTACTACTTGAACCACGAGCTCCTGTCCCGGTTCGAGTACGTCTTGAATGCGTATCTTTCCGGAGCGTGGGGGAGGGTTCTTAAAGCACGATGGATGTACATCGTTAATCTGCAGGAATCCGTTTCGGTGAGTGCCGATATCAACGAACGCGGCCTGGAGGCTCGGTTCTATTCGCGATATCCGTCCACGATAGACGTTCCCCTTAGCTTTCTTTCCAACGTTCGACTCGATTTCCAGTTCAGCGAGCGCTGAACCTTCGACGATTGCGATGCGGCACTCTTCCGGATGTACCGCGTTGATTATCATTCGCTGATCCATGATCTACCTCCCGATAAGGAGGTGCTTGAAGAGAGAGAGCATGCGCGCAACGCAGGTACCCAGCGAGCACGGGTCGTGCTCCTAACACGTTTTCACGTGTGTATCGCTGAGTATCGTATGGGTAATTAAATCCACTCACAGGAACGCTCGCCGAACATGTGTTGTATGTCGGCCTCCATCTCTAGACTACCCCGGGGATGTAACACCTCGGAGATAGTGTGCTCAAAGCACCTTCCTAAACTTATTTAAAATCTGTGGGCTAGAACCTCTAGCCTCGCATTCGTTTACCACATAACGGTGGTAAGGGGTACATGTAACTTCAGAACGTCACTTTATGTGGTCTCGAGAAGACTCTGGATGCCTCGCACTAAGTCCTTGCTTTTACAAGGTTTTGTGACAATAAGGTCGCATCCAGCCTCCCGAGCCTCTTGATGAATACGTGGGTCATCAAGGGCGGTAAAGGCCACGATAGGGACCTTAACCCCCTTGCTCCTCATCTGCTGAACGGCCTGTTGTCCACTCATATGGGGCATCATGAGGTCGATAAGGATGAGGTCTGGATTGGCTTCTTTAACGCCACTAACCGCCGACGTTCCACTGGAGGAGCGCACGACGGTGTATCCGGCGCGCTCAAGGACGAGGTCAACGATATCCAGGGAGGTCTGGTCGTCGTCCACTACTAGTATGGTATTAGTCACGAATAATCCTTAATCAGTAATTAGGTAAAACGACGCGGCCCGGGCTGCTCATCAGGGGACCGTTGGGTCTGGCAGGGGTCGGGGAACTCTCTCTCTTAGAAATATCGAGTGGTCGGTCGACGAGCCCTGTCCTTAGTAGTGATGAATCGGGATACGGTAGGGATCCGTTTAAATCGTTGGAGGG
>JAULVA010000014.1:3244-8752 GCA_032111275.1 Bdellovibrionota bacterium
TTACGATGCTTCAATTTGTATAGATACTGACCATTTGGCAATTCATTTCCATCGCTGTCTACCGCATTCCAATCATTTTGATAATTATCAGTGGAATAAACGCGCTTGCCATAACGGTCTGAAATCTTTGCAATCTTCGTCGATTAGGCTCAATTGAGCGCTGTTTCCGTCCGATTCACCTTTTAGAGCTAAATCCTTACAAGGTGTGGCCATGAGGCCGATACGTCATACCGAGGGGTTTTTAGGAACAGGGAAGCGATGTTCGCACTTGAGATCGGGTTTAAGGGAGAGAGTCCGACGACGGAGACGATATTTATTCGTCGTCCGACCGCGCTGATTAGCGCGAACGACTCCGCGCACGTTGTGGTTGAGGACATGGCCTCTCTCGGCTATGGGATCTTGATTACCCGCGATCTTGGGCGTCGTTTCCGCCTTTCGCCTGTAGCGGATAACGCGGGCGCGTACACACCGCAGTTTCTTGAGGGGCTTTACGAAGGGGAAGCGTTGGTCGACCTCGGGCCACTTGTGTTGCGACTTACCGCGCTTGATAACGACCTCTTTTCTAAAGAGGCTGAAGCGCCTGATCGGGCGGGAATTCGTGTTCTTCGGCAAGCATGCGCCGGAACCGGGCCGAAATTTCCGGCGGTGGTACTCGTATCCAAAACTCCGGCCACTATATCGTTCATCCCGGAACAACCTCTGATGGTCGGACGCTCTCGGCAGTGTACGCTCCGTGTTGACACACCGAGTATCTCCTCGAGGCATGCGCGAATCGGTTTCGAGTCGGGGCAGTTTTGGGTTGAGGACCTCGGTTCGACAAATGGAACCTTCGTCAATAAGCAGCAGATCTCCGGTCGAGTTGATGTGCCTTCGGGAACTCCGATATCGCTTGGGCGAGATGTAACGCTCGTCGGTATCCTCTCTTCGGACGAGGTGGCTGGAGCTCTCCAAACCCCGGAGCAACGCTCCAGCAAACAGGTTGATCACGAGAAGCGATATCCTCTGCTTGTCTCGCTCTCTGAAACGGCGAGGCCCGCTCAATTGGTCTTGAGTCCCGGCACCTCTGTGGTTTTAGGAAGAGATCCCTCCAGCGATATGTGGCTTGGTGTTCCCCACGTTTCGAGGAAGCATTGTCTGATTGAGGCAACTATTTCAGGTGCGGTTCGGATCACGGATACAAGTAGCAACGGAACGAGTTACGATGGTGGTGTTTTACACAAAGATCAGTCGACCGAATCGTTGGATACGCCACTGTGTCTTGACTTTGGAGGGGGGGTGACGGTAGCGGTCTGTTTCTCACAAAGTGATGAGGAGCGTTTCGTCGCCGCTGGGGGATCCGCCACCGCTTTTCGATCCTTCGATAGTAGGCATGATCTCGGAGAGGGCGGACGCTCGTCCCCTAGTGGAAGAAAAAAGAGCCGGACGACCTTCCTTCGAACCCCTGATGAGTTGCGACGAGCCGCGGCCAGCGCGAACGCCGGTCCTCTTGGTCGTTTCTTTGGAAGGTTATCAACGACCGGGCGGTTCGCGCTCCTCGGTGTGGTGGGCGGCGTTATCGTCGTTACCTCATTAATAGTGGGTTCGTTGGTATCGGGAATGAAGTAGGAGGCTCGGAGGCTTGCGGTCGTCCATGTGAGCAAAGAGACGAAAGGGTCTTTGAGGAAGGAAGATTTGAAAGGAGAACGATATGGCGAGTGAAACGAGTGAATTAACATTTGTGCGATGCCCCTCGTGTCGAAGTTTGGTCCCGGTGACCGCGTCACGGTGCCGTATCTGCAACAATCCGCTCGAGGGCGGAGGAAAAGCGGGGGAAGGCGATACCAGCAAACAGCCAGGCCGTGTGCGCCAGAAAACTATCACCGCTTCGGCTGAGGAGTTGATGGGCGCGGAGTCGAGCTCGACGACCGATGCTCCGCCACCTGTTGCACAGCCATCCGCGCAAGCGTTCGCAGATGATGGCGATCACGAGGAGGTCGACCCGCTTGCTGATTTCCTCCAAGAGTTCGAGTCGGAGGGGCCGGAGCCTGTTGTTTCAGCGCCTCCACCACCCGCTGCACCTTCGGTCGCCGCGGCCAGCAACGACGACGATGACGATTTCGACGCTTTCCTGGAGGAGCTCGACTCTTATGACGCCTCTGGTGAGGAACAAGCGCCTCGTGCGCAGCAGCCGATAGCGAAGGCGCCGGTCGAGGAACCTCCTGTACGCTCTGCGCCGTCTCGTCAGCCGGATCGTACGCCGCAGCAGAGCGGACATGATCCGTTGGCCGATTTCATGACCTTTGATGACGATTTAGGAGCTGACGCCGAGCCCCAAGCGGTTCAGGTGATGGCACCGCCGGAGCCGGAGCCTCAGTATGTCCCTGAGCCACCACCTCCGCCTCCGGTTCGTCAAGCTCCACCCCGTCAACAGGTGGATAAGCGACCTCAGCCGCAGCAGGTCCCTGCGCAGAAGGCGCAGGCGCAACAACCTCAGTCGAAGCAGGGTCGTGAGGCGCAGGAGCAGAGGCCTCATCGAGACCAGAGGAACAACCAACCACGACAGGATGGACAGGAGCGGCGTGATAACGTTCAGCATGAACGCAGAGAGGCACAGCGGCATGAACCCCGTCGAGAGGAGCCGCGGAAGGCGAATCATCAAGGTAATGGAAAACCTCAGCAGCGCGCGCAGGATCGACCGAACGACCGGGCGCTGGAGCAGCGAGAGGGGCAGGCATCAGGGCCCAAGACGGGCAAGATGCGGCCAGGTAGACTCTTCGGGTGGCTGGTAAGCTTTGAAAGCCCGGACGGTCGCGCTATCGAGTTGCGTGAGGGGAAATTTTTCGTCACCGGTTCGAGTATTCGACCAACCGACCTGGTGATTGAGGATCCAAGTATATCGACTCCGCACGCCTTAATGTCAGTGAGCTCCGATCACGGACTCCTCATTCAGGATCTGATGAGTGAGCGTGGCCTCTTTGTTCGCGCCGGTGAACGGGGGCAGTACAAGCGTGAGGATGGAGCGGTTGAGGTTAAACACGGTGATTGGGTTCGATTCGGGGATGTTGAGTTCCTCGTAACGGTAGTTCCGGCGGGACGATAACTTTTATGAAAACGCTCTACGCTCTGACCTTAAGTTTGTGTTTCGCGTTCGGCACGGGGTGCGGCTCATCGCCCGTGGCCGACGATATCGGTCAGCGAGAGGCTCATAAAGTTGTCGCCGTTCTCGGCGAGAATGGGATTCAAGCTCACGTGGAGAAGGGCCGTGGATCGAAGGGACGATACTCAGTGTTGGTAGCGTCAGGCGATTTCGGGACCGCGGTGGCGTTGTTAACGAAGCTCGGACTTCCCGCCGAGCGTGGCGCGTCCTTTGAGGATCTGATGGCACCGAGCGGTATCCTCCCTCCATCGCAAGATGTGGAGGATCTGCGCATGGATCGAGCGATCGCGGCGGAGGTCGAGGAGCTGCTCCTTGGCCATGGTGCGGTTTCGACCGTGAGTGTCATCGTTCGTTCTCACGCTATTCCGGTTGGGGCTGAGCCCTCCGTTTCGATCGTGGCGCAGGTCAAAAAGGGATCGGCCTTTGACCAAGAGAAGCTCCGCGATGCGGTTATCCGCGCGGTGCCCGGTGTGAAACCTGGAGCTGTTTCCTTTTCCGTCAATGAACAGGCATTTAGCGTGGGCGAAAAGAGTGAGGAGCCCCTGATGCCCTTCCTGAGATTTTGGAAGGTTCCGGTGAGCCAATACAACAGCCTCGCCTATCTTCTTATCGGATTGATGAGCATAGTAGCTTTCTTGAGCGGAGTGGGCGGGTACATCTATGGACAGTACGTCGCCACTAAAGGGGGTGATAGTATGCCACCTCTCCCTTCAAATCCCCAGTCGCGTTCTCGAGCGACTCTAGCTCGTGAGGAGGATGAGGAGGTATGAGTTTAGCGACGTGGAGATCTTTAAGTCCTCGAGACCGCGCCTTGGTCGCTGTCGCGGTCTTGGTTGACGGTAGCGATTCGAAGCTCTACCTCGAGTGCGACGCTGAACGCGCCGAGCAGCTCAAGAAGGCGGCGAATGAATTGTGTACCCTCGAGGTTGATGCTCGTGTGGCGTTCGTTGGCACGGTGTTGCGACTTGCTCTTGAGGAGGGTGAGTAATGTGGCGACGACGAGAACGGAGTTGGAGATATACAGAGAGAGGGTGTTCCAGGAGCTTAAAACGCGAACCACTCGCGTTCAGGAGCTCGACACGGCTCTCGCCTCGAATCGGTATCTTCTCGATCGAGCGGACCTTGCTCAGGGCTTACGATCGGGAAACACGCTTCGCGTTCTCGCCGGCGCGTCTCATAAGGGGCGACTTACCCGCGAACGTGAGAAGCTCGAGCGACAGCGCAGGGAGGCCGCGGCCGATCTGAAGCGAGCGGAGGAGCGACTCAACGATGTGGACCGAGAACTTGAGGAGCTTGAGGAGAGAGAGAAGGAAGGACTGAGCGGAGCTGGGGAAGGGGATACGACGGGAGAGGATTAAGTGGGCGAGCGTGATATGACAACCTCTGGGGATGGCAACGATGTGCAGCTCTGGGAGCCGCACCGAGTGCTTCGGCGAGTGCAAGCCGGAGACGCGCGACTCTCGCGTGGTTTTTTGCGCTGCCGCCCGGAGAAGTGGCTCCCCGCGCTCTCTACGCATTGGACCCCGGTTCTTCACGCCCTTGGGGTTGAGGCGAAGATATCTGAGATCAAGCCAGTCCTCGCGAGGCCTCCCGCGACCGATGTCGCTTTTGTTGGTACTGTCGCGGGGGAGCAGATGATCCTCGCGATGGAGGGTGGAGAGGCGGACGCCTTGAGCGATGAGTTGGTGCCAGGTGCGGGAGCAAAAGCGGCGGCGATAGTGCTTGAGTATTTCATTCGTCGGTTTTTAGGGAGTCTCGGTCTCTCGTGGAGTGGCCCGGAGGCAACAACGGTTAGCTTCGACCGAGGGGCGGACGTTTCGTCGGTTCCAGTTGTTGGATCAGTCCGGGTCGCGCTCACCGTTAATACCACACCCATCACGTTGTGGATCGGTCTTGGGCAGGGGATGGTCGATACCCTGGATGGGCTGTGGCGCCGACAGGTTCAGGTTTTGTCCAAGGGCTCCGGAGGCCGTTCCACCATTCGCCTGGAGGTGGCGCAACTCGGCGTTCCACCTCAGATGTTGGCTGAGTACCTGACGAAAGGCACCGTCATTGATCTTGAGGTGAAGGCATCGGAGTCGATTACGCTCAAGGTTGGAAATAAGCCATGGATGCCGGCTCGGTTGCTCGATGTCGGAGGAAATCTTGGATGTGAGATGACGCCGGGTGCGTTGACCGTTCCGCAGATCGCTGAGGGCGCGACTCAACTCTCCGTTGAATTTGATGCGGTCGAGATGGATAGCGCTCAAGTGGCCGAGCTCAGTCAGGCTGGGGCGATCTTGATCTCTTCTATCCCTGTGTCGGGCATGGTACGTCTCGTTATCAATCAGGAGAAGGTAGCCGACGCTCGCTTGTGTGTTTATGAGGGACGC
>JAULVA010000015.1:0-8180 GCA_032111275.1 Bdellovibrionota bacterium
GCTTGATCATATGGGCGCACTATCGCTCTAAGCTGAGATCTTCTCAAGCGACGGCCAGAATTGAGCCAATAAAACGCTCTCCTTACAGGAGAATGAAGCAGAGAAGAACTCGGATCCGGGGCCATCGACATAGCCCACCGAAAACGTTGATGAGCTCCTTTTTTCCACCAGCCTAGCAGCATCACGAACACGGGGTCCATCACTCTAATCTAGCCGGCACAACGCTCATCGGAATCGACCTTCGCACCGACCCAGAGGCTACTGGATTCGCCACGAAGGAGACTATTCAGACCCTTGATAAGGTTCTTACGGGCTCGACGAAAGCGATGATCCTCTCACACTATCCCCTCTTCGATCTCGACAATCAGCGGATCGACGAAGAACTCTCAACGATTAACCGTACCGATGTCCAAGAGGTGCTTCGAAATCATACGGACAAGATATCAGCCTGCTTTCACGGGCATCTCCATCTCTGGGTCTCAGGGTATAACGATGGAATCGTGACCCATGGAGTTCCCTCATCATCCTTCTTGTTTTCGCTTGAACCACAAAGTACGAGCGACATAGCGGTGAGCGATAAGCCAAGTGGATATATCTTACTAGGGATTAACGAAGATGGCTCGACCATCGTACGCCCCCGGTTCCTTCCCCCTGCGCAGAGGGTGTAGAAGCACGCGTGGATGGCATACGGGATTGTGGGGGATTACTCCTGGAGAGGGCCTACAAGCGCTCGATCTTCAGTGACTCTCCCACGAGCTTGAGCAGCGATTCCTTGCCGTTTATGGAGGTCTCCAAGACAACCTCTCGCTCCCACAGAGCGGTCACGTGCTTTAAGGTATGCTCTGCGTACTCAAGCTGAAGGTCTCGGCCATCGTGATAATGTTTCAGATAGAGGATGCGATTTTTACCGAAATCCGCGTCCTCGACCTTAATCACCGGAATCGACCCGGTACCAACATTCTTGATAAGGTTCTCTTTAACCTCGCGCCATCCCTCTTCGCTGGCGACCTTCGTCACCACTCGATCTTTACCTCTGCGCTCATGCTGGAAGAGGTTTAACTCCTCCATGATCTCACGGGTAAGGAAGCGACGGAGGAACGATTGGTCACGATCCGCCTCACGGATCTCAAAGATCTTCTTGCGACCTGGAGTTTCGTTCTCGTCCTTAATCCCCTCCGCGGTTGGGGGCTTATCGTCGGACCACTCATGTCCGATATCCCCCTCGTTCCAGCGACGTTCGATATCATGCCAGAGCACAAACCCAAGGTGGTACGGATTGAGACCTCCAGGATGTGGGCGCAACACCTGATTATGTCGCACAAGAAACTCAAGGTGCATGCCTTGAGGCAGCTTCAACTCGTTGAGGATCTTGTGGTGCCAGTAGCTCGCCCACCCTTCGTTCATGATCTTCGTGTCCATCTGAGGCATGAAGTACTGGGTCTGCGCGTCAACGATGAGAAGGATGTCCTTCTTCCACTCGGCAAGGTACGGATTATACTTGGCGATAAACTGAAGGATATTCTCCTGGGGCTCGGCTGGAACCCGAGTCAAATTCGGTGGGATATACTCATGAGTGGGATGAATCTCCCGCCATGGATCATCGGGCCGCTGCGAGCGCTCCCACGCGCGCAAGACCTGCTCCTCCTGCGAGAGCTGCTTAATGGCGAGATTACGCGAGCGTTGGTAACAGATCGCGTGGGCGTGATCGATCATGTTCTCAACCGCCTCAACGCCGATTGAAGGGTCCTCTTGATATGAGCTGATCCTCTGTCCGTGGCTCCTAAAGGACTGGAGCACGTGCTCGGCTTTGGTACCGGAGGTAAAGGTAAAGTTATTAGCGAAGAAATCGTTATGGCCATAAACGTGCGCGATGGTCAGAACCTGGAGGAGGAGGGAGTTATCTCGCATTAAATAGGCGAGACACGGATTCGAGTTGATAACCATCTCGTAGGGAAGACCGGATACGCCGTAGTCATACATCGTCTTTTGGCGCTCATACGACTTTCCGTATGACCAGTGAGGATAATGCGATGGCATACCGGTGTACGCCATGTAGCCCAACATCTCGTTATGATCACAGATCTCGAACTCTTGAGGATAGCACTTTAGCTCGTACTTATTCACGAGCTCCAATATCCGTTTATCCCAGTCAGCAAGTTCTTCGATATTGTATGACATAGCTTCCTACGGTGCCGCCGCGGCGGCGCCCTCGCTCCCACCAAAAACTTTTCCGTGAGCCGAAACACCGCTCGCTCTATCTTTCATTAAGAAGCTACGGAATCCCTCCCAAAGGTCCTCCTTCTTCTCAATCGTAATCATGTGGAAGTTTTCGGCCTTGATCTGCCCAAACACCTCTAACATGCTCCCGCTGTAGTAAGCGCTCCCCGAGGGTTTAATCTCTCCGTACCCAAAGAGGTTACACACCTTGCACAGCTCCCCCGCCGCTTGCAGGGCCCGTTCGTTATCTGAGTAGAAGTTATCTCCGTCAGAACAGTGGAACGCGTATACGTTCCAGAGCGATGGGTGATACCGGTCCTCGATAATCTCAAGCGCTTTCTTATAGCCGGACGAGATGTAAGTTCCTCCGGACTCAACTTTGTGAAAGAAGTCCTCCTCACTCACCTCCTTCGCCTCGGTGTGATGCGCGATAAAGACCACCTCGACGTTCGAGTACTTCTGGCGAACGAATTGATACAGAAGGAAGTAGAAGCTACGAGCGAGATACTTCTTCACAGTTCCCATCGAACCTGAGGTATCCATGATACAGAAGATGACCGCGTTGGAGGCCTCCTTCGTTGTCGGGACGATGTGGTAGTAGCGCATGTCGTCCTCGTGGAACGGGAACCGTGGCTTCTCGCCATCAGGCCCTAGCTCACGACTCCGACGGACTGACATCCATCTCCGCGCTCGATTACGAGCGGTCGCTCGCTTATCGAGACGTGGCCGGATGCCGGCGCGTCGATGCCCTTTACGCTTGCGCGCGTCCTCCGACACAACCTCTTTCAAGGCTTTCTTCTCAAGCTCAGGAAGCTCAAGATCGTCAAACATAATCGCGATAAGCTCTTCAAGGGTGATATCGGTCTCAAACGCGTCAACGCCCGGCTGGTCGCCACCCTTGCCGCCCTGCCCTTTACCGTCCTGATCCCCTTGTTGAACTACATCACCAGGCTTTTGCTCCCCATCCCCTTGGGCTACACCAGGGGAGTTATCGCCGTAAATGAAGCGGTACTCCTTAACGGAGCGGATCGGCACCTTGATGATCTTGTCGCGATCTCGTCCGATGATCGACTCCTCCGCGAGGATGTCTCCGATGTTATCACGAATCGAGTCTTTGATCTTTTGACGATGTCGCATCCTATCGCGCGCGCTCCGATCGGAGCGCTGCGAGCTGGGAGTGTAGGGACGAAATACGGTCGACATTACACCTCACCGACGTGGGCTACGTTTAGTCCTTCCAAAGATTATTGGCGGCGTACTTGAGGATCACATCCACGCAACTCGCGGGGTATCCATTTCGAATAAGCTGCTCAACCATCTTGTTGTACTTCTTGTGCTGATCATCGTCTCGAGTGCGAGCCTTGGTGATAATTCGTGAAACATCTCGAACGCTCGCCATAAGCTTCTTCTCAATCGCCTCTTTGAGCGGCTCGTAACTTTCGTACGTGACCTTCTCCCCTCGGCGTCCCGCGGACCAGAGGTACGCGATGACCTCCTGACGAAATCCATCGCACGCGGTGCCGATGATGGCGATCTGCTCCTCGATTGACTTCATGAAGCCCTCATCGGGCTCAAGCACCTCCCCCGTACTGCGGTCCTTGAACTTCTTCTTCGTTACATAGGACTCAGCGTGGTCGAGGTAGTTTTGGAAGAGCGACTCCGCCTGCTCTTGGTACGAGTAGACGAACGCCTTGGTAATCTCCTTCTCAAGCACCTCAAGGTATTCCTTGTGCAGAGTGTCCTGAAGGAACTCAAGGTAGCGCTTCTTCACGTCATCGGCGAAGTCAGCCTCCTTAACCATCTGGACGAGAGCCTCTCTCACCGAGATCGGATTGATGGCGTTCATATCAACGTTATCAGAAAGCGCGTTATCGAGCGCCTTCATAATAAAACGTGTAGAGATGCCGTTCATGCCTTCGCTTTTCGCCTCCTCGCGAAGCTCAACGACGTCGATACGCTTGGTCTTGCCCTTCTCCACAACTTCCTCGCCGTTGTAGAGCTTGAGCTTCGTCATTAAATCGCACTTATTGGTCGGATCCAGTCGCGAGAGAATAGCGAACATCGACGCGATCTCGATCGTGTGCGGAGCGATATCAGCGGTAAACTGAGATTGGCGAATAATCTTCTTGTAGATCTTCACCTCCTCCGAGAGCCGCAGGTTATACGGAACCTTCACGGTCACGATACGGTCAAGAATAGCCTCGTTTGTATGATCGCTCTTGAACTTCTTCCACTCGGCTTCGTTCGAGTGCGCGACGATACAGGTGTCTACGTAAATCATACCGTGACGCCCGGGAGCTGGAATTGATTTCTCCTGTGTCGCGGTAATCATCGCGTGAAGGTACTCGGTCTCGTTCTTGAAAACCTCGATGAACTCAACCATGCCGCGGTTACCTACGTTGAGCGCGCCGGTAAGATCGAGCACTCGTGGGTCGCCCTCAGAGTAGAGATCAAGCTTTGAGATATCCTCGCCTCCGATCAGCACGCTGGTGTCTTGATTATTTGGATCTACTGGGGGAACGACTCCCACACCGCGCTTAGCGCGAATCGAGAACTCTTGGGTCTTAACGGGAACATCTTCCCACTTGCCCTTAAACTCCTCTTTGAGGCGGTATCGACATACCGGACAGAGATCGCCTTCGATCTCCACACCGAGCATCTTTGAGAACTCTTTGCGAAGATGTCGCGGAACGAGGTGCAGCGGCTCCTCATTCATCGGACAGCCCTCAATCGAGTAAAAGAATTGAAGCTCCTCAAGTCCCTTCTTGAGACGCTCCACAAGCGAACTCTTTCCAGAGCCTACAGGACCAACGAGATAGAGAACTTGTCGACTCTCCTCTCCTCGCAGCGACGCGGAGTGGAAGTAGCGAACGATCTGATTGAGCGTCTTCTCCATACCGAAGAATTCGTCGGCGAAGAAGTTAAACACTTTAAGCTTCTCGCCTTTGAAGATTCGTTTGAGGCTCGGGTCTTGCTCAAGGTCAACCTCGACGGTGCCCTTGTCAGCTATCATGTCGTAGAGGCGCTTGTGCGCTAATTTGACGGCACCCGGGTTCTCGCGAACTTTTTCAAGGTACTCAAGCATAGTACCTTTCCAAGAAGTTTTCTTGCGAGTCTCACGATCTTCTTGGATCAATTTTTGGAATTTATTTTCCTTCGACATGGAACCTTCTCCTTACGTTCACAGAACCACTACCCACAAATTTCAAAGAGCATGTTCAAAGACCATGCTCGAGAATTACCCCGTGTGCCTTCGCTGTAGTCAGTGTCTGCTCTTGGTGGCTCTCGGCGTAAACGGCAGAGCTGTGAAAACACGGCCCAACCACACCCCGGGAAACAACCCGCTGCTAAAGACATCAGTAACTTCAATCGGCTCGGACGGTGAACAATATGAGGAATCTCGTTACTTTTACGGTAAACGATCTGTGGAGTGACCGAAAACCCTAATCGCTGCGATGCCTCATCCTTCACGCACTTAGCCGTTAATTGTTTGATGTCGCAGCCTCAAAATCGATTGGGCTCCAGCTAATTTTTTTGAATCTTTTTTGCTTTGTACGGAAACATCGTACTACGCCGGAAAACAGAGCCCGTGTCACCGTACAATCGGCGAGTAATCCACACTATGAAGCCTCTCACCCCTCGACCAGAAAGCCCTGGCCTACGAGCGTTCGACGCGTTCCCATACGCCCGAGTGAAGCCCTTTCTTTTCCCCACGTAGGAATCCGATTTTTTGAGTTCCCAGGCACCCTATTTGCAGGAAAAGATTGAGGAATCGCGCTCTCCGGTATAAACTCCGCCCGAACCGCGCTCAGAAGGAACCCCCTATGACCACCACACCCACCTGGCGACGAACCGCTACCATCCAAGACGCGAAAGAACACGGTCTTCGAGAGTCGGAGTACACCGCGGTAAAAACCGCTCTCGGGCGCGAGATCAACATGGTGGAGCTTGGCATCTGCTCCGCGCTCTTTTCGGAACACTGTTCCTACAAGAGCACCAAGGTTCACCTAGCGACCCTCCCGACCACCGGCCCAAAGGTCATTGTTGGGCCAGGCGAAAACGCGTGTGTAGTCGACATCGGTGATAACGAAGCTGTTGTGTTCAAGGTTGAGAGTCACAACCACCCTTCGTTCATCGAACCGTTTCAAGGCGCGGCGACCGGCGTTGGCGGTATCCTTCGTGATGTGTTCACCATGGGAGCTCGTCCCATAGCACTCCTCAATTCTCTCCGATTTGGAGACGCGTCTCTGCCGAAGAGTCGCTACCTTCTCCGGCGAGCTGTCAACGGCATCGGTTTCTACGGAAACTGCATGGGTATCCCTACGGTAGGTGGAGAACTCTCGTTTCATCAATCATTCAACGGCAACTGCCTGGTGAACGCCTTTGCCCTCGGAGTTGTAAAGCAAGACGAGGTATTCCTTGGCACCGCGGCGGGTATCGGAAATACCGTCCTCTACGTTGGTTCGAAAACCGGCCGAGATGGTATCCACGGCGCGAGCATGTCATCAGAGGAGTTCGATGATAACTCTGAAGCGAAGCGCCCTACCGTGCAGGTAGGAGATCCCTTCCAGGAGAAGCTGCTTCTTGAGGCGTGCCTTGAGGCTTTCAGGAGTGGATGCGTTGTCGGCGTACAGGACATGGGAGCCGCTGGGCTCACGAGCTCTTCCTTTGAGATGGCCGACCGAGGCGATACTGGAGTCCGCATGCACCTCGACCGAGTACCGCAGCGCGAAGAGAGAATGAATCCGTACGAGATCATGCTCTCCGAGTCCCAGGAGCGGATGCTCTTCATCGTCCAGGCCGGCCAAGAGGATAAGCTCATCGAGATCTTTAAACGGTGGGAGCTTGATGCTGTCGCAATCGGCGAGGTTATCGCTGGAGGAAACGTCGAGCTCTACTGGCACGGAGACCTCGTCTCCTCAATTCCCGCGAAGCTGCTCACCAGCGCGGTGCCTAAATACAATTGGCCGATGACTCCGCCGTCCGATCCCTCGCTTACGGCTCCGATTGATATGACATCAGTATCTCTTCCCCCGGATCTCGGAGCAACGTGGATGAAACTCCTCACCTCTCCGAACCTCTGCTCTCGGCATCCACTCTATAGTCAGTACGATTCGACCGTTCGTGCCGATACTGTGGTTCACCCCGGAAGCGACGCCGGCGTTGTCCGAGTTCGCTCCGTGAGCGGAAAAGAGAAAGGAATAGCGATCACACTCGATTGCAACTCTCGCTACTGTTCAATCGACGCTCACATGGGAACCGCCCACTCCCTCGCTGAGGCGTGTCGTAACATCGCCGCGACCGGCGCGACACCACTCGGAATCTCCGATTGTCTCAATATGCCGAGCCCTGAGGATCCAAAGACGATGTACCAGATCGCGCATTGCATTCAGGGCCTCGGCGAAGCGGCCCGAGCCTTCGATGTGCCGGTCGTCAGTGGCAACGTGAGCCTCTACAACCAGACACAGGGTCAAGGGATCCAACCAACCCCGACCCTCGCGGTTGTTGGCCTCCTTGATGATGTTCACAAGGCCGTTCCATCCCACTTTCGGCGCTCAGGTGATACGATACTTCTCGTAGGATCAACAGACCCGAGTGAGGTGGGTGGTAGCGCCTACCTCGCAACCGTTCATGGTATTGAACGGGGCGCGCTTCCGAAGTTGGATTACTCACTAGAGCGCCAGACATGCGATGGAATTCGCGCTCTCATCGACGCGCGGCTTCTCGCCTCATGTCATGACATCTCAGAGGGTGGGCTCGGTATCGCGCTCGCGGAGTGTTGCTTTAAGGATTACGATGCTCCTCTTGGCGCCTGCGTAACACTCGGCAACAGCTCGGGACGTCCGGATGGACTTCTCTTCGCGGAGACGGGAGCTCGCTTTATCGTGAGCTGCTCACCGGAGAGCACCGGGGCGGTCAATGCAAAGCTCTCCGCGCTTGGCCTCACCGTGAGCGGAGCGGGC
>JAULVA010000015.1:8190-11646 GCA_032111275.1 Bdellovibrionota bacterium
CAAGGTCGGAGGAGCAACGATCAAGGTTGAGGGGATCGCTGAGATCGACGCCGCTACGGCGTTCAAGGCTTGGTTCACAGGACTAGATCAGATCTTTGAGGGATAACGCTATGTTCAGTGATGATAAGTTTCACGACGAATGTGGCCTCATGGCGGTGTGGAATCACCCTGAGGCGGCGAACCTGACCTACCTCGGCCTCTACGCCCAGCAGCATCGAGGACAGGAGGGCGCGGGCGTTGTCTCCGTGGATCGCAATGGCGACGACCTTCCCCACTTCTACGTCCACAAGGGACTCGGCCTCGTCGCGGATGTATTTGGTAGTTTTGACTTCACGAAACTTCCTGGCGCCGTAGCTATTGGTCACGTTCGGTACACCACCGCCGGTGGCAACCGCCTCGCTAACGTTCAACCTTTTGTGGCGGATATCGCCCTCGGCCATACGGCGGTCGCCCACAACGGAAACCTGACGAACGCCGACGACCTCCGTCGCGAGTTGATCGAACAAGGCTCCATCTTCGCGTCGACCTCAGACACCGAGACGATCCTTCATCTCCTCGCGCACGGTGACAAGGATCAGCCACTCGTTGAGTCTGTGATAGTGGCTCTCCAGAAGATCAAAGGCGCCTTCTCCCTTCTCATGCTCTTTGAGGATCGCCTTATGGTATGTCGCGATATGCACGGACTCCGGCCACTCGCGATCGGCGACCTTAATGGGGCTCCGATATTCGCTTCGGAGACCTGCGCGTTTGATCTGATCGGCGCGACCTACGTTCGAGACGTCGAGCCGGGAGAGCTGATTGAGGTCTTCCGTGATGGCTCGACGAAGAGCTATTTCCCCTTTGGCTTCTCACGCCCTGCCCCGTGTATCTTTGAATTCGTGTACTTCGCCCGGCCCGATTCTAAGGTATTCGGCAAAAACGTGTACCAGCTCCGCAAGAACATGGGACGGGAGCTTGCTATCGAGAAGCCCGTCGTGGCGGAGCTCGTTACCGCGGTCCCTGACTCCGGCGTTGCTGCGGCGATCGGCTACGCTGAGGCGGCAAAGATTCCCTACGAAATGGGCCTCGTGCGAAATCACTACGTGGGAAGAACGTTCATTGAGCCGAAGCAGTCCATTCGAGATTTCGGGGTAAAAATAAAACTCAATCCGAATCGTGACGTTCTCGCCGGCAAATCGATCGTCGTGGTCGATGACTCGATCGTTCGAGGAACGACGAGTAAGAAGCTCGTAGCGATGCTCCGCCAAGCCGGAGCGAGAGAGATTCACCTTCGGATCTCCTCCCCTCCTACCACGAGCCCGTGCTACTACGGTATCGACACGCCCGATAAACACGAGCTGATAGCGTCGAAGCACTCAATCGATGAGATCGCGGAGTACATCGGCGTCGACTCACTCGCCTACCTCTCTATGGAGGGGCTCTATCGGGCGGTCGGATCAACGCAAGGTAGCTTCTGCGACGCCTGCTTCTCCGGCAACTATCCAGCTGGCACACCGGTCCAAATCAAACCCAAACGGCAGCAGATGCTTTTTGAGCGGGATTAAAGCACTGCGGGCCCAGGACAGATGCCAGGCGCGGAGTGGATGCGCATTCAGATCCGCACAGAGAACGACTCTCTTAACAGATAAGGGTTGACTTCTATCGGTAGGGCTCGTAGGCTGAGGTGATGTCACGCACTTGGCGGTCCTACGTCAGCTTTTTCTTTTTCCCGCTCCGCGGGTAATAATCGTTCCTTCCCTCACATCCCTATTTTTCCCCTAACCTCCCTCCAGAGAGGCCTACTTGTATGGTTACCACAGAGAATCTCCACGTCGAGTCAGTCGATACGCTTCCAACTCCCGCCGCGGTTAAGACCGCCCTCCCTCTTCCGGGAAAGCTAGAGGACCAGATCACGGAATCCCGCCGAACGGTTGAGGCGATCCTCGACCGCAAGGATCCGCGAAAGCTCGTTATCGTCGGCCCATGCGCCGCGTATGATCCAGAGGCGACCCTTGAGTACGCCGAGCGCCTCAAGGTCCTCGCGGAACAGGTCAAAGATACGATGTACATCGTGATGCGCGTGTACTTCGAAAAGCCCCGGACGACCACCGGATGGAAGGGCCTGATCAACGATCCCCGACTCGATGATTCTTTTCATGTCGAGGAGGGGCTCTATGTAGCTCGTAAACTCCTTATGTCGGTCGCGAAGCTTGGGCTTCCGATAGCCACGGAGGCGCTCGATCCGATCGTTCCTCAGTACATCGGAGACCTCATTACGTGGACCGCCATCGGTGCGCGAACCGTCGAAAGCCAAACTCACCGTGAGATGGCGAGCGGACTCTCCTCCCCTGTCGGATTCAAAAACGGAACCGATGGAAACATCCTTATCGCGATCAACGGCATCATGTCGGCAGCCTACCCGCACCGTTTTCTCGGAATTAACCAGCACGGCCAGTGCTCAGTGGTGCAAACCCGAGGTAACAAATACGGACACATCGTACTCCGAGGAAGCAAGTCCCCGAACTACGACACCGAGAGCGTCGCGGCCGCGGCGATGTTGATGGCCAAACATGGCATCACTCCAAACATCATCGTGGATTGCAGCCACGGCAATTCGAACAAGGACCACAACCGACAACCGGCAGTGTTCCATGAGGTACTCCGACAGATCCAAGTCGGAGATTCCCCAATTGTAGGCTGGATGCTTGAAAGCAACCTCTACGAGGGTCGACAGGATCTTGGCAGCGGCGACCTACGTTACGGTGTCTCTATCACGGACGCGTGTATCGCGTGGGAGAGTACAGAGGCGTTGCTCAGAGAGGCGCATGAGGGGTTGAAGGGGTAACAGTCTAGGAATCGCGTTGAGAGTTCCGGCCCGTCAGGAGACGGGCCCTCCGGGTTTATCGCATCCCATCAATTATCGTCACCGACCGCCAATATTGGTCCGGAGGGCCTGTGTCCTCACAGGCCGGAACTCGCACAAAGAATTGTCGGGAGGGCCGCATCCAATCGAAACAACTAGGGAGACGGTCGCGAAAAAGAAGATGTTGATGAAGCAGCGCGGACCTATGAAAAAATCCTAGAGAGAAGATGGCCCCTGCTGTGCTTTCGTAAGAAAGACAACAGCAGGGGCGCGAACTCATTTACTTCTCACGCGAGACCGGATCGAGTATGCCTGAGCCGTGAATGAGCATGAGCATCGGAGCAACAGCCAACAACATAGCTGGTATTACTACCGGTGCATTTGCCACAAATGGCTCTCCGAAAGGACCCCACTTTGTGACCATCATCACCAAAGGCGCTGCCGCCAAAGGCTGAATCAGAAGCCACGAGCTGAGCCATTTCCACTTGACCTTCGGGAGTTGGACCCAACAAGTTATCTTATTTTTGTTTTTCATGGTGAATCACCCAATTGGTGGTTCATCGCGCTCATGGCGCGCTCAACGACCCACTGGATAACCCACCAACAACCTTTCG
>JAULVA010000016.1:0-2342 GCA_032111275.1 Bdellovibrionota bacterium
CGCCGTCTGCCCCCCTCCCCCTCCATTATTTGTCACTCCTTGGCGGGCGGAGGCGGCGTCTCCTTTTGCGGCTCTCCGCTCGGCGGCGCCTCCTTTGGGGTGCCCGCAGGGATCGGGTCCGGGCGGCGCTCTGGCGTCGCGCGGATTGCACGCGGCCGAGCGAGAAGTGGGCCTGTGCGGTCTCCTTGGCGGAGGCGCCGGTGGTGAGTTCAGTGAGGCCGGCCTCGATGTGCTGGGTCGTGCTATTGAGTTCGCCGCGCTCGTAGCCTCAATTAGCAAAGAGGTCACCCATTACCCTATCCTGTTTGAGCTGGAGCGCATCGGAGCGATTGAATACGAGGGACCGAAGGTACGTCTTCGCTTGTCTGAGTACACCCCAGCGGGCGATGCGGAGCACGGGCTGGCCCTCCTTAGCGAGGGCATCGAAGACCTTGTTGCCACGGTCGAGGGCAACCTGACCCTGGATGAGGAGAAGCCACACCTCCATCTACGCACATCATTCGACAACATAGATCCCGCCAATCTTCCTAAGGCGCGGGCCTATATCCTAACTCGCGGCAGAGAGTTTCAGCGCGAGATGCGTGAATACCTGGGGTCTCTCGATCGTGATCTATCTCCGGAGAGCTCTACGCAGAGCGCTGCTCCTCATGGATCGCGCGCAACGATTATCGTTGAGAGTTTCTCGAGGGGATATACGCAGCAGGAGACCCAAGAGATAAAACCGAGAAAGAGGGGCAGGAAACCATGCAGGCCAAGCGAATAACAACTACACAAAAACGACAGCTATGTCTGGCGCTGCTCGCGCTTACCCTTACCGCGCTTGACGGTTGTGGCGGAGGAACTACCGGCACATCATCTGGTGATACGTTTAAGTTGGTAGGGGTCGCTGAGGATGCACAACGCGCGACGCTCCCGAGAACCGAGATGAGCGTTGCTTCGGGGGCAACGAACCAGATTTTGGTTAATTCTGAAACCGACGAGAGAGGAACGTTCTCAATGCAGCTCCCCGGTGAAGAGGAGTCACTCGTCGCAGAAGTAGGAGGTGTCCGTTCGACTCCTCTCTCCCGGAAACTTCTTGGCCCGAGTATCGTATCAACTACTCTGCGACAGGATTCAGTGGGCGCACTCACCTTCGAGGAGACCTTTGAGGCTCAGGTCGATGGAGGGGCACTGTGCCCCTCGTTGCGCCTCGACGGGACGACACTCTACATGCTGAGCGACCAGCTCGGGGATAGCTCGCAGAGCTGCCCCGTTCAATTGCTGATTCGTTCACAGGGAATCCCGGATGCCCGACTCGAAGCAACGCTACGGTCACGCTGTGCGGAGACCAACCAGTCAACCTTGGCTAATCCAAACGATACCGTATCGCTGGATTTAACGCCGTTGATACGGTCAGGTTGCCAGGAAGCCGAGATACGTATCTCGACGACGAGCGGCCTGTCCATGGTGAGCGCCGTGTTCCCGATCCTGCGACAGTGATTCTTTTGCGACAGTGATTCTTCCGCGACAGTGATTCTTTTGCGACAGTGATTCTTCTACGACAGTGATTCGGCTTACCCGGGGTGACTCTCATGAACCCTCATAGTGTCTGAGAGGGTCTCATGAGAGCACCGGGCTTTTTCTCGTGCTTACATCTTTCTCTAAGGCAGTGTTCAAAAATAAGGTCTAGCGTACTCCAGCCATTGCTCGTGCCATGCCACTAGCTACACATGCCCTGATCTTGGCTGGTCGACGCTTCGCCTTGGACCTACTGGTGGCGCACCGGGAGACCAGCTTCTTCTTTGCTGCGCTGATCTTCACTTGAGACTCAGTCGGAGCTATAAAGTTTGAGGACACCTGCGCTACACCCCTGTATTCAGCGAAATAGCATGAGCTGAATCCTGTGTTGCTCCTGCTATATCCCTCCACACCAACAAAATCACAGTGGGTCATTTCGATTATAGAAGCCTCATACCCAATCCCGTCATTAAGAGGTTTACCAATCACGCCTTGAACTGAGGCAACGCATGTTTGGCCCTGTTGCTCGCGGGTAACTTCACGATACGGGCAGAGCCTCTTAAGCTCAGCTGTATTATAGTCGCCGGGGGGCAGGGCGTTGAAGCAACGCTCAAATTCCCCTGCGGCTGCGTCTACCAACCCTCGCCGTAGATCCCAAATCCCATTAAATTCGAATTCGAATTCCGGGGCTTCGAGGGGCGTATCAAGACGCGCTGTCGAATTTCTCGGAACTGCCAACCCACCCCCTTTCGAGCCGTTGATATTTCTGGTGGGAACGTTCAGGCCATCAAGCCCCCCAGCCCACTGCGTGGGACGAGTCGATCTGAAGATAACCTGCTTCGAAT
>JAULVA010000017.1:0-4034 GCA_032111275.1 Bdellovibrionota bacterium
CCCCCACTCCGAGCCCCTCCGGAGCCAACCCTCAAGCATAAGAAAGTGATAATCCGGAGGGCCCGTCTCCTGACGGGCCGGAACCCTACTGATAATTTCGTGCATACCCGGCCCGTCGGGAGACGGGCCCTCCAAGTGGTCGGTGAGACCTACACCGCGACCCCAGCCACTGTCCGCGCCCACCCCGGCACCAATTCATCCCCCGCCACACGGACGACCTCGGAGTCCCGATAGAACCTCTCCAACGAATCCAGTAACTTGATATCAGCGTTGTTCCCTTCCTGAACAGCGATATCCCGCGACCGCACGAGCTCGGCCATCATGTCTGAGAGTTTCGGGTGGTAATTATCAGGATCCCTCGGGTCCCGAATGGTCTTCGCGAGCTGAAGCTTCCCGCCGTAGCGGTACGTCGCGTACTGCCGCAAGAGCTCCGCCGAGCGCGCATCCGAGAGATTGAGGTCGGCGTTCGCCAGCTGGTATCGCACCCAGAGCTTCTTGGCGTCCGGGCTCGTAGTGCCCGCAAGGATCTCTTTTTTGCCCTCTCGAAGGGCTCGGTAGTAGAGATCCTGGGCATCGAAATCAAGCCGGTAGATATCCTGCTCGATATCCGCCTCTCCCCTTTCGAAGTAGTTTGAGAGCGTTACCTTCTTGAATTGCGCGAGCGCCTTTCGCGCGAGCTCCTGGACCTCAGGGGTGGTAACCGCCCTACCTGTCGTAAAAAATGAATGCTTCATAGCCTGCCGCCACGAGATAGACCGAGGCGAGGGTTCATCACCGTATCGCTCGAGATTAATCCACAACGACGCCCGCTTGTTCTCATCGAGCAGACACATCGGAATACGCCGGCTGTAGCTCCCCTCCAAGAGGTCGTAGTTCGGCTCCTCAACCTCATAGACCGACCCACCTCGAACGGTCGAATGAAGCGATAGCCCTTCGTATGCCTCGTAGGTCCGAACATCCACGCCGCATCGCTCCTTCAACCACGCGGCCAGCTTGATCGTGAGGAGCACGTCCTCCCTCGACTCGTGCGCCTGCACTCCCTCAAGAAGCGCCAAGGCGTGACTCACCGTTTGCAAGGAGAGCGAGAGCCGCTTCTCTCCTTTACACTGCGCGCGTATCCTCTCCCGAAATTCCGAGTTCGTGAGGTACGCTTTATGCACCGTGTGGAGAAGATCCCTCGATGAGAGCAGACCTTTAAAATAGGGATTGATCCCATTTCGAATGAAGCTCGTGCGGAGATAGTTGAGATCGAACCGCGAGGAATTATACCCCACGAAGGCGATAGCGCCTTGCGCGGTTTGGATGCACGACGAGAGGAACTGCTCGATCTTCCGCATCGCCTGCGGCTCCGTGTCGGTAGCGATCTGTTGGTGCTCGAGCACATCGGTCCGATTCGCGAGGATCGCGCCAGACTCTGGGAGCTGAAGCCGATTAATCTTTACCAGCCCCGACAACTCCGCTATCGGCTTCATCTCATCATCCACAAGGATGAAGGAGTAATTAAGGATCTGGCCGACGGTATTTTTGGTGGTGGTTTCGAGGTCGTAGAAGACGGCGTACATGAGCGTGAGCGTACACTAAACAGTAGTGGGAGACACGCTAAATTGGCTTATTCTCCCCCTCCATTCCCGCTCGCGGGAGGAGTAGCACCGCGGCTCCCAATACCGCCCACGATAGAAAGATCCAGACGACCTGATATCGTGCGGTTACAATCAGAGGCAACGATCCCATCGCCAACGATACTGAAAGGCATCTCAAAGCTCGCTCTGAGAGGCATACCGCCGCCCGATCAACGAGGCAGAGCACCGCGGGAATAAGTACGACAAACGAGTGCATCCAACAATAGGGAGCCACGCACACCGAGAGGGGCACGATAAGACCGAGCAAGGTACGGGGATGGTATCCGTATCGATGAACTAACCAGAGAGCGCACGCCGAACCGACCGCAAGAAGACTCGGTCGTATCCAGGTCCACTGGAACGCACAATCCAAGAGCTGCCCCACCGTCGCTCCGCATATACCAAGAGATTCATGAAGCACCCCCTGCAACGATTCTAGATACGACGTGAAGCCATGCGGAGCGACCAGGTATGACGCGAGGAGCTGCAGCGCTATTCCGAGTGCGCAACCGAGCATTACACCGAGACGACGGGCTCGAAGCTCCCATGCGACGACAACAACCAAGAGTGGGAAGAAGAGATGAGGCTTGAGAAACACCAGGCTCAAGAACATCCCTGCCTGAAGATAGCTGTCACGCCGAAAAGCCCAGGCGAAGAACGTTATACCCACAAGAATGACGGCGTTCATCTGACCCCAGATAAGATTCCCGAGGGTCGCGGGAAAGATCCCCGCAATTAATCCAACAAGCGCCACAGAGGCGGTGCGACGGGGCTCGAGCACTTGCCGCAGCTGGATGGCGCAACCAACCATGAGAGCCATAGAGAGCGCGCTCCACACCGCAAGGGAACCTTTGAACGGCAGCATCGCGAAAAGCCAATAGAGCCACAAGCTGCCGACAGGATGGGTGAATTGTTGGGCATGCTCGCTGGCGGGCCAGCCAATAGCGTCGAGCTGGCGCTGAAGGATCGCGAGATCGTACGGGTTCTCTCCTTGATGCAAGAGCGACCCAACTGCCCACAAGTAATAAAAGTCGTACCCAAAGAGAAAGGGGCTCACTTACTTGCCCAATCGACTGACAAGCTCCGTAAGGATACCCTTCTGCTCAAGCGCATGGTGCTTCGACGAACCGGTCGCCGTCGCCGCCGACGCTGGACGCCCGATGTAGAGAGGATCGAAACCGAGGGACTCTCGCAGAAGTGGCGCTACGTAGCTCCACGCGCCCATGTTCTGCGGCTCCTCTTGAACCCAGAAGGCGTTCGTAGCGCCCGTCTCCTTGAGAATTCGAGCGACCTCACCCTGCGGGAACGGATAGAGCTCCTCCACTCTAATCAAGCGAGCTGAGACCTTCTCAGCGCCCTGCAGAGCGGCCTGAACATCGTGCCCGACCTTACCGGACATAAACACGAGATTCTTGCAGCTCTTCTTTCCGGAGAGATCGGTCTCAAGCAAAGGCTTGAACGAACCCTTCACCATCCCGCTCAAGGAGCTCATCGCGGCTGGCAACCGCAACAGGCTCTTCGGGGTCATGATAATTAACGGTCGCTTAATCTCTGACAGTCCCTGACGACGCAGAAGGTGGAAGTGCTGCGCGGCTGTCGACGGGTAGCACACCCGCATATTCCCCTCAGCGCACATCTGGAGGTATCGCTCCAGGCGAGCGCTGGAGTGCTCTGGCCCCTGCCCCTCATAGCCGTGAGGAACCATCATCACAACACCTGAGAGCTGCCCCCACTTCGACTCAGAGCTCGTGATGAATTGATCGATGATGACCTGAGCGCCGTTAGCGAAATCCCCAAACTGACCTTCCCACATTACGAGTGCGTCACGATTGGTCGCTGAGTATCCGAACTCGAACCCGAGGACGGAAGCCTCAGAGAGCGAGCTATTGTAGACCTCAAAAACTCCCGGCGCGTTCTCACGCTGAGCCAACTCGACAAGGGGACTAAAGGTGCGGCGAGCCTCGTAATCATCCAACACCAGGTGTCGGTGACTGAAGGTTCCACGGCAGCAATCCTGCCCACTCAAGCGAACGGAGTGCCCCTCAAGTACGAGCGAACCGAAGGCGAGTGCCTCTGCCACACCCCATTCGATCCCCTCTCCCGCCTCAACGGTCTCCGCACGCTTCTCGATAATCTTCTGAAGCTTCGGATGGGGTTTGAACCCTTCCGGCCACTGAGTCAAGGATCGAGCGATGGTGAGAAGGGTTTCCTTATGCACACCGGTATCGCCGCACGGCACCTCAAGACGCCCGTGAACGCCGCACGCCTCGCTTCCAAGCGAAGTAGCGACCTGCTCAGAAGCTGCCGCGAATTCACCCTTGTACGCCTCAACCTCGGCATCAACGTCCGACTGCGACAAAACACCGGCCGCGACAAGACGTTCGGCGTAGTGTTGCCAGATAACCTTCTTCCCCT
>JAULVA010000018.1:0-419 GCA_032111275.1 Bdellovibrionota bacterium
TCGGATCAGCGATGGATCATTTTCTGCTCTACTGCTTCCGATTTGATTCTCTGAAAGGTAGGTACACTTGGGCAGTCGTTGGCGTGATTCGAGTTGGCGGCGCCCTCACTTTGCTAGGTTTGGCGGCGGTGTACTTCTTCTTTGGCCGAAAGCGTAGAGGGGTGCTTTCTTAAAAGAGAGCCTCCAAAGATTTGAGTTTTAGGAGTAACGGTAGAGACAGTTATGTTGGGATTGCTAGGGGAACAAGGTTCTGACTTTGCCCACAAAGATGATTTCGCGCACGACGTAGTGACGATTATCTCTGTGATATGCACCGTCGCGATCGTAGGTGTCATGTTGTTCTTCGCGATTATATATCGTCAGAGGGATGGCAAGGACCACGATACTCCTATGATTGAGGGTAACAATACCCTTGAAGT
>JAULVA010000018.1:429-2961 GCA_032111275.1 Bdellovibrionota bacterium
CGCCGCGGTGCTGTTCGAGTCCTTCGCGGGGAAGATGGTCGGGGACAATCCGCTGGGCATCCACGACGAGCTGGTTCGCCGGGGGACCTCGCTTGAGGTCATCTGGACCGTCTTCCCGACGCTTGTGTGTATCTGGGTCGCGTGGCTCGGGTACGACTCCTTTGTTGATCTGCGTTCGCCACCGGCTGACGCGATGGAGATAAACGTTACTGGGCGTAAATGGGCGTGGGATTTCCAGTACAAGAACGGAAAGAAGACAACAAGCGAGCTTGTTGTGCCGGTTGATCAGCCGATTAAGCTCGTCATGACCTCTAAGGACGTTCTCCACTCATTCTTCGTTCCTGTCATGCGAACGAAGGCGGATGTAATCCCTGGTCGGTACACGTACGAGTGGTTTCGCCCGATCAAGACCGGAGATTTCCAGGTGTTCTGCACTGAGTACTGCGGAGATATGCACTCGGGAATGCGCTCTCGACTCAAGGTTCTTCCTAAAGCTGAGTTTGAGCGATGGTTGGCTGATGACAGCGAGGCTCGCAAGCTCGCTTCGCTCAAGCCCTCAGATCGCGGCAAAGAGCTTTACGTTTCGAAACAGTGCGTAACGTGTCACAGCTTAGACGGCTCCCCTCGAGTTGGACCTTCATGGCTTAAGCTCTTCGGCAAGGAAGGAAAGCTCGCTGATGGCTCCACGTATAAAGCGGACGAGAACTACATCAAGGAGTCTATTCTCTATCCTCAGGCAAAGGCTGTTCAGGGCTACCCTCCGATGGGAATGCCGAGCTACCAAGGCCAGCTCTCTGACGATGACATCCACGGCCTGATTGAGTTTATCAAGACAATTGATGGCACGACCAAGGTTGAGGTAGCCCCGGCCGCTCCGAAGAAGAGCGCGGCTTCCACCGCCGGCATGACCCCCGCGCAACGTGGAGAGGCTCTTGTAAAAGACAGTGGTAATTTGTGCGCGACATGTCACAGCCTCGACGGCTCGAAGATGGTTGGTCCAACCTTCAAGGGCATCTACGGGCGCAAGGAGAAGATGTCCGATGGTGCGGAGATCGTTGTTGACGACGCCTATATCAAGGAGTCGATCTACAAGCCCCAAGCTAAGATCGTGGAGGGCTATGGCCCTGTCATGCCGGCGATGTATGAGGGCAAGCTCTCTGAGCAGGATGTCGCTGATATTATCGAGTATTTAAAGACTCTCAAATAAATAAGAGGTAGTAGTTATGGCAGCTCATGCAACAACAGCTAACGAGGAGTTGAATTACCTCAACTGGAAGACAGGTATCTGGTCGTGGCTCTCGTCAACGGACCACAAGAGAATCTGCTTCCTCTACCTCTTTTCGATAATGATCTTCTTCATCGCGGGTGGCATCGCCGCGCTCGTAATGAGAACAGAGCTCGCTTTCGCGGGTCCAACGATCATCAAAGATCCTCACACGTACAACGTGATGTTCACGATGCACGGAGTGTTCATGATCTTTCTGTTCGTGGTTCCTGGAATTCCAGCCACGCTTGGAAACTTCCTTATCCCGCTCATGATCGGAGCGAAGGATGTGGCGTTCCCAAGGCTTAATCTCTTCAGCTGGTACCTCTACGTGTTCGGCGCTCTTTGCGGAGCCTACGCGATGCTTCATCCCGTTGATACCGGATGGACATTCTACGCCCCCTACAGCACAACAACTGGCACGTCAGTAAGCACGATGGTGTTCGCGGCGTTTATCCTTGGGTTCTCATCGATTCTTACGGGATTGAACTTCATCGTGACTATCCATCAGTTGCGAGCGCCGGGCATGACCTGGATGCGGCTGCCGGTATTCATCTGGGCATCGTACGCGACGGCGATTATTCAAACTGTTGCGACGCCGGTAGTAGGAATGACCCTTCTCCTCGTAATCGCGGAGCGCGCGTTCGGCGCTGGGATATTTGACCCAACCAAGGGTGGCGATCCGGTGCTCATGGAGCATCTCTTCTGGTTCTATTCGCACCCTGTAGTGTACATCATGGTGTTGCCAGCGTTCGGAGTCGTCGGTGAAATCATTCCGGTGTTCTCGCGGAAGCCTCTCTTCGGATACAAGATGGTCGTGCTCTCCTCAATGGCGATCGCGGCGGTCGGCTTCATCGTGTGGGCTCACCACATGTTCGTAGCGGGTATCTCAGACTTCTCAGCGAAGTTCTTCTCCATTGTGACGTTCTTGGTAGCGATACCGACGGCCATCAAGGTGTTCAATTGGGTTAGCACGATGTACAAGGGATCGATTTCCTTCGCGACACCGATGTTGTACGCGATGTCGTTCGTGTTCCTTTTCATGGTCGCTGGCACGACGGGAATCTACCTCGCGATGCTTGGCGTAGACGTTTACTACCACGACACCTACTTCGTGGTCGCTCACTTCCACTACACCATCCAGGGTGGCGCGGTAATCGGACTGATCGCGGCCCTTCATATGTGGTTCCCGAAGATGACGGGTAAGATGTACAACGAGACGCTTTCAAAGACCGCCTTTGCTATGTTGTTCATCGGCTTTAACCTCA
>JAULVA010000019.1:0-3792 GCA_032111275.1 Bdellovibrionota bacterium
GATTGCTGCCGGAAATGGTGACAGTTGGGTAAGGCGAGCAAATTACGGAGCTATCGAGGGAGTTATCAATAACTACCTGTGGCAGATCGTCGACGGCCTCGTCAAATTCTTTTTCGCGACCTTCGCGCTGTTTACGCTCGATTTTGAGGTAGCCATAACAGTGTTGGTGATGGGCTTCGTCACCGTCGCGATTATGCTCCTGTTCAATCGCCGATTAACGAAGAAATGGCGGAGCAACAATCGATTCTTCGATAAGCTCAATCGGACCTGTGTTGATTATCTCTCAAATATCATAACCGTTAAGACGCTGAGACTTGAGAAGCCCGCCTTAACCTACCTCATGAATCAACGAAATGAGGGGTACCGTCTTTGCCGCAAGATCTGGAAGTACCAAGAGCTCAAATGGGGCACCATCAGCGCGGGCTACAGCCTCGTCATGGGAAGCTCCCTCTTCATCTTCTTTCGAAACCATGTCGGTGATAACGCCGCGTTTGATGTGGCTCAGGTCTACGTCCTTTTGAACTACCTCGACCGTATCTTCGGAGCTATCACCTCCTTCACCGGTTACTATGGAGGAATCATCGAAGCGTCGTTAGCCTACGATGACGCGTCCTCTGTGCTCAACGAGTCGAACGAGCTCAAACTTCCGTTACGCCCCTCCACCCTTCCCCGTTCGTGGGACGCGATAGGATTAGAGCATGTGAAATTCTCCTACGGTGGCGAGAGTCAGAACCTGCGGGATGTCTTCATGAGCCTTCGCAAGGGCGAGAAGATAGCTCTGGTAGGACCAAGTGGTGGTGGAAAATCGACGCTACTCAAGGTTCTTTCCGGTATGCTCGCGGCGAACTCAGGTAGCGTGACCTCGACAGAGGGCAAGCGCTACACCCTCGATGATGTCGCCGATATCAGCCTCCTTGTTCCACAAGAGCCCGAGGTATTCTCTGAATCGCTCCGATACAACCTGAGCTTCAACGAGAACTTCTCTGACCAAGAGCTCATGAATGCTCTTGAGTTGTGCAAAATTGACCACCTCCTCCAAAAGCTACCCAACGGCCTCGATAGCACACTTGAAGAGGCCGGATTAAATATCTCCGGCGGCGAGCGCCAACGGCTCGCGCTCGCTCGCGGAATCCTTCGAGTTCCAGGCAAAGATATTCTTCTGCTTGATGAACCGACCTCAAGTCTGGACCCACTGACTGAGAAGCAGATCTTCGCGAACATTCTTAACGAATTTAAAGAACTCACCGTAGTAACGGCGTGCCATCGCCTTGCGCTCGTGCCGTTGTTTGATACCGTCGTGTACATACGCGATGGCCGAGTGGAAGAGATTGGTTCGTTCTCAGAGCTCCGAGCGGCGGGAAGAGGTTTTTCAGCCGCCTGGGCGGATTATGAACGCACCGTTGTAAAGGTTGAGTCCCATGCATAGTAGGTTGTAATGTCTACCCCGATTGATCGTAACGTCATCAGACGTTTCATCACGTTAGCGGCGCCGTTCTTCCGGTCCAACATGCGTTGGCGTGCTATCGCTATGGTTGGACTCCTGCTTGGACTCTCGCTTACTATCAATGGCATTGGCGTGATCATGAGCTATATCGGCCGTGATTTCATGACCGCTTTGCAAACCAAGGATTCCACCCTCTTCTATTGGAAGCTCGGCGAGTATCTCATGGCGTTTGTCATAGCAACGCCCATCGTCGTGTCCTATAGCTATACGGAGCAAAGACTGAGCGTTCTGTGGCGTCGGTGGTTAAGTCATCACATCCTTGCGCGTTATTTCTCTGACCGCGCGTATTACAAACTCAATCTTCGAGGAGATATCGATAACCCCGATCAACGGATCGAAGAGGATGTGCGATCGTTCTGCGCGCAAAGTCTTACGTTCTGCCTCATCTTCTTCAATTCCACGGTGCAGCTCCTCTTGTATGTCTATGTCCTTGGGTCTATCTCCGTATCGCTCTTAGTAGCCGCGGTCGCCTACTCTGTAATCGGATCTGTCGTGACCTACTTTCTAGGACGGCCCCTCATTGGTCTCAACTTTACGCAGCTCAAAAAGGAAGCCGACTATCGATACAAATTGATTAACGTCAGAGATAGCGCTGAGTCCATCGCGTTTTATGGCAGAGAGGCGCGGGAATTCACGCGAACACGACAGCGTCTGAAATCAGCTCTTAACAACCTTTTGCAGGTTATTAACTGGAATCGAAACTTACAATTCTTCACCACCGGCTATAACTATATCCTCACTGTCCTACCGACGGTTTTTGTGGCGCCGCTCTTCTTTGCTGGTCAGATCGAGTTCGGGTCGGTTATTCAAGCGGGGGCGGCTTTCGGCTTCGTCATAAACGCCCTCTCCATCGTGGTAAATCATTTCGGAAACCTGAGCGTTTTCGCCGCGGTCATTAACCGTCTCGGCACCTTCTGGGACGCCCTTGAAAGGGCGAGTGAGCCGATGTCTCCCGGAGAACATATCAAGACAGCCACAGGACGGGATCTGATCTTCCGAAACGTTACCATCCTCACCCCACGTCGGGAACAAGCCCTGGTCAGGAATCTTTCGTTTACCTTTCAAGACACATCGCTGCTCCTGTCCGGACCAAGTGGTAGCGGAAAGAGCTCTATCCTGCGGGCGGTAGCGGGACTCTGGGAAACGGGTTCAGGACAGATTATCCGTCCCGATCTCTCAAACGCCTTGTTCCTCCCGCAACGTCCTTACATGGTACTCGGTTCGCTGCGTTCGCAGCTGACCTACGGTATTCGAGGTCGGGTGCTCCTCGACCGGGAACTTCTCGCCGCGTTGGAGAAGGTCCGACTTACCGAGATGTACCATCGCGTTGGAGGGCTCGATGCGGTGCTTGACTGGCCAAACATTCTAGGAACCGGAGAGCAGCAGCGGCTCGCGTTCGCGAGACTTCTTCTGATAAAACCGGATCTCGCCTTCCTCGATGAAGCGACAACAGCGATGGATCGTGCCATCGAGCAGGAGCTCTACAGAATCCTACCGAACTACGTCAGTAGATGGGTCAGTATTGGGAGTGGCCCGGATCTCTCTGAATTCCATGAACACACTCTTCAACTTACGGGGGATGGCTCATGGCGATACGAATAAACCTCCCCCTGTCATGGAGGGATAAAGCCTCTGACACCCGAATGCCAGCGGAGCGTCCACTACGCCAGATAACAGCCCTCGTGGTCGCCATCGGGATGTTTATCTCCACCGGCCACGCGGAGGACACCTCTATTCAGTCTCTCCTCTTCGCTGATTGCGAAAAAGCTCACGAGAGCTTCTCCAAGTTACCACCGGAGGGGAAGTCCGGCTTAGTCGACTACCTCACACGAGTTGTCGGACTCAACACACAAGCTCTCGCCGCCCCGGAGGTCTTCGCCGTTTTGCCGAACGGAAAGGGCATGGAGCCAAATCCGCCCGCGCTGTGGCAAACGACCGACGCTAAACGAGAGCTTCGCGGCAAGAGGTGCGCACTCGAACTTTTGACGATTGCCGGACCGCTCGCATTTAACGCCGTCCCCCTACTCGCCTCGCTCTATAGCGAACAAGCTCTCAGCGATGAGATCGCCGTGGGCATCGAGGAGGCCGCGGCCTCGATAGCGGAGCAGGCCCACAAGAACGGACAGGCACCCTCTGACGAGGCGATGGACAAACTCCTTCCCTTCCTCACCAGCGAGCGTCCGCTTGTTACTCAGAATTTCTTACAGGAGTATCTCTCACTTTCCCTGCCCCGCCTACTTACCCACCTCTCCACTATGCCCCAAACTGAGGCTTCCAAAGTTATCGAG
>JAULVA010000020.1:0-343 GCA_032111275.1 Bdellovibrionota bacterium
CACACCACCGAGGCTCTCGGCGAGTGAGAAGACGCGCACCGCCTCAAGGAACTTGCGAGACGCGTCGAGCCCACCCTTAATAACCATGGAGATCATCCCGCCGCCCGCTCGCATCTGTCGTTGCGCTACGTCGTAGTGGGGGTGACTCTTAAGTCCGGGATATATGACCCGCTCTACCTGAGGGTGGCTCTCAAGAAAGGAGGCTATCTGAAGTGCGTTCGATGAGCTGCGGTCCATTCGAACGGCGAGGGTCTTCACACCTCGCAGGATAAGGAAACAGTCGAAGGGGCTCGGAACCGATCCGATCGCGTTTTGGAGAAAACCCATCCGCTCGGTGATCTCT
>JAULVA010000020.1:353-6351 GCA_032111275.1 Bdellovibrionota bacterium
GACCACGATCCCACCGACGACATCGGAGTGCCCGTTGAGATACTTCGTCGCGGAATGAACAACGAGGGTAAATCCTTGCCGTAACGGTTGCTGCAAATAGGGCGAGGCAAAGGTGTTGTCACACACCGAGATGTAGCCCGACCGATTGGCGAAGTCAGCCACCTGTTCAAGATCGACAACCTTGAGCAGGGGATTGGTGGGCGTTTCCACCCACACCATCTTCGTTGTGGGCCGACGAGCGCCCTCAAGGTTCTCGCGTAGCGTTTGTGGATTCGAGAGATCGACGTAGGTGACCTCAAGCCCCATCGATTGTTTACGCACCCGTTCGAAGAGCCGATACGTTCCGCCGTAGAGGTCATCTCCGGCGATGATGTGAGAGTTGGCGGGAAGGAGTTCCAGCACCGTCGAGCTCGCGGCCATGCCACTCGAGAAGGCGAAGCCGGCGTCTCCATCCTCAAGGGCCGCGACGCATCGCTCGTAGGCGTACCGTGTTGGATTGTGTGAACGAGCGTAATCGAACCCTTTGTGAACGCCGGGGCTCTCCTGAACGTAGGTCGAAGTCGCGAAGATCGGTGGAATTATCGCCCCCGTTGTGGCTTCCGGTTCCTGTCCAACGTGGAGCGCTTTTGTTGAGAATCCGGGGGATCTCTTATCCATGGTTCTGTCTCCGGAGATAGTTGAGGTAATCGATCTTTGTGATAAGTCCGAGGAACCTCCCGTTGTCGACGATTATCGGAATTCGTTCACGTTCGAAGAGCGAGAGAAGCTCCGATGGATGCGCGCTTGGCGGCAGGGTTTCAAGATTGGTCGTCATAAAATCTTGGACCAGACGAGCGAATTGACCTCGGTTCGGGGTAACAGCTTGGAGAAGGTCCCATTCATCGAGCAGCCCGATAATTCGCTCCCCATCGAGTACGGGGAGTTGCGAAACGCCGTGCGCTCGCATGCGGGTGTACGCGATGAGGAGGGTGTCCGTCGGCTCTACAGTGATTGGAACCTTTTGCGTGATGTAATCCCTCAGATCCCCGTAGTGCTCTCCAGCGATGAGACCTTGGTCTCGCATCCATGTGTCGTCGAAGATCTTTGAGATGTATCGGGCGCCAGTATCACAGATGAAGGTGAGGACACGCTTCGGGGTTGTTTGCTCACGACAGTAGCGGAGCGCGGTCGCGACTAGGAGACCCGCTGATGGACCGGCGAGGATGCCCTCCTTGCGGAAGAGGTCTCGCGCGGTGTCGAAGCTCTCCGCGTCGGTGAGCGAATAGCTCTTCTTGACCCGGGAGAGGTCAGACACAGGAGGGATGAAGTCCTCGCCCAGGCCCTCAACGAGCCACGAGCCGGATTCCTTCAACACCTCTCCGGTTTTGATGTAGTGGTCGAGGATGCTCCCGACCGGATCCGCGAGAACCATCTCTGTTGAGGGGGAGACCTTGGCGAAATAACGGGAGAGTCCTGTGATCGTGCCCCCCGATCCGACACCTGCGATCACCGCGTCGACCTTATGGTTCATCTGTTCCCAGATCTCTGGCCCGGTCGTCGCCTCATGTGCCGCGGGGTTAGCGGGATTGCCGAATTGGTCTGTGTAAAATGAACCCGGGGTTTCCCTCGCTATCTTTTCCGCCATATCCTGATAGTAGGCTGGATGTCCCTTACCGACATCCGAACGGGTGATCACAACCTCCGCGCCAAGCGCCCGTACGGTACGGATCTTCTCCTGGCTCATCTTGTCAGGAATCACGAGGATTAACTTGTACCCCTTCAGTGCCGCGACGAGCGCGAGCCCGAGTCCTGTATTTCCTGAGGTGCCCTCGACGATCGTTCCACCAGGTTTGAGGAGTCCCTTCCGTTCCGCGTCCTCAATCATAGCGAGCGCGATACGGTCCTTGATCGAGCCGGTCGGGTTCTGTCCCTCGAGCTTCACGTAGAGTTCGCAGGGGCCGGTGTCGAATCGGGTGATCTGTATGATAGGGGTGTTGCCGATGAGATCGAGAACGGAGTGAGCCATAGGAGTCTTGTAGTAGATTGTCTCTCTCCCTTAGCTATACCGCAGGGGCGGGGAGGTACGAAAGGAGAATCCGACCAACGGATAAGAGGCAAAACCCCGCTATCGCGGGCTTTTGCTAGGTAGCGGAGCTCCCGAAGAAATTCGGGACCGAAAAACCAACTTCTCGCGTCTTTGCGACCAACATAGGATTCCCACCTACGCGAAACAACGCGAATGCGTTGTTTCGCCTTATCTCCCTAGCTTCGAACTACCTTCAGCTTCGGCGCGGTAGCCTTGCCGCTCTCCTCATGGAAAATATCCAAGCTCTCCCCGTGCTGACTCAGGTCGAGACCCATCTCCTCTTCAGCCTCGCTCACGCGCATCGGGATGACTGAGTGAGTAATGTGGTAGAGGGCGTAGCTGCCGGCGCATGTAAACGCGGAGACAATAACCAGCGCATAAAGGTGGGTTACGAAGGTTGTCGTTTGGCCGTAGATGAGACCGACGTTGTCGGCGAATACCGCCGTGAGGACCATCCCTACAATGCCACCCACGCCGTGGCAGGGAAAGACGTCGAGGGTGTCATCGAGTTCGCTCTTCGTCCGCATATGGACCGCAAGGTTGCTGACGATGCTAGCAACGGTTCCGATGAAGATGCTCGCTCCCACCGTTACGAATCCAGCGCTCGGGGTGATCGCTACGAGTCCCACAACGGCGCCGATGCACGCGCCAAGAGCGGAGGGTTTTCTTCCGCGAGCGCAATCGAAGAAGAGCCACGCGAGCATCGCGGCGGCTGATGCTGTGTTGGTAGTGAGAAACGCGCGTGCGGCGAGTCCGTTCGCGGCGAGGGCTGACCCCGCGTTAAACCCGAACCACCCGAACCACAACATCCCGGTTCCGAGTAGGACGTACGGAATGTGAGCGGGCACTTGAGGCGCGTTGAGTTTGTGAGCGTTACGTCTTCCCAAAAAGAGCGCTCCGGTGAGAGCGGCGAGTCCGCCTGCCATGTGTACGACCGTTCCCCCCGCGAAGTCGAGCACTCCCCACTGTCGGAGGAATCCCTGTGGATGCCACGTCCAATGCGCGAGTGGGCAGTAGATGAGCAGTGAGAAGAGGCATACGAAGAGCATGTAGCTTGAGAAGCGTACTCGCTCGGCGAACGCACCGGTTATGAGCGCTGGGGTGATGATTGCGAACTTCAGTTGGAAGAGTGCGAAGAGGGCGAGGGGGATCGTGGGCGCAAGGGCTGGAAGGGGTGCCTCGCCGACGTTCTTGAACATGAAAAAGGTCCTCGGGTCTCCAATAACGCCACCTAGTGAGTCGCCGAACGCGAGGCTGAATCCGACCGTAACCCAGAGGATCGATACGAGCCCCATGGCGATGAAGCTTTGCAGCATCGTGGAGAGGACGTTCCGTTTGTCGACCATCCCCCCGTAGAAAAAGGAGAGTCCTGGGGTCATAAGGAGGACGAGCGCGGTTGCGGTAAGCATCCATGCGGTGTCCCCGCCGTTCGCTTGGGCGGCTCCCTCTAGGGGGGCTTGCGCCGGGGTGAGCGCCCCGAAGAGGCTCACGAGGGCAAGGGCCCCCAGGGGGAGGCTCCAAAGAGCGGGTTTCGAGGGGATGGTTCGAGCTGCGGCCATGGTTGTAAGTCCAAAAATAAGCCTAGGTATGAATGTAGTTAGCTTAAATATCGTCTTGGTAAGCTTAAAGCTAGAGAAAATTAGCCTTGGCGTGGCTGGTTTAGCCCTTATGTCCGGGTTTTTTGCTGTTGAAGGCAGCCTTTGTTTGACCAGTTCCGGGGCGGCAGCCTCTTCATTTGAGCCTGTTAGCTCCCCCCCCGGTCGCGCTACAGTCGCCCCCTATGAAGACTATTCGAGTTGGGGTTATTGGGTTTGGATTATCGGGAAGGGTGTTTCACGCCCGTGTGTTGAGGTCCGTTCCAGGGTTTGAGCTGGCTTCTGTGGTCACCTCCCGTGCCGACGGGGTGCGAGAGGAGTTTCCTTCAGCCACGGTCGTTGCGTCTGCTGATCAGCTTTTTGAGGACCCGAGCATCGACCTTGTGGTCATTACTACCCCCAACGAGCTGCACGCGCCGCTCGCGGTGAGGGCCCTTGAGGCGGGTAAGCACGTGGTTGTCGAGAAGCCCTTTGTGGTCACCTCGGCTGAGGGGCGCGCGGTTGTAGCGTGCGCTAAGCGAATGAATCGAGTTCTCTCCGTGTACCACAATCGGCGGTGGGATAACGGATTCCTGACACTTCGGCGCGCACTAGATGAGGGGCGTCTAGGGAAGATCTACCTCTATGAGGCTCGCTTCGAACGGTTCCGTCCAACGACGAGGTCTGAGCGGTGGCGCGAGCAACCGCATGGAGGGTCCGGTGTGTTGTTTGATCTGGGGTCTCACCTCATTGATCAAGCGCTCTCTCTTTTCGGAAAGCCTCAGGGGGTGTACTGCGATCTCGCCGCGCAACGTCCCGGGGCCGTTGTCGATGATTATTTCCACGTCCTGATGGATTATGGCGACCTTCGCGTTGTGCTCGCGTCCGGATGTGTTGTTGGAGTCCCTGGTCCTGTACTCTCCGTGCACGGTGATACGGGAAGTTTCATCAAACGATCCCTCGATCCTCAGGAAGATGCTCTCAAGGAGGGACTCTCTCCTGATGCGGTTGATTCGTGGGGACTTGATGGCGATGAGGCGCAGCTCTTCGTTTCCTCGGAAACTGGTGTGGCTACACCGCTCCCGTACTCGACTATCCCAGGAAGTTATCATCAGTTCTACGCAGGGGTTTATTCGGCGATCGTCGAGGGGAGCGCTCCTCCGGTCTCCGGGGATGATGGTGTCGCTGTTATTGAGATCGTGGAGGCGTGCATCCGCAGCTCTAAGGAGCGGAGGTGGGAGTCGCTTTCTTAGGTAAGCGAGGCAAAACCACGCTGACGCGTGCTTTTGCCTCGCTTCCCTAGGGAGCCTCCGCGCACTAAACTTCGGAGCAATAATCGCTGACGATGACGGCTACGTGTGACGCAAGACGAAAACCGTCGACGGCTATCGGTTTACGTTATCCCGTAAACGTGGTCGTCATCGTCAGCGATGTTGTCAGCGATCGGCATTCCCTCGCGACCCTAGCCCCTCGGCGCTTGCTTCGTAAGCGCATCGTAGGCCCGTTGAATCTCAATCATCTTCTCATGAGCGACCGTGCGAAGATCCTCTCCGAGGTGAGCCACCCGGTCAGGATGATAATCCTTCGCGAGCTCCTTGTAACGGGCGTCTATCTCCGCTCGGCTCGCCCCCGGTTCTAGTTTAAAGAGGGTATACGGGTCGACGCGTTTCGTGGATCCCTCGGGTTCGTTTCGCTGACTAGACTGAGTGCTACCCTGCTGTTCCTTAGAACGCGCCTGTCTATCTTTGAGGACCCGCCAGATCGCGAGGCCAAAAATGAGGAGGTCGTCGAAGCGACCAAAAGGTCCGAAGATATCCGGAATGAGGTCGAGGGGGAATACGAAGTACACGAGCGCGAGGATCAGGGCGGCGTTCGGGGATTTTAGGAAGTTCATGACGGGGAGAATACTCCCAATTAGATAGGTGGACAAATAAGGTATTTGGGGTTCTTTGCCAGCCCGTCTAAGGGGGATATCGTCGACATTCGTGCACAAAAAAGCTATCGGGATGCGGTTAAGGTGCGCTAATCTAGGGACGTTCACTTTTATTGTAGGTGCCCAGGTAGCTGGACACGACTGAATTCCTACAAGTGAGGAGCTCATGATTACTAACGAGATTAAACGAGAGATCCTTGCTGCGCTGAGTCATCCAGAGGCGGAGGATGGTCTCTATTTCAACAACCTCATCATCGTGCATGAAGAGGAGGAGCGGCCGATAGTTCGTGGCGAGGAGGGCGATGTTCTTGCTGCCCTTCGTGAGCTCGTTAAAGCGGGTACCGTCGAAACGACCGGGAGTGGTCAGGAGACGATCTACAAGTTGAAATAAATCGAGCGCCATGCGGCGCTCGATGGCAGTTGTGT
>JAULVA010000021.1:0-6069 GCA_032111275.1 Bdellovibrionota bacterium
TAAATCAGAGTTAAGCACAGATTCAATTCCACCAACAAAAATTGATGAAATTAAATCTGAGTTATACACAGATTCAATTCCACCAACAAAAATTGATGGAATGAGATCTTTAAGTTTTAAATTCAAAACAGATAGCTCAGGAGTGAGGTGAGGAGGCCTCGTTTCTTAGACTCCCACCGCTTCCCGCCACACCCGCGCCGCGCTCGCCGGAAGCCGCGCTCCCGATTGGCTGACGATAGCTGCGGCTAGTCGCGCTGCGCCTTGCGCCGCTTTTTCGATGGGGCATCCAAGTGCGAGACCACCAAGAAGGATCCCGGTGAAGGTGTCGCCGGCGCCGGTTGAGTCAACGACGGTGACGTTTTGCGTGTGCGCGGGAACGTGAAGTTGCTTTCCTTCGTGTTGAATGAGGGCGCCCTCTTTGCCGCAGGTGACGATGACGGTAGGGCATCGAGCGGCGAGTTCGGTGAATGCCGCTTGTGGGGTGCTCTTGCTCGCGAGAGCGATCGCTTCGGGCTCGTTCGCGATGATGAGATCGATCTTTGGAAGGAAGTGGCTGAGTACCTGTTCCCGTTGAGTGCTCGCGGCGAACTCAGAGTTGATGTTGAGCGCGACCTTTGTGTTGTTGGCGTTCGCTACCTCGATTCCTTTGCGAAGGGCGCCGATGTTCTTGTCGCCGGCGGTAAGAAGATGCCCTTCTAACAGTAGCCACTGACTTGCTCCGATGCTCTCCGCATCTATGTGCGAGTGATCGAGATCGGTCGCTACGCCGAGATTGGTTCGCATCGTTCGCTCGCCATCTGGTGTGATAAGGGAGAGGCACACACCAGTTCGAGCGTTTTTCACACGAGCGTTCGGGGATGAGACGCCGACCGCTTCGAAATCGGCGTGATACATCCGTCCGTACTCATCATCGCCAACGAGTCCGGCATAGGTGCAAGGAACGCCGATAAGGTTAGCGCATGCGATTGAGTTGGAGGCTGAGCCTCCACTTGAAATTACTCGATCGCCGGTAGTTGCCGCGAGAAGGCCGTCTTGAGTTGTCGCGTCAACGATTGCGTAGCTTCCGGGTGTGAGGTTGCGCGCCGTGATGAAGGCATGCTCAACCGGAACGATGATATCCACGATCGGTTGGAGGATTGTTGAGAGCCCTTTCTTCACAATAGCCCCATAATTCGGCGGTTTTTAAAGCTGTTATGAATGAGTGTGGGGGGCGGTAGAATCCTTGTCAAGCGCGCAGCGAGCTGAAGAACTTCTTGAGAAGAGCCTGACATTCCCCGGCTTTAACGTTCCGAATGACGCGGGGTGGGGTACCGAGGCGATCGTCGAGACTGAGGTCGTACAGCGAGCCTACCGCGCCTTGAGCGGAATCGCCTGCGCCAAAGATGATGACGGGGACGCGGGCGAGGCGAATAGCGCCGAGACACATCGTGCACGGCTCAAGGGTGACACACATGATGCAATCGTTGAGTCGCCACGAGCCGAGTTTTTTGGACGCTTCTCTGATTGCGTGAATCTCCGCGTGCGCGATGACCGATTGGTCCTCCTCTGTGGTGTTACGCCCCGTTCCGATGATCGTGTTGTCGTGCGCGATAACCGCGCCGACGGGAACTTCACCCGCTTGCGCGGCACTCTTCGCGTGACCGATAGCTTCGGTCATAAGGTGGTCGATGAATTCGGGGGTTGGAGGGATGTGCATTTCAATTCCGGCAGTACGTTACGCCTAGCACCATGGGAGGGCGACCGTCCCGGGTCGCCGAAATGTTGCGCATCGCGTGCGCATCTCGCCTCCCGCAGCACGGCGGTCAGGAATGACCGCCCTCCCGGGTGCAGGGGCGTGGGGTTAGAAAAAATGGCGGAGAGAGGGGGATTCGAACCCCCGATAGGGGATTAGCCTATACACGCTTTCCAAGCGTGCGCCTTCAGCCACTCGGCCATCTCTCCGCACGGGTACCACACAAATTTTTACCATGAACATCCCCACGTGGTCTGGGACGTTCCCACTTCTATGCCCTCCGAGGAGGTATAGAAGTGGCGGAAGGGAAGGGATTCGAACCCCCGATACCCTTTCAGGTACTCCAGTTTTCAAGACTGGCGCCATCAACCACTCGGCCACCCTTCCGTTTGTTGCGGTCGTAAGGTAGCCCGGATCTTTCCCAATAATCAATGGCCTCAACGAGGTGTTTTAAGGCCTGACGGGCGTCACCTGTCGTCAACAGTTGTTATAAGGGGTTAAGCCCCCCACTTTCCGTTCTCCTTGCCTTGAAAAAGTTTCCAGATTTGGTACCCTCCCTCGTCTTGCGCGCGCCCTTAGCTCAGCTGGATAGAGCATCTGACTACGAATCAGAAGGCCGGTGGTTCGAATCCTCCAGGGCGCACCATTTTTGCCATTTGAAATCCAAACTTAGCAGTCGGCAAGATTGTTTGAGATGAAAATTGTTTTAGGTGAAAGTTTGGTTTTCGGGTAAGGATGGAGCAAAGGTAGTTCCTAACCCGCGGAGAGATGGCCGAGTGGCTGAAGGCGGCGGTTTGCTAAATCGTTATACGGCCAAAAGCTGTATCGGGGGTTCGAATCCCCCTCTCTCCGCCATTTTTCCCGCTTGGCGCTCGGGCCCTTCGCATGGTGCAATTCCTCGCTTTGCTCGGGCACCGGCGAACCAGGGGCAAGCCCCTGGACCCCATGATGGGTTCCCCCGCTCGGCGCTGTTTTGCCCGCTCGGCGCTCTTGCCCAGGGGCTGCCGCTCCTCTTGCTCGCTATAGCTCGCTTCACCCTGCCGGGTCTTTTAAGGAGGTGGGAAGAGGACCCAGGGGGCTCATATCGTTCCTTCAACGTGAACGTACCCGAAAACGTTATTCCCGGTCTGTTTTGGAATAGTTGATTCCTAGGACACCATCGATGTTTCTTGAGAGCGCCTGTGCAACTTCCTCCGCACCACCCCGTACGTGATACAAAATCCTACCGCAGCGCCGCCGATATGCGCTGTTGAGCTCACCTCTGGCACCATCATGTCGAACACGGCTTGAAGCAAAACGATCTGTGTCATGGCGTTGAGTTGCGCTTTTGCGACCATGCTCCCGGTGTGGCGATAGGCGAGGAGGGAGATAGCGGCCTGTGTTCCTACTAATCCTAAAACGCTTGCGGATGCTCCAAGAAGGATTATCGGATGGGGATCGGGCGAGAGTATCGAGGCGGTCCAGGCGATCAGCATGCCTCCCGCGCCGCAGATGTGATAGAGACCGATATATCGCCAGAATCCGAGCATCACCTCGACCGTGCGTCCTAAGATCCACAAGCCGAGCATGTTGAACGCGAGGTGCATCGCCCCCCAGTGGAGAAACTGCGCGGTAAAGATTCGCCACCACTCACCCTCAGAGAGGAGGGGGGTATAGAGAGCTCCCATGGCGACAAATTCGGCGGCGTCGTTGGTCGCGCCCCGACTCGCTTGGGTAAGAAAAACGGCGACATTGACGCCGATGAGAAGCTTAGTCGCCGGGCTTGGAAGGTGAGGGGCTGGAGCTCGTTTTTGTGAGTAGGTTTTAATGGAAATGATGTACGCCGCGAGGATCGTAATAGAAACGTATCCATAGACTTCAGGCAGGAGGAGCCATGCGCTTCCACATGCCGCGAGAGACACCAGATTGGCCCACACGATCCATCGTGGAAGACGCTCCCGGAACTTGATGACGTTGAACAGGTCAGCGCCAAGATTTAAGACCGCCGCTAGGAAGAGAACGAAATTGATATCCATGATAAGCTTCAAAACACTACCTGTGTCAGCCCCTTCAAGCAATGACGCTCATTGACCTAAAATCGCACAAAATCGTTGTGCAAGGGCGGTCTAGGTGTGTAAAAAAGGGGCTGACGTCCCCAGCGCCGCGCGGCGCTTTAGGTTAACAGAGGGGCGCTCGTTCATCAGGTGATTCATGACTCAAAATCCTTTCAATACCCTCAGAGAATTTACGACTGGCTCCGGCACAAAGGCTCACTACCACTCCCTTCCAGAGTTAGAGAAGTCTGGTCTCGGAAAGATCTCACGACTCCCAGTTTCCATTCGAATCGTCCTTGAGTCGGTTCTGCGCAACTGTGACGGCGCGCGAGTTGAGGAGCGAAACGTGCGAGAGCTCGCCGCGTGGCAGCCAAACGGCGAGAGAACCTCTGAGGTTCCCTTCGTTGTAGCGCGCGTTCTCCTTCAAGATTTTACCGGCGTTCCCCTTGGTGTGGATCTCGCCGCGATGCGCTCGGCTGTAAAGAGCCTTCAGAGGTCCCCAGGGATGATTGAGCCGCTCGTGCCGGTGGATCTTGTGATCGATCATTCGGTGCAGGTTGACTTCAATAATAGAAATAACGCCCTTAAGCTCAACATGGAGACCGAGTTTGAGCGTAACGAGTCTCGTTACCAATTCCTCAAATGGTGCAAGCAGGCGTTCAAATCGTTCAGCGTCGTTCCTCCAGGCTTTGGTATCTGTCACCAGGTAAACCTCGAGTATCTCGCGCAGGGCGCTCTTGAGCGTGATGGTGTCTATTTCCCAGACACCCTTGTCGGTACTGACTCACACACCACCATGATTAACGGTCTCGGCGTTGTGGGATGGGGCGTTGGTGGAATCGAGGCGGAGGCCGCGATGTTGGGCCAGCCGGTGTACTTCCTTACCCCAGATGTCGTTGGATTCCACCTTCATGGAAAGCTCTCTCCGGGAGTGACGGCGACCGATCTCGTTCTCCACATCACCAACGTCCTTCGGAAGACTAAAGTTGTTGGCAAGTTCGTTGAGTTCTTTGGAGAGGGGGCTGAGAGTATTCCAGTTACGGATCGCGCGACGATCGCGAATATGGCGCCTGAGTACGGCGCGACGATGGGTTTCTTTCCCGTTGATGAGCGGACCTGCGAATATCTTCTCGCGACGGGACGTTCGCCAGAACGCGTTGAGACCTTCCGTAATTACTACAAGGCTCAAGGGCTCTTCGGTATTCCGAAGAAGGGGCAGTGTGACTACTCGCAGCTCTTGGACCTCGATCTCTCCACCGTTCATCCGAGCGTCGCTGGTCCGAAGCGGCCCCAAGATAAGATCGCGTTGGGTGATGTGAAAAAGACCTTCAGCGATCTTCTCGTTCAAGGGCTCGCAGAGGGGGGGTATGGCAAGACTCCGGCTGACATTGCCAGGAAGGTAGCGGTAACCGTTCCAGCCACAGGGGTTGGAAGCGTCGATGGCGCGACCGTGACCACCGATGTTGGAAATGGCGAGGTTTTTATCGCGTCGATCACATCGTGTACGAACACCTCGAATCCAAGCGTGATGCTCGGCGCAGGACTCCTCGCGAAGAAGGCGGTAGAGAAGGGGCTGAAGGTTAAGCCATTCGTGAAGACCTCGCTCGCGCCAGGATCTCGCGCGGTATCGGAATACCTCGCGAAGGCGGGCTTGCAAACCTACCTCGATCAACTTGGATTCCAAGTTGTGGGCTACGGCTGTACAACCTGTATCGGTAACTCAGGCCCCCTCGATCACAAGGTTGAGGAGTGTATCCTTAAGAACGATCTCGTCGGTGCCGCGGTGCTTTCCGGAAACAGAAACTTCGAAGCGCGCGTTCACCAGAACATCAAGGCGAACTTCTTGATGAGCCCACCTCTTGTTGTAGCGTTCGCGCTCGCCGGTACGGTGAACATCGATCTCACTAAGGACGCTCTCGGAACTGATGCCGCGGGCAAGCCGGTCTATCTGAAGGAAATCTGGCCAACCTCCGAAGAGATCAACGCGCTCATGCCGCAGGCGTTTAATCCTGAGATGTATCAGCGCCTCTATCGTGACGTAACGGCTGAGAATCCGTTGTGGGATAAGGTTCCATCGAGCACCGGTGTTGTGTACGAGTGGGACACGAATTCAACGTACATCCAAGAGCCACCATACTTTGAAGGCTTCTCGCTCACCCCGAATGGAGCAGGACAGATCTCGAAGGCCCGAGCGCTCGCCATCTTCGGCGATTCCGTAACGACCGACCATATTAGCCCAGCGGGATCGATTAAGAAGGATTCCCCAGCCGGTAAATACCTCATCAGTCGCGGAGTCGACGTTAA
>JAULVA010000021.1:6079-8403 GCA_032111275.1 Bdellovibrionota bacterium
AGGACTTCAACAGCTACGGCGCTCGTCGTGGTACCCACGATGTGATGGTACGTGGCACGTTCGCTAACGTTCGCATCAAGAACCTTATGGCACCGGGCGTTGAGGGTGGTGTGACGAACTATCAACCAAGTGGCGAGACGATGCCGATCTTCGACGCCGCCATGAAGTACGCTGAGAGTTCGACACCACTTATCGTGTTCGCGGGACAGGAATACGGAACCGGAAGCTCCCGTGACTGGGCCGCGAAGGGAACCCGTCTCCTTGGCATAAAAGCAGTTGTCGCTGAGAGCTTTGAGCGAATCCACCGCAGCAACCTTATTGGTATGGGTGTCCTTCCGTTCCAGTTCGTGAACGGACAGACCGCGAAGTCGATCGGCTTCACCGGTACAGAGGAGTTCTCGATACGAGGACTTGAGAGCGCTGATAACATTCGTCCCGGCAAGGAGGTAACGCTCGTTGTTACTCGCGCCGATGGTTCAAGCTTCGATGTCCCCCTTCGTCTTCGTATCGATACGAACATCGAGGTTGAGTACTACAAGCACGGCGGTATCTTGCCGTACGTGTTGCGGCAGTTGATTTCGAGGAATTAGGCTCGGTGTCGCGACCAAGATCCGGAGGGCCCGTCTCCTGACGGGCCGGGTATGTTTCCGTGTTTCGAATTGGGTCGCGACGGATGGTGCGGTTTTGAACGGCCGTCGCCGCACCGGCCCGTCAGGAGACGGGCCCTCCGGGTGCTATAACAACCTGAATTTACGCTCGTTTATCTGCCCTATTCCCCCTTCAAGTTCCCCCACATTTCTGCCGACTAAACTGTTGGGATCACACGAAGTGATCCCGCACTTAGAGGGAAGGAACTTATGGAGACGATCCTCGTTATTGAAGACGACACCTCGTTGCGTGAGGTCTTGTGTACGGTCCTTCAAACAGGGGGCTTCTCGGTCTTGAGCGCGGCGAGCGCTGAGGAATCTCTTCCGATCTTCTCCTCTCAACACATCGATTGCGTCCTCGCTGACTTTAAACTTCCACAGATGAACGGCATCGAGCTTCTGCGCAAGGTCCGCGAGTCCTTGCCCCATCTTCCGTACGTTCTTATGACCGCGTTCGGTTCCATAGCGGTCGCGGTTGAGGCGCTCAAGTCGGGCGCGACGGACTACATCGCGAAGCCGTTTGAGCCGGCGTCCCTGGCGGGGATGTTGCGAGACGTCATCAAACACAATCGAATCGTTGATCGCGACGCGGCCGAGCGCTCAAAGAGGCATCGAGCGTTTCTCACCTCTTCGCCCCAGCTTGAGAAGATCTTAGCGCAAGCGCGCCACGTCGCTCGTGTCGATAGCTCTGTACTTATCTTGGGAGAGAGTGGTACCGGTAAGGAGGTGCTCGCGCGGTATCTTCACGATCACAGCCCGCGCCACGATAAGCCCTTTGTCGCGGTCAATTGCGCCGCCATTCCACCTGACCTGTTAGAGAGTGAATTCTTCGGTCATGAATCGGGCGCTTTCACCGGCGCCACGCAACCACGAGTTGGAGTGTTGGAGCTCGCCTCTGCTGGGACCGTGTTTCTCGATGAGGTTGGTGACATGCCGCCGCTTCTTCAAGTGAAACTCCTACGCGCCCTGCAGGAGCATGAGATTCGGCGGGTCGGTGGCAATAAGCAAATTCGGGTCAATCCTCGTATTATCGCGGCGACAAATCGTGACGTGGAGGCCGAGATGGCGTCCGGCGAGATGCGAGATGATTTCTACTACCGGCTCGCCGTGATCACCTTCAATCTTCCCGCGCTACGGGAGCGCAAAGAGGATATCATGCCGCTCGTTGAGAGAAGTATGCGTCACTTCGCCGCGGTGATGGGTAAAGAAACGATCTCTATCGACCCGGTTGCTCAAGATATGCTCCTGGCCTACGCATGGCCGGGAAATGTGAGAGAGCTTGAGAACGTGGTCGAGCGAGCGGTGCTCATGTGCGACAACGAGATTCGAGCCGAGCACCTCGGCATCTACGTCAGATTGGACATCGCCGCTATTGAGGAGTCTATCAAAACTCTTCCCGAGATCGCGTCCCAGGCCGTTCGGAAGGCGGAGGTTGAGGCGATCGAGCGAGCTCTCCATGTCACAGGGGGCAACAAGTCAAAGGCCGCCGATCTTCTCGGCGTCAGCTACAAGACCCTGCTCAATAAGGTGCGCGAATACTCGATTGTGAGTGGCACTGCGCACGACCACAAAGATGAGGAATTAACGCGCTAGTGTCGCGCTAGAAAATTCTCGATTGCGGCGTTTAGCCGCGACCACTCCTTCTGCCCCAATGATCGCTGGTCGATGATAAGGTGC
>JAULVA010000021.1:8413-12603 GCA_032111275.1 Bdellovibrionota bacterium
CTTAGTTTCAGCTCTCTTCGTGTCTACCATCTCGATGCGCCACGATGATTCGAGGTTGTGTTCCTTGATCCATCGCGAGGTTCCAGTGGCCGATACCAGCTCATCAGCCTCATTTAAGATTACTAACGTTGGGACTGAACGAAGTTTTTCAACGTTGTGAAGACCGTTAACCTCTCGGTACAGAGCTAGGGTGTTCGAGTACCAGAACAAGGGTGTGTGCTCGTACCGTTGATACGAGCGCGGGGTAAGGTTGGGAACGGCCCAGGTAATCGGTGGTGGAACATGAAGGGTGGTAGCTACATCGAGAGCGCCTCGCAACGAGATCGATGGCGCCAAGAGAACCATGGCTCGGGGGTACTGATCTGGTGGAATGGAGTCGAGCATCGTCACGAGCGCGAGCCCTCCGAGTGAGTAGCCCATGAGGTAGATGGGTACGTTCGGAAAACGCGCTCGCATATCTTGGTATGCAGAGGAGAGATCTTGAACCCAAACGTTCTCATCAAAGACCTCCCCGTTTCGCCCGTTGTGGCCGTGAAGGGTTATTCGATGAACGTGATACCCCTCAGAGGCGAGCGTTGTGGCGAGCGGGTCCATCGCGCTGGGGCGTACGTTAAGACCATGAACAAGTAAGATAACGCCCCTTGGTGGTTCGGTTGTTGTTACAAACCACCGCGAGGATTCTTGTGGTGAGGAGGGGCTCGCTGGCAGGGTAGCGCTGCATCCATTCAGGATGAAAAGCGTAAGCAACATCAGAACCGTTCGCATACGTTTATTGGCTCTTCGTGGAATCGAGTGGGTAAAATTGGTGTTTGCGGACGTGAACGTGCTCGTGCTCGTGAACGTGAGCGTTCACGAAGACGTCGGGTTACCTGTTTCGGGTACGTTCGCGTTTACGAGCACGTTCACGTCGAATATTGTATCGCTTCCATGTCATGCGCTTTGCGCTACGCCAGGTCGCGAAGGAGAGAGATGGCTACCTGTTCCCGATCAAGCTTGTAGGAGCCGATGTTCACCTGATCCTTAAGTTGAGCGACCCTAGCCGCCCGGGCTGATGCCGCGTCTTGAAGAATCGCGCGATTCGTTGATTGGAGGTTCTTGGAGAGGACAACGGCGTCGGAGCGTTCCTCTTGGGTTTCTTGCGTACGCGTAGCTTCAGCCGTGACCGGTCTACTCGGAGTGACGGCTGGCACCGAGTCGATGTTAGAGGCGAAGAGATTGCTTATCCTTGTGATGCCCATGTGCTTCTTCGTTCGCGGATTGGATACTTCGAACCATCGCGGGAGGATTCCCTCCATATCGTGGTCCGTCCACTGCCGTGCGCTAGCGCGGCAACACCAGATCTCTCTCTCTGGCTTTTGCATATGTCGGCCGGTTCCCGCAAAAACTTTATAGGAATTACAAAAAACAACCTTCAATGATATTAATGACCTAGCTGAATGGCTCGCCATGAGCCGGCACCAAGGCCTGCCAGAGCGCCAATTCAACAGGTTGTGCTATAGAGGTGCCACACCAAGTTGTAGGCATGCGATATGAAGGTAGTGGTTCTCAGTGTTGGTCGAGTTCGTCAGCGGTTTGTGCTGCAGGGGGAGGCGGAATACCTCCAGCGTATCAGGGGCGGTTTCCAGGTTGAGCTTATTGAGCTTGGCATGGAGTCGCCGGAATCGATGAATCCAGCCGAGGTGCAGGCCCGAGAGGCAGACGAGGTTTTGAGGAAGACCAAGGGCTATGACTACCTCATCGTGCTCGATGAACGTGGTAAAGAGATGACCTCAAAAGGCTTCTGCGAGTTCGTTCAAACTCGCATGAATTCTGGGGTGAAAACGATATGTTTCGCGATCGGTGGCGCGTTCGGCTTCGCTGAAAAGGTTAGACAGGAAGCCGACCTTATTCTATCGTTATCGGCGCTCACTTTTCCCCATCAACTAACGAGGATGCTTCTTGTTGAGCAGCTTTACAGGGCTCACACCTTGATGAAGGGAATCAGGTATCACAAATAGCGATGGTAGGCTCATGGGCAAGATAAAAAAATTCGCCGAGATTAACATCCGAAAGATTACCGGTGGTAAAGATCCGGTCAGACTCGTTGAGGATTTCCTTTCTCGAAAGGGATTCGATCCAGAGAAGTGCCAACGTGAGAAGACCCCAGACCTCGTTCGCTGGATGGTTCAAATTAAGGGGGAAGAGGAGCTTGAGATTCTGCTTGAAGGGATCCGCAAGCCCGCTGATTCAACCCTTTATATGGGACTCAATATCGTGACCGTTCCGATTCGAGGGGCCTACGACATGCTCGCGGCCGCGCTTGAGATAGCTGACGGACTCGTAGGAATCAAGGTGAGCCTCGTTGGTCACTATCTTGTGTTGAGCTCAAGCCTGAGCGCGAATGGATTAACCCTTGAGGAGGTTGATTACAACTTCCGCTTAATTGAGGCTCAAGAGGGATGGTTCCGCGAAACGTTGGCATCCGAACTACAATGGGAAGATGTTGTTGTGGAGTAGTATATGATTAATCCCGCTTGCGTAACACCAGAAAGCCGAAATCTCGCGTCAGAGGTAGAGCCAATAGCTGTTGTGACGGCTGACTTCGGATCTCAATGGGTCTCTCACTTCTCGACCCTTCGAAATGAACGTCGTGATTGCGATAAGCCTAGCGAGGATCGCGCGGCGTTAGATCCTATTCGACAAACCGTAGTTCTCGCCGACGGTATTACCCGAACCGTCGGCTCCGATGGAACGTATCCCGTACAGAGTCCATCGGCCCGAGCGGCGCAATTGTTTTGCGAAACGGTTGTTGCTCGAGCGAGTCAGGTCTCAGAGATGAACGCCGAGACTATGGCGGCTATTATGAGCGAGGCCAATGACGCGATCGCTTCGCTGAACAGGGAGCTCTTCCCGGATTATGATTACGGAGAGCGGGATAGAGCTGGTGTGGCCGCCGTAGTGGGTGTTATCGAAGAGGAGAGCCTCTGGCTCGCTTCGATCGCCGATTGTTGGTGCGTTGGCGCCAAGGGTGACAATATAACCCGCCTGGCCTGGGAGAAGACATCGCAAGCACGCCGCGAGTATAGAAGGCTTGGGGAGCAGACGGCCCGGGAACAACTGCGAAATAAACCGGAGCATCCGAAGGCCTACGGAGCGTGCACCGGCGAGCCTGAGGCGATGCACTTTGTTGAATACAGCAAGATTGATATCTCCCGTTTTGACCGGCTGGTGTTCTCTTCGGACGGACTCTTGGCTATCGCGGAGGAAGATCCTCTCTCGCTCGCGTCCCTCCCGACCCAGCAGCTTATGCGGTTGGGACGGCTTCTGGACAGGGCCCATCAGGAGACCGATGATAAGACGATCGTCGTATTAGAGCGAAAACCCACAAAACCGTGATGCTCATGCCTTTGTCGCTTGTTTCTGGAGCTTGACGATGACGACCCGGGAAACTCCTTTCTGCCTACCAACCTCTGATGGCAAGCGCATATCGGGAATCATGTATAATCCCCCACAAAGTTCTCAAGTGGCCGTGGTTCTCGTACATGGGCTCACAGGTCACATGACCGAGTATCTTCACATCATGCTTGCTCGATATCTCTTGCGGGCTGGATTGCCCGTGTTTCGTTTTAATCTCTACGGCGACGAGGCGAATGAGCGAAAGTTCCATGACTCAACGATTCGCTTGCATGTCTCTGACACAAAGTGTGTCGTCGAGCACGCTCGCTCGTTGGGCTTTTCGAGGGTCGTTCTCATAGGCCATAGCCTTGGATCCCCGGTCGCGATAGAGGCGACCGACCCGGAGATCTCGGGCCTTGTGCTTCTTGATCCGACCGGCGACCCCAAAGATAGGATTAAGGATTGGCAGACATACGATCCGCGCCATCAGCTCTCCTTCCTCGATTGGCGAATACGGATCATTTTAGGTGAGGAGTGGATTGCGGACGCCAAGACCTTCCCCGACCCCTTTGAGCAAGTCTCTAAGGTCAGATGTCCAGTTCAGATTATAGCCGCTGAGCGTGCGGAGCAGATGACGTATTGTGTTCGTTATCGCGAATCTCTAGCAAACCGTCCCGAGATTCAAGTGATCTCTGGCGCCACACATTGCTTTACTGAGGATGGCGCGGTGGAGTCTGTGGGGCAGGCGATTGAGGATTGGATCCAGCATCTCATCCACTAACGCGGAAGGCGCTTAAACTGAATCGATAGGATCT
>JAULVA010000021.1:12613-20030 GCA_032111275.1 Bdellovibrionota bacterium
ATCGCCTCGCTTCTTAATCAGCCTGAGCTTCAAGCACTTCGCTAAAATTGGAAACCGCCTGTCCCTTCACCGCGGCGATCGAAACGAAGAGCTTCTTCGAATTTTCGACATCGCGGATGAGATAGCGATACACAGGGCCGTATTGGGGATCCCGTTCTTCCCGCATGTCGGCTGCCGAGATGGTAACCTCCTTGGTAAGAGAGTTTGGGGAGGTGCCGTATCGAATAATAAATCCATCAACGGGCTCACTCGGTGTTTCCCAGGTAACCTCTATCCCTTGCTTGGGGGCCTCCGGGGCGTGTTGAGCCTCAACGAGAGCTCGTTCCTGAACGAGCGCGGCGGAATCGGAACTCTGTGGGGCGGATTGGAACAGGGAGCATCCGGAGACCAAGAGCAGGGAAGCTGAGAGAATAAGAGATGAAAAGGTATGTGTCATGTTTCGTCCGTGAAGTAACCGAGAGAGAAAACCACGTTGGGGGAGAGCTTCCCAAAAGATTGAGCGGGACGCCATACGTTAGGAGCAACCGATGAGGCCGCCCTTGGTGCTATCCCATGTGCAGCTCTTCGCCGCTTTGTAGTGACGGGTGGTGGCGACAAACCCCACGGGGCTCACCTTCATGGAAAGGGAGACACCCTTTGAGAGGTGAGTTACACCGGGGAGGTTTGCGATCTGACACTTAACGCCAGCTTGAACGGCGGAGCACTGTTCGACCAGCTTGTAGGCCTGATGATCCGCGAAGAAGGATTCCTGCGCCGCGGCGATGTTCTTGAGGTCCGCGATCGCTGTTTGGTTGTAGGCGCGCTCTCGGTAGTTTGAGTACTGTGGAACGGCTATCGCGGCGAGGATGCCGAGGATCGCGAGGACCACCGAAAACTCTATAAATGTGAAGCCTGAGGAGTGTTTCATGTTCTATGTAGTATGAGATGCACCTAACCGCGCTAATGAGTGCGCCTATAGACTATTTTACGATAAAAAAATCCTCGGTGTGAGGATGATGCGCAGTGCGTGGTCGTGGCTCTAGTTTGTGTGGAGAAGGCCGCAGGCAAGAGATGCCAAGCAGTTAGGAACTCAACGCGGAAACCGGACTCCTAAAAACAGATAGTTACGCAATCTTTTGAGGTGTCGCCCACCAGTGGAGCTCCCAACTCATCTACTACTAAAAGTTCGCGGGGACAGCACTCTCGCCTCGGTCGGGAACGTCTTAGCAGAGAAGCTCTCCTTTCCAAACCCTGTGGGTGAGGGGCAGTCTAGTGGCCGTTTTGCTGTTGTCTCTCCCTCCATGCGTCATCCCTCTGCCAAGCGATCCTAGTGATCTCGAATCGGTGACCGAGCAACTGCCGGGCGTATGGCAGCTCTTCAGGTGGGAGGTGAAAAATGAGGCTGGCGGCGTTAGAAGCGGCGGCTCCGGCGAGCGATAGGTTCTCTGTATTCTGCGCTATCATCAGGAGGTACGGGAGGTCCTCAACCGTGTTGAGTTGCGCCACGAGATCTTTTGTGACGCGTTTCCAGTATTTGCTCCACTCAGGAGCGTGGAGTGCGATCGCTCGAAGGTGATCAAGTGTCGGAGACTCTGAGGGTGGACCGATGAGGGTCTTAAGGTGGGCGTCACCTCCGTAGAGGTGAAAGCCGCCAGCTAACCCGGCTTGTATGTGGAGTTGGTGCGCGAGCCGCTCGAGCGCTACGCGAACGGTTAAATACTGTTCGCCTTTTGGGGTGTCCAGCGGTGCCCAGGAGTCATTCGCTATAGCGAGCGCGGTGCGTGCCTTGAGCGCGTCTAATTCAAAGGCATTGAGCTCCTTCTGAGGGATTGAGCCTGGCGGGATGAGACGCAGGTGTTCGGTGGCATCACTGATAAGGGAGTACACAATTGTAGGGTCGGTCACTGCGCACTCAGCGAGGTTGGGAAGAAGCGAGCGCAGAGCCGCTACGGGGCTGGCGGCTGAGAGCCACGTCATAGCGTTAACTACAGGAGGGGCAAGGTGGTTGTACAGAACCGCTATTTGTTCTGGGCTCGCTGATACCATTTGTGGCGGGGTTCCTAGCTGAAGGTGCTTAGCGAGCTCACTCCCTTGCGATGCGGCGTGCGCGATGAGTGCGCTAAAGTGTGGCTTCTCATTTTGATTGCGGAGGAGAGCTCCATGCACATCACTCCACGGGGGGCAGTCCGGGGTCCCAAACAGCGCGTGATAGTGTCGAACGTCTCGTAGGGACTCGAAGAATGTGGGTTGAAGGTGCGTCGCGCCGATAATGCGTTGTTGGAGGTAACTATTCATGGAGTTCTCTACCTCAGAGGGCGTTTGGCCTACTCCATACACTACAAGCGCTTGTGAGAGACCGCTGAGCCCGCCGAGCTCTATCGCCGAGCGGAGATATCCAGACCACGTTCCGCGTTGGGTCGCGAGTTCAATCCCCGCTTGCCCCGAGTGTATCGCTCGGCTCGCGTCGAGGCAGGTGTCCGAGCAGATTCTATATAATCGCTGCTTCTCCTCCTCAGGGATGCTCGCCTCCCAGAGAGTGCGTTCAACTAAACCGAGGACGGTGGTGAGGCGTTGAGTACCGAGCTGTGAGTTCTTGAGTGGGGTGTGCGCGTCTCCCTCGGAGAGGTAGGATGCCATCTCCTCCGAGGCATAGCTTTTCACCTGCCCTGCAAACGCGTTTATGAGAGATCTTACCTTGTCGTCAGCGGAGGTAATTGCTCCTGCTTCGCGGGCTGAGAGGATTTCGCTGAGCTCTGAGCTAAGTGCCGCGAGTGTGACCCCGGTGGAGGGCCTTACCAGGTGTTGCAGCGCATGGCGCAATTCGTGTTCGCGTGTGTTAAGGTCCTCTTTGGTACTGCTTCGTGGATCGAGGTAAGCCTCGGTGGCGACGATGCTGATCATGCCATTCCACCGAGGGTCATCGAGCCCCCGGATATTCAGTCCAGCCGCGTACTCGCTTCCATTTTCGGCGAGGTTCTTGGGTGATACGTGAAGTACGATTCCGAGCGGAGTAAACTCAACGGTGCCGACCCTTTGGAGAGTAAAAGAGGCGCCGAGCTTTTCTTGCAGTGCATGCTGATAGCTGTATATCGGCGTCTTGCCGGTAGCTGGCGGTTCTTGGTCGAGAGAGTAAACTAACTCCTTCATGAGTGTTTGAGTCTCAAGGAGCTTAACGATAGTGCTATCGAACGGATGGCCGAGTGAGGTGGTGTCATCCACCTTAACGCCGACGAGGGATTTGAGGGTATCGAAGTACTCCTTTGGAGAGAGGGTGAGTGGATTAATCGATCCGTTGGTAAGGTTCTCTGTGAAGGCAACCCATTGAGCGTGTAAGGTTGGGGTGTGGTTGATCGCTTGATGAGCTAGTCCGAGTTGGCTGTGAAGATGGTGGAGGATAGATCTACCCTCGACCTGAGCGGTGATGTCGGGGCATGGTGACAGTATCTCCCTGCTTCGCTCAGAGAAGGGGTTGGCGATAACGGCGGCTACCTCGTCTGGCTTAAGGGACGCGGCTACCTGCTTGATATGTTCGAACGCCTGGCTGGTATCGTGAGAGGTTGGGGAGAACCCATGCGCCGACTCAGCCTGACGGGGGGCATCGGCGGTAGGGCAAGGCATTTCCTGGATCCCGGGCATATCCCCTCATCGTCCGATTCAGCGGAAGTGCTTCTATGATTGAACAGATAAGGGTCTACATGTGTGGTTTGTAGGTCTAGGATGGCGGTTCAAGGATCCACCCAGATTCCCTGTTACATCCTCTGGTTTTCGTTTCTCAAGCCCCTGTTTATATTCGTCTGTTCCTTGGAGCTCACCGATAGCCCCGGGGCTTGTCCTCTCTCGTTTGCTAAGTAAAAAGCTCCCCCATAGAGAATATGGGGAGGTACATCGCCACAACCAAGGTGCCTATTACCACTCCGAGGATACCTACCAGGGCAGGCTCCGCCAGCTGGGTCATCAGGGTAAGGGAGGCCTCGGCATCCTCCTCAAGTTGTTCAGCTATATTTTCTAACATTCTGACGACGGCGCCGGTTCGTTCTCCGAGTTCGAGCATCTCTATACTGTTTGAAGGAAAAAGTTTTGAAGTGTTGAGAGAGTGGGAGATACTTATTCCTTCGGCGATATCCGAACGAACTCTGACAAGTTTTCGCTGAATGACACGGTTGCCAGTCGCCTGAGCGCTCGCATCAAGCGCTGACAAGATAGGCATGCCCGCGTCGAGCGTTGACCCGAGAGTTCGACATAATCGGGCAAGCGCCGAGCTGTTGATGATATCACCCACCAGTGGAGTTTGCAGTAGCATTGAGTCCAGCGTGTCTCTACCGCGAGCAGTAGAGAAAAAGCGAGAAACTATGAAGCAGCACGACGATAGAATTATTAAAAAGACTGGGGCCCATCTTAGGCTCGTTTCGGACACCTCAATCACGACCCGTGTAAGCCACGGAAGAGGGGTCTCTAAATCGGAGAAAAGCTCCCTGAAAGATGGAATTATGAAGATGACCAGGAGGCTGCTTACGAGCGCGGCCGTGGAGATTACGCACAACGGATAGATCGTAGCCGCGCGCACTTTACGCTGTAGCGTCATCGCGCGATCGAGATGGATCTTCACGCGACTGAGCGCCTCTGGCAGGCGGCCACTTAATTCCCCAGCCCGAACGATATGTACATACAAGCTACTAAAGACGTTCGGCGATTGAATCATCCCCTCTGAGAGGGAGCCGCCATCCTCGATAGTTGTCACTATCCTTCTAATCGCCTCGCGGAGCTCCCGTGATCCTTTCAGGTTCCTCAGCGCTCGAATGAGGTCGAATGAGGAGAGTCCAGCGTCAAGCATACGCTCAAGAAAAGCGAATAACCGGGATATTTCTTGAGATTTTACTCGTTTTTTGGATGTCGTCCTCATCCGATACCCGCTCCTCACGCTACTAATCGGATTTCGGGTTAAAGGGTTGCGATCGATGATCGGTGGGATGTAATCGAGGTCAGAACGTTCCTAAAGAGGAGGCAAAACCCCGCTATCGCGTGCTTTTGCTGAGTAGCGGTGCTACCCCACCGCTTTACGAGCTGCGGCAGTGGGTGGTTATTGATACACTGAGTGGCATGACACAGACAATGTTGGCGAGTATCTATCTCAGAAGAAGGGTTCTTGCCGCTACACGGGGGTAGTGTATCTACCCAGCCCCTTTCCGGGGGCTCCCGAAGAAATTCGGGGCTAAAAAACCAAAATCTTGCGTCGCCGCAACCAAAATAGCCTTCACACCTATGCAAAACAACGCGAACGCGTTGTTTTGCCTCGCTTCCCTACAGGCTCTCACCTGGGCGGCGCTTATCTCGTACGAGTGGAGCGGGCGTGTTCGTTAGGCGCGAACTTACGCGGCGCGGAGGGGAAGCTTCGAAAGATCGGAGCGAATGCCCAGTGCTCGGGCATTTCTTGGATCGGTTAAAGTGAAATTTGAGAAGGCATCAGATGCGACAATTGTAGCGAGAACGGTCAGCGCTGTCGGGGTCGCTGATGAGTCACCCACGATAATCGCGTCTCGAACAGACATTGGGCACTCTTGGTCCCTGTATCCTTTGCGGATTCTCGTCTCTAACGTTGATAAGTGGGTATGCACCTCTTGCGCCCAACGGTACACGTGAGGGGGCACGGTATCGTTTGGTGGTGTTACTACTTCCCGGCGATTGGTGGCGCCAAGCTCTGGGAACTTGCGCTCCAAGGCAACGCGAGCGTTCGCGGCGGCGCTTTGAATGTTCATGAACTGCCGCGAGGCGTTGAATGATTCTTTGCTGTTCGTTCCCTGCTTCCAGCTGTCGACGAGGGGATCTACCACCGGCGCAAGGACACGAAGTGTCTCGATGGTATCAGCCTCAACCTCGGTGGGTACGACGTGTCGCGTCGTAGATCGTGGAGAATTAGTTTGAACAGCCGAACTCATAACTACTGGTCCATCCTCGAAAGAGACCGATCAGTCTAGTCAGGTAGCGCCAGCAAAAACAAGGGTTGTAGAACGATTTTTGCGCCCCCGTGTTCCCGCAAGCACTATGTAATTTTTAGGCCTAACCCTCGCACATTTTTCCGTGTCTGAAGAGCCTAATCAAATTTATCTGAGCTCTTGTCAGCATTTAAGATGGATTCGCAGTCCGTAACCTATCGGACAAAGTGAAGAATTAAGGATACAGGCCGGAAAGCCCTGCCTCCGGTGCCACCTGCCTCACATCGAGCTTCAGGGCGCGATGGTCTCGATGGATCTAGGGTCCCTCGGTGGTGTACACTTTAACACGTAGTGGAACCTCAGAGGGTGTTTGCAAGTTGTCGAAATTACGATTGAAAAATCCCAAGGTTGAGCCAAAGGAACGCGCCTGCGACCGGGAGCCCGTAGAGGCTCTTGAGGCGGAGGTGTTGCCCGTTGAGCCTGCTGAGCCCGGTGAGGAGGGTGACGACCTTCCAGAGGTGATCGACCTCTCTGAGGGTGCGGCCATTGAGCCCAGTGACGTGGAGCCCGGTGAAGCGGAGCACGGTGACGCTGACTCGTCCGAGGACGCACGCTCGGGTTCGCTTGTTCCGTACAGCGCGCTCGATGCCTATTTAGCCGAGATCCGTCGCTTTGCCCCCCTCTCTCGAGAGGAGGAGTACGAGGTCGCTCTTGAGTACACCAAAACAAAAAGCCCCGAGGCCGCTAAGAAGTTAGTATTCGGTTCTTTGTGGCTCGTTGTGAAGATCGCGCGAGACTACGAAAAGGTAGCGCGCAACGTTCTTGATCTCATCCAAGAGGGTAATATCGGCCTCATGGAGGCTGTACAGAACTTCGATCCGTATCGTGGCGTTCGATTTCCCTCGTACGCGGTGTGGTGGATTCGGGCCTACATCATTCGATACATCATCGCTAATTGGCGCTTGGTAAAGATCGGTACAACGCAGGCGCAACGTAAACTCTTCTTTAATCTTAAGAAGGAGAGCGAGCGGCTTGAGCGAGAGGGGATATATCCCTCCACAAAGCTTCTCGCCGATCGTCTGAATGTCCGCGAAGGGGATGTCATTGAGATGTCTCAACGGCTCGGAGGGCCTGATGTGAGCGTTGATACGCCACTGCAAGAGGAGTCGGAGTCGAACCTTCTTTCGCTTTTGCCGAGTGGAGAGGAGTCGGCTGAGGAGGCCATAGCCAAACGAGAGTTGCACGAGGCGCTTCGGGGCGCGATCGACCAGTTCAAAGAGACCCTCAACCCTAAAGAGTCCCGGATCTTTCAAGGCCGGGTCCTCGAGGAGGATCGAGTTACCCTTCAAGATCTCTCCGATGAACTCTCCATCAGCAAGGAGCGGGTTCGCCAGATTGAGAATAAGCTTCGGGACAAGCTCAAGGCGTTCGTTTCGACCCGCCTGGGATCTGAGCTGAAAGAGTGGGTTGGGCCCGGGGAAGTGGATTAAAACTCACGTAACTATCCA
>JAULVA010000021.1:20040-28261 GCA_032111275.1 Bdellovibrionota bacterium
GATTTACCAAACGATGAACTCGTTAGTATCTCTTTCTTGTCATCCCCTGATCGGTGATGCGTTATGTGGTGAATAGTTAGTTTTTCCACCCCGGATTTGCTCCGCAAATCCGCCCCTTTGAAGGGGCTAACGTCGAAGTGGCGACGTCTGCTTGATAGCTTGAACTTCACTAGGGTTTCGGCGATGTGGCCCTGGGGTTTGTTTCTCCCCGGTTCCATGGCTAAACGGGGATCCCTGGTATATAGTTCCCATGGGAATCAAGTCGTATGGGGAAAGTATTTATCAGTCTCGTCATCGCGTTCATCGTGTGCGGTGGTGCCCTTGTGTATCAGGCCACACGGGGCACGAGCTCCCTTGTGCTTTCGCCATCTGAGGTTTTGTCCAAAGGGTCATCACGAGACCTGAAACGAATTCGTGTTGGCGGGCGTGTGGTTGAGCCGATTGCCTATCAGACCGAGCCACAGATGGTCTTGTCTTTCAGTGTCAAGAACCCTGAAGGGGGCGAGGGAGTTGTTCCGGTTGTATATCGCGGATTAAAGCCCGACATGTTCGCGCCGGGTCGTGATGTATTGATCGATGGTGATTACATCGGCGGGTCTATCCAAGCCGCGAAGCTTCAAACCCAGTGTCCATCCAAGTATGAGCCAGCTGTGCCGGGAGCGGAGCCAGCTGATGGGTCTCAACCTGCTCAGATGATGGGTCAGTAATGTCCGTTCTCGTTTAGAAAGGAGTTCGCGTGGTCGAATTTGGTCAATTTGCGTTGTGCATAGCGTGGTTGCTCTCTGTCGCTGTCGTTATCGGCGGCGGTGTTGTTGGTTCCGGCGCGCGAGCGTTGCCATCTCGGATCGAGGCCCTTCGCCGAGGAACGCTCCTTATCGCGGTAACGCTCGGACTCTCCCTGGTCGCCCTGGGCTATTCGTTCGTGACCAACGACTACACTGTGCAGTACGTATGGCAGTACTCGAACCGAGACATGCCGTGGATATACAAGATCACCGCCATCTGGGGCGGCATGGATGGCTCGATGTTGCTGTGGTGCTTCTTGGTGGCGCTCTTCGCGGCCTGCGTCGCGCTTCGCTCCCTGGTGTATCCACGCGCTATCGTAGCGTGGCTCTTTAGCTTTTTAAGCTCATCCACGCTCTTCTTCACCTCAATCACTCTTTTCCTCACAAATCCCTTCCGCTACCTGAAATCCCCGGTGGCTATGCCAGATGGTAACGGGCTCAATCCGCTCCTTCAAAATGAGTACATGGCGATTCACCCGCCGATGCTCTACCTCGGTTTTACCGGTCTCGCTGTTCCCTACGCGTTCTGTATGGCGGCGCTCGCGTCGGGGCAGATGTCCAATGATTGGATCCGCCTCACCCGTCGATGGACCCTAATCGGCTGGACGTTCCTGACCGCTGGTATCGTGCTCGGTGGACACTGGGCGTACCTCGAGCTTGGATGGGGTGGCTTCTGGGCGTGGGACCCTGTGGAGAACGCCTCGTTCCTACCGTGGCTCACCGCGACCGCCTTCCTTCATTCCGTGATGGTTCAGGAACGTAAGGGGATGCTCAAGATCTGGAACGTCTTTCTGATCGTTCTCACCTACGCGTTAACCGTGTTCGGTACCTTCCTCACTCGCTCCGGAATCGTACAAAGCGTTCATGCCTTCGCATCAACAGATATCGGGTGGACCTTTCTGGTTTACTTATCAGCGATTATTCTCGTCGCGATCGGCCTTTCGATCTATCGCAGAGCTGAATTGAAGCCAGAGCGCGCGATTGAGAGCTTCTTCTCTCGCGAGGCTGTGTTCCTTCTTAATAATCTCGTGCTGCTCAGCATCTGCTTCGCTGTGTTGTGGGGAGTGATGTTCCCGGTTTTCTCCGAGGCTGTTACGGGTGTTAAACAGACCGTTGGTATTCCTTTCTTCAACGCGGTCAACGTACCGCTTTTCTTGGCGCTCATCCTGCTCATGGGCATCGGTCCATCGATCGCCTGGAAACGTTCCTCTCTGCCGCAGCTTCTCCGCTCCTTCGCACTGCCGTTTGTATCGGCATTTGTTGTAGCGGTGGCACTGGTATTCGCCGGTATCGTTGAGTTCTATCCGGTGTTGGCATACGCGATCTCCTTCTTCGGACTGATGACGATCCTTGGAGAGGTTAATCGTGGTCTCGCCGCGCAGAAGAGCGTCACGCACGCGAACTCCTGGGCACCAGCGAATATCGCGACCTTGTGGCGTCGACAGCGGATCAAGTACGGCGCTCACGTAATCCACTTCGGTGTTCTGCTTATGACGGTCGCGATCACGGCCTCGATGGCGCATAAGATTGAGCGTGAGTTCACCCTCGCTCCAGGCGAGCGGTTTAACGTTGGGCGTTTCTCCCTGGAGCTCAATGAGTTTCACGAAGAGCGGCAACCGAACTATGACGCGGTTCAGGCGCATGTAACGGTTCGGGCGCTGACGGACGAGAAGCCTCTTTCGGTGCTTGTACCGGAGCTGCGCTTTTACCGCAAAAACAAGGAGACAACGACCGAGGTCGCTCTCCGAATGGGGCAGCGGGAGGATGTGTACCTTGTGCTCGCCGGATTAGATGAGACGGGAACAAAAGCCTCCATGAAGGTATTCATCAATCCGTTCCAAGTGTGGCTTTGGTATGGTGCTGTCATTATGGTTCTCGGTGGAGTCATTGTCGCGATCCCCGTACCTCGTGAGGCTCGGGTTCGTGATTCTCAAGGTAACAAGGTGGCGCAGTCTGTATGAGTTTCGGAATAATCGCATCTCTCATCCTTTCGCTCTTCGTCGTATGGTACGTCTTAAGCCCTCTCTTTGAGACGGCGGTGTTGCACTATGGGTCGGCTACTGATGGTGCCCTAGGGCCCTTGCTGGACGCCAAGGAGCGAGCGCTACGCTCGCTGAAGGACCTGGAGATGGATTTTTCGATGGGCAAGCTCTCGCAGGATGACTTTGACCAATCCAAACGATCGCTGTCCTCCGAGGTTGCGTTGATCCTCGCTGACATCGAAAAGCATGGAGGCGTTGCCTAGGGTGCTTGAGGTTAAGGACGTTACGAAGACCTTCGGTTCTCTCTCGGTCCTTAAGCGGCTCTCCCTCTCATGTGACTCCGGGGAGGTTGTGCTCCTTGTTGGCGCGAACGGCGCTGGTAAATCAACCCTACTGCGCGCTATCGCTGGTCTCGCCCGCCCGGACTGCGGGTCCGTGACTCGGGACACGACCCGAATAGGATTCCTCTCTCATCACCTCTTTCTCTATGGAAGGCTCTCTGTGCGAGAGAACATTAAACTCTTTGCCTCAGTTCAGGGAGCGTCGGAGTGGAGTGATGTGGTGAGCCGCCTAGAGCTCTCAAAGGTTGTTGACCGCCCTCTATCGGAGCTCTCGAAGGGGATGCAGGCTCGTGTGGGCATCACTCGGGCGTTCCTTGGCAGCCCGGAACTTATCCTGCTCGATGAACCGACCAGTAACCTTGATGAGAAGGGCACATCGCTGCTCCTTGGGGAGATCGAGCGACGACGGAGCGAGGGCGACGCGCGAAGCACCTTCCTCATAGCGACGCATGATCTACACCGTATGGCGCCAATAGCCACCCGAGTCGTTGTACTCGCGGATGGGAACGTCGTCGCCGACTCAGGGGCTGACGCCTCGCGTGATATCATATCCCGAGTTCTCGACCGGTATCGGGAGGTAAACCGATGATTCGTTGGCTGAGGACGCTCGGAGTGTTGATTCAGAAGGAGTGGCGGCTTGAGTGGCGCAGCAAGGAGCTCTTTACCCTCTTAGCGTGTAACGCGGTTCTCTTCTCTGTTCTTGTTGGCGCCGGCGTCAGCTCCGCTGTGCTCGATGTCGCTACGGCCGAGAAGATCTATCCCATGCTCTTATGGGTCGTGTTTATGCTCTCAAGTACGACATCGGTGACGCGGTTCAACGAGCAGGAGCTCGAGGGGAGGGGATTTGAGGGGCTCCTCTTAAGCGGCGTTTCGGGCGCGCAGATGTACCTCGCTAAAGTTGTGATCATGACGCTCTTCTTCTCGGTGAGCTTCGTGTTGTTAGTTCTTCTTCTCGCCTTAAGTCTTGATAAGGATGTTTCGGGGATTCTCGGTTCTCTCTGTATTGTCGGTATCGGCGCGTCGAGCGCGCTCGCCTCGCTCCTAGCACTGCTTGCCGCGGTCGCCAGCACCTCTAAGCTCAAAGGGATTCTTCTCCCGATTATCTCGCTTCCAGTTCTCTTTCCCGTGTTCCTGTGTGGCATGGAGATGACCATGGAGTTGGTGCTCAACGGCGCGCTGAATGAGGGAACTCCGTGGCCGATTATCCTTCTGTGCGCTGAGACGCTCTACATGGTGGCGGGGATTAACCTCTTCGAGATGGCGATAAAAGAGTAGCGCAAGGTAGTCGCCACGGGGCTCGTTTCGTGAGTCTCGTCGGCTCGCGGTCCTATCGATAACGGCCTCGAGGAGCCTTCGTGACAGCAGGGAGACGCCATAGTACTGTAGTCGCGACGTCTTAGTTATTTAGTTATTGGCGGAGCTTCTCATATGCGATTGCGAAGGCTGACTATCTTGCTGTTATGTCTTTGTGGATGCGCCTCGCGTGCCACCGTCCCTTCGAGTTTCTCTTCACTGGCTCCCAAGAATGTCATTGTGATCATTGGCGACGGAATGGGGCCGCAGCAGATCGCGCTCGCCTTCGCTCACGAGCGCTTCAGTCGACATCGCCAAGAAACAGTAAAAAATTTCACGCAATTCTGCGACTCTTCGCTCGTTGGCCTCCATATTCCTTTTACGGAAAAGCATCTGGTCAACGACTCGGCTTGCGCGGCGACGCAGCTCTCCTCTGGTTGTGGATGTGAACCGCAGCAGGTCGGAATCGACGCGCACTCCCTTCCTTGTGAGAACGCTGTTGAGGTGGCTAAAAAGCTCGGCATGCGCGCGGGGGCAATATCTGACACCCGATTAACCCACGCGACTCCCGCCAGTTTTGGTGTTCACGAGGAGCATCGTTCCATGGAGGACTCGATCGCTTGGAAGCTCTCCAACAGCCCGTTGGATGTTATGCTCTCAGGTGGACTTTCGTATTTTCTTCCAAGAGACGCCGCGGCGCAGGGAGCCCTTCCGTTTGCGGTCGGCTCGGTGACCAGTGAGCGGCGAGATTCGCTTAATCCTCTTGCGAACGCGCTGGGGCGTGGCTATCACGTGGTTCGTGACAAACGGGAACTCTCGCGGGCATCACTGCCGGTGCTTGGACTTTTCGCCACAAAGAGCATGGGAGACGCCTTTCACGAAGGTAGGGATCGGGAGCCGACCCTCGCGGAGATGACGCAGCGCGCCCTGACTCTCTTAGAGAATCCGAACGGTTTTTTTCTCATGGTTGAGGCTGGCCAGATCGATTGGGCTGGTCACGCGAATGACGCTGGGTGGCTCTTGGCTGAGATGAAACGGCTCGCAACCCTTGTCGCGGTGGTCGAGCGCTTCCGCCAAGAACATCCGGATACCTTGGTGCTGATGACAGGAGACCATGAAACTGGAGGCTTCGGCTTTTCATATACGGGTGAACCTTCTGATGGTGTGACGTCCAAGTCGTCGGAGAGAAGCAAGCTTAACTTTGGAGCATCGGATGTCATCAACACACTCGACGCAAGCTCTCGGTCTCTGTCGGATATCTCGCGTGAATTCGCCGCCCTGCCCGCCGAGCAGCGTACACCGGAGAATTTGTGCGAGATGGTGCGCGACGGAACGCGACTAGAGCTCTCAGTGGAGAGCGCCAAGAGATTGCTTTCCGGCCCCGAGTGGCGTTCAGTATTCTATCCCTATCCTCATTATATCGCGTCGGCGCGCCTCGCCGCTCTTCTGACTCCCCAGATGAATATCGCCTGGAGCACGGGTACCCATACCAGTACCCCTATACCGATATTCGCTCGTGGCCCGGGGGCAGAGCGTTTTCGGGGAGTCATGAATACAAGGGAGTTCGGAGATCGTCTCTTAGCTCTCATGCAGGCTCGTGAAAGAACGTGACCATAGGCGCATCGCCCCAATGAGACCGTATGTAGCTGATCCGAGGGGGCATTGGCGTCTCGCCATTACGACCGGCCCCAGTTGTTTATCGTCGCTAATGGTTGGTATAACGTCGCAAGCAGTATGAATTCAGCTCTCTTTCCAGTTTTGGCTCTCGTAACCCTCCTCCTCCTCGGGGTCGCTCAGTACTTCATCTTCATGGTGGTGCCGAACGAGCAGATTATGGGCGCGGTTCAACGGGTGTTTTATTTTCATGTGGCGGCCGCTCTCGCGTGTTACGCGGCGTTCTTCGCGGTGTTTGTCTCAAGCGTGAGCTATCTGACGAGTCGTAACAAGAAGCACGATATCCTCTCGGTCGCGGCTGGAGAGGTCGGATTCGTGTTGTGCACTATCGTACTGATCACGGGCATGATCTGGGGACATAGCGCCTGGAATACGTGGTTCCGGTGGGAGGAGCCCCGCCTCGTTACGTTCCTCGTCCTATGGCTGATCTTTCTCTCGTTTACGGTGCTTCGTAACTTCGGTGATCCATCGAAGACCGCCGTTCATGGCTCGATCCTCGGGATCCTTGGCGCGGCATCGGTTCCCCTCGTGTACCTCTCGATTAAGTTGTTGCCGCAAAGCGCGCGACTCCACCCTGAGGTTATTGAGCATGGAGGGCTTCGAGACCCCTCGTATTGGCAAGCTTTCGGAATCTCGGTTGTTGGCATGTTGCTTCTCTGCGTTCTTTTGATTTGGGTACGATACCGAATCGGATGTGCCGAGGATCGCGCGCGAACGCTCGCTCTTGAGGATATACACTATGACGCCTGATACCTTCCCATCCCTCTTTTGGTCGTACACCGTGGTGTGGGCCATTTTGGCTGTCTACATCGTCATACTTGGAGTTCGCCTTTCTCGACTAGAGAAACGATTCTCGAGGGAGAGAGAGGGTACCGATGGGCGAAAGTAGTGAGGCGTTGCACGTCAAACATGCCGAGTTCCTTTTTGGCGCTCCGACACTCGCGGCCATTCGTAAGCAGTCAGCTCCAGAAGTGGCGATAATCGGTCGTTCAAACGTTGGTAAATCAACCTTCGTCAATCGGCTCTGTCAGCGAAAGATCGCTCGTGTGAGTGGCCGTCCCGGATGCACGCAAGAGCTCAATTTTTATCACGTGGACGGGGTCGTCGAGGGGACGGAGTTCGACCTCAATCTTGTTGATATGCCCGGCTTCGGATTCGCGCGACTTTCAAAGGAGGAGCGCGAAGATATCTCTCGTTTAACCGTTGATTATCTTCGCAATCGACGACAGCTTCGTACTGTTATCTTGCTGAACGATTGTCGGCGGCGGCCTGAGGTCGACGAGGTGTCCATCCAGCGGCTCTGCATCGAGGCAGGGGTTCACTGTCTGATAGTCGCTACCAAACTCGACAAAGAGAAAAGAAGTCAGCACGAACGACTTCTCAAAGATGTCGCCAACGGTTTCGGACTTGAGCGTGGGGATATCCTCGGCACAGGCGATGGAATATCGCCGGCCTGTATCTGGGCTCGAGTTATTTCACTGCTGTAAGTGAGGAAGAGATGTTTACCGGCATCGTTCAGGGTCAGGCGCGAGTTATATCGATCGAACGGAAAGCGGATATCGTGACCATCCGCCTCGGATTTCCGGCCGGCTTTCTCGCTTCAATTACTATCGGGGCGAGCGTGTCGGTTCATGGGTGTTGCTTGACTGTGACATCTTTTCAGGGTGATGAGGCGACCTTTGATATGGTGCCGGAAACGCTCGTCCGTTCCTCCTTTAAGAATCTGAAAGAGGCAGTTCTCCTCAACGTTGAGCGTTCGCTAAAGTTCGGCGATGAAGTTGGAGGGCATATCCTCTCTGGCCATGTTGATGTCGTGGCGACGATCGCGAGCATCGAGAGGCTTGAGCATAGCAAGGTCGTTACCTTTCAGGTGCCAGCCGAGTGGACTAAGTATATCTTTGAGAAGGGCTATATAGCGCTCAATGGCGCGAGTCTGACGATTACCGGCGTCGATAGAGCCGCCTCACGATGTACGATCTCCCTCATTCCCGAGACCCTCACGAAGACGACCTTTGGAACGGCTGAAATCGGGGACGAGGTGAACGTAGAGATAGATCGATCGACGCAGGCTATCGTCGACACCGTGGAGCGGGTGCTGGCGCAGCGAGCACATTAGCTGAAGTCGACTACAGCGCCGATTCCTTTA
>JAULVA010000021.1:28271-40153 GCA_032111275.1 Bdellovibrionota bacterium
CTCGTCAAAGACAGGGATCGGTCGGTTGTTGCTATCGACCGCGACCATGACAACCTCTGCGGTTGTGACCCGCAGGGTGTGCACCTGATCGATGCCTCGCGAAGCCTCAACGTCGATCTGGATGGTTATGGAGGTGCGACCGGTCTTGATCGTTGAGCAATAGAAGCTCACAGAGTCTCCCACGTATACCGGCGCGATAAATTGAACCTCTCGCATGATCTTCGTGACGTACTTCTTAGGCGCGATAGAGCGCGCGTGTTGACCCGCCGCCAAGTCGATCAGGCTGAGGATGTGTCCTCCGAAGATGCTACCCAAAGCGTTTGTGTCGCGAGGCATCATGATAGCGCGGATAGCAGGATTTCGTTCGGTGGACATGGATGAGCCTTTATAACGAGAAAGAATGTTCTCTATGTAGCTGAGAAACGGGTTAAGGAAAACACCTTCTCGTGTCGAGCGGCGAGTAGCGTGTTTTCCGGAGGGCCCGTCTCCTGACGGGCCGGAACCCGCACGGAGGCATTTGTACATACCCGGCCCGTCGGGAGACGGACCCTCCGGATGTTCCATCCCTGCATCCCCCCTTTTGCCTCCCGCGCCCCCCTCAGCTATCCTCACGCTCTATGACGACCTCTCACGACTCCGCCTCATATTGGGTTTCGGCACTCTCTCTAACGCCCCATCCTGAGGGGGGATTCTTTAAAGAGACCTATCGCTCCACCGATCTCATACCCACGGGGACCTTCGGTGCGAGATTTGACGGGCACCGTAACGTGGCGACCGGTATCTACTATCTTCTCGAATCTGGCGATTTCTCAGCGTTCCATCGCATTCGTTCCGATGAGATGTGGCACTTTTACGCGGGGGGATCGCTTGAGCTGCACATGCTCCATGAGGGACGGCATCAGCTCGTGCGCATCGGTCGAAAGGTACATGAGGGGGAGGTCTTGCAGTATGTAGTGCCCGCTGGCGCTTGGTTCGCCGCTAACCCTGTGGCTGGTGGAACGTACTCTCTCCTTGGATGTACGGTGAGTCCGGGCTTTGATTTCGCTGACTTCGAGATGGCGGACCGAGCTGTGTTGGCCCGTGAATTTCCCACGTTCACTGACGTCATCGGTCGATTCTCTCGATAACTGGGGACGCCTAACCGCCGTGATAGGCCTCATGCAGGCCGGATGGATCTCTACGCTACGGTAATCGCTACGCACTACGTGCATTTACCTAACAGAGCGAGGAGATGTCCATGACACAGCAGAGCGATATTAATCCATTAGAGAGTAAGTCAACTATGGCCCAGGGTGATGAGGAGTCTTACGCCGAATCACGGCGTGAGGAAGGGCGTCAGACGTATGTCAATTCCGCGGTAGAGCAAACCGGGAAAATCCTTCGAAACTTGAGCCAGCGCGTAAGATCGGTAGCTGAATCCCTTCGCGAGGAGCAGGGTCCACAGCGGCGCGTTGGACGCACGGTTGAGCAGATGGCGAGAAAGCTTGAATCAAGCGCCGATTATCTCTCAGGAACCTCAACTAATGAGCTTCGAGATGACATGACCGGTGTGGTTAAACGATACCCACTCCGTTCACTGGGAGTCATCTTCGGAGTTGGTTTGTTACTTGGCACGGCGTTCCGTCGTCGAGGAGTGTGACCATGATGGAGGAGTTCAGACGCGAGTTTGAAACAACCATGACGCCGCTTTTGCGCGGGATTCTGGACGATACCCAGAAACTCCTGCGACAAGAGATCGCGTTGGCCCGAGTGGAGGTAACCGAGGACGCTCGCCGCGCGCGAGATGCCGTGGTTGGCATCTCGGTCGGCGCGATGATGGGATACATGGCGTTCATCTTCCTGTGTTTCGCCGCCGTATACCTACTCGTTGCGTACCAACCAACGCTGCCGGTGTGGGGCGCGTACGCGATCGTCGCGGCTGTTCTCGGGGTAGCAAGTTGGATCTTCACCGCCCGAGGAATGCGACGAGCGCGGGAGATTCGGGGAGTTCCACAACAGACGGTTGATTCGATTCAGCAAGGATTTCAATGGATGCAGAGACGGGTATAGAAAGGGAGTCTTCTTCCGAGTTGCGGGAGCGGATTCAGCAAACACAGGCCGATTTGGGCTCAAAGATTGGGGCTCTTGAAGGGGAGGTTCGTAGCGTGGCAACACAAGCAAGAGAGAGAGTTCGTGAAAGGGTAAACGCGGTACAGGATGTCGTTGATGTTCGGCGATACATCGAGAGGCGGCCGGTGCTGGCGAGCGCCATCGCTCTAGGCGCAGGGGTCATCGTGGGTATGCGACGGCCTCGCATGATGCGCAGAGACCGTCGAATCGGTCGGATGGTGTCGGTTCAAGGGCCCCGAGGCGGCCGGTTGTGGAGCGCCATCTCTCCGGAGATCGGCACCCTTCGCGCTCTCCTGGTAGGGCGAGCGCTCGGTTTTGTCGGGGACATGCTTCGGGACCGTATGCGGGCTCGCTACTACCCTGAGGAGCGTCAGGTCCAGACAAGGTCATCAGCTCCTGTCCAATAGAGCTGTAAGGAGGTTACCGAGGCCCCTGAGGTCGGCACGCTATCCCGCCGACTTTAGGGGCCTTTTTGCGCTATCAGGCCAAAGTTGGAAAGCGACCTTCGTCGGTGCCCTGATAGTAAAAAGACTAATGTTCCTCTGTTATTAAACGGCACTTTCGCCTAATCTAACCTCGCTCTTTTTATCTCTTCGTGGAATATTCTGAGCTTCTTACGTTATAGCCATGGGCAGCGACGTTGCCGCCACGACGCCAAAGCGAACTATGTTAGTGTACCTCGCCAAAAAGATATTCGGGACCCGAAACGACCGCATCCTCAAAGATCTTCGACCGGTAGTGATGAGGATTAACGACCTTGAGGCACGCTACCAGGCGATGTCAGACGGGGAACTTCGGGAACAAACCGCGCTCTTCAAGGAGCGGATCGCGCAAGGCGAGTCCCTCGACAGTATCCTTCCCGAGGCGTTCGCCGTAGTGCGAGAGGCCAGTAAGCGAGTCGTTGGAATGAGGCACTTCGATGTGCAGCTCATCGGTGGAGCGATCCTACACAATAAGATGATCGCGGAGATGCGAACGGGAGAGGGAAAAACTCTCGTGGCTACACTTCCCTCCTATTTGAACGCGCTCACTGGTAAGGGTGTACACGTTGTAACGGTAAACGATTACCTCGCTCGACGTGACGCTGAATGGATGGGAAGGATCCACACATTCCTGGGACTTTCAGTCGGATGTGTGTATCACGGTGTCAGTGAGGAGGCTCGTCGCGACGCCTATCAAGCCGATATCACCTACGGTCAAAATAACGAGTTCGGATTCGATTACCTCCGCGATAATATGAAGTTCTCCGCTGGCGAGATGGTTCAGCGCGGCCACTACTTCGCGATCGTTGACGAGGTTGACTCCATCCTGATCGATGAGGCGCGAACCCCGCTCATCATCTCGGGCCCAGCCGAGGAGTCCACGGACAAATATCTCATCATAAACAAGATCCTTCCGCATCTTCAGCGGGAGCGCGATTTCGATATCGACCTTAAATCGAAGCAGCCATCGCTGACCGATGTGGGCATCAAGCGGGTTGAGTCGTTGCTCAATGTGGATAACCTCTTCGACCCGAGCAACGTCGAACTCGTTCACCACGTTCAGCAAGCGCTCCGCGCGCACATCACTTTCGAGAGAGATGTGGACTATGTAGTGCAGGGAGGACAGGTCGTCATCGTTGATGAGTTCACCGGACGCCTTATGCCCGGTCGTCGATGGTCGAATGGATTACACCAAGCGATTGAGGCGAAAGAGGGAGTAACCGTCGCGCGGGAGAATCAAACGCTCGCGTCGATCACCTTCCAAAACTATTTCCGTATGTATGAAAAGCTTGGTGGCATGACCGGTACGGCTGATACCGAGGCCTCTGAGTTTAAGCAGATCTACGGCCTTGAGGTCGCTCTTATTCCGACCAACAACCCGATGGTTCGAAAAGACAACGTAGACCTCGTCTACCGTACTCGCCGCGAGAAATACGACGCGGTCGTTCGAGATATCGAGGAGATTCATTCGAACGGCCAGCCGGTTCTCGTCGGAACGATCAGTATCGACCAGAGTGAGCATCTCTCCAAGCTGCTCACGAGCAAAGGCGTTCCTCACAACGTTCTCAACGCAAAGCACCACGAGCGTGAAGCTGAGATCATCGCCCAGGCTGGTCGCATGGGTGCCGTCACCATCTCAACGAACATGGCGGGTCGTGGAACGGATATCTTGCTCGGAGGAAACGCGGAGTTCCTAGCCGCCGCTGAGACTGAAACCCGTGATCCGCAGGACCCGAACTTCCAATCGTCCTTGACTAAGTACAAGGGTGAGTGTTCCGCGGAGCATCAAAAGGTCGTAGAGGCCGGTGGTCTCTACGTGATGGGTACAGAGCGTCATGAGTCGCGCCGAATCGACAATCAGCTTCGTGGTCGAGCTGGCCGTCAAGGAGATCCAGGACAGTCGCGCTTCTATATCTCCCTTGAGGATGATCTGATGGTGCGCTTCCAAGGTGAGCGTCTCCAAGTCCTCATGCAGCGCATGGGCTGGGAAGAGGGCATGGCCCTCGACAATCCGATGATGAGCCGCACCATCGAAAGCGCCCAAAAGCGGGTTGAGGCGATGCACTTCGAGAGCCGTAAGCACGTCACCGAGTATGACGACGTGATGAACAAGCAGCGACAGGTCATCTACAACCTTCGCTCGCGAATCCTTCGTAATGAACGTATTCGTGAGGAGGCCTTTGATATCCTCGATGATATCCTTGAGTCGGCGGTTACTGAGGTATGCAACGAGCGAACGAAGCCGATTGAGTGGGATCTTTCGAAGCTTGTCGAGAAGTTTACCTACATAACCGGGCGCGAGTTTTCCTTCCCAGAGAATATGCAGCTCGACCACCAGGAGATCTTCGATACCCTTCGCAACTCAGCTCGGGAGATCTACTCCGCTCATGCTGAAGAGCAGAGTGGAAAACTCGCGGGATTAAAAGAGATCGGTGTCTCGCCGCAGCTTAACCGTGGATTCCTCGGCGAGGGGGCTCCGGTTGGCTTCGAGTTGATCGAGCAGGACGCGATGCTTGAGGCGGTGGACTATTTCTGGCGGCACCACCTTCAGGAGATGGACTATCTTCGAGAGGGTATCGGGCTTCGGGGATACGCGCAGAAGAACCCATTGTACGAGTATCAACGTGAGGGCTTCATCCTCTTCCAGCAGATGCTTGAGGAGATGAAGGAGAGCGTGCTTCGTCGGCTCTTCTACCACGCCGTTCCATCCCCTGAGGAGATCATCAAGCACATCGAGGAGGAGCGTCGTCGGCACGCTGAGCTCGAGAAGCAGATGCAGCTTACGCACGGCAGTGAGACCGAGGCTGGCGCTGAGGTGGAATCGACCGAAGATAAGAGCCTCGATGATGAGCGCGCTCGGTTAGAGGCTCAGAAGAAGGCTCGGCGCAAAGCAGCCAAGAGATGACCAGGGATCCCTTCGCGCTCTACATTCACGTGCCGTTTTGCGCGCAGAAGTGTCCCTACTGTGACTTTAACACCTACGCGACTCCCAAGGCTCCCGAAGCCGAGTATGTAGAGGCGCTCCGTAAGGAGTTGCGTATCTACGCGGATGACCCTCGGTTCACGGGACGGACGATATCAACGATATTTTGGGGAGGTGGCACCCCTTCGCTACTCTCTCCCGGAGCTATTCAATCCGTTCACGCTGAGGCGCGCCAACTCTTTGGTGTTGAGGAGGGGGCCGAGGTAACGCTTGAGGCGAATCCCTCAGAGCCTGATAGAGACCGGTACGCCGGCTATCGCGACGCGGGCGTGAATCGAGTGAGCTTCGGTGTGCAATCCTTCGCTCCCAAACGGCTGGCGCTGCTTGGCAGGGACCATTCGGCTGAGGACGCGCGACGAGCCATTAGCCTGTGTGTTGAGGCGGGAATATCGAACGTAAGCCTCGATATTATCTTCGGTGTCGAAGGGCAAACCCTAACGGATCTGGAATACGATCTTGAGGTGGCGGCGTCCCTTCCGATTACGCACATCTCAACGTACGCCCTGACTATTGAGCCGGGCACGCCGTTCTTTCAACGACAGGAACGGGGACTCCTGACCACCCCGCCCGACGACCTCGTCGCTTCGATGCTTGAGTTTATTCCCACCTATCTCGCGCGACACGGATTCTCACGGTACGAGATCAGTAACTATTGTCGCGGTGGCGCGCGAAGTCACCATAACGAGGCGTACTGGATCGGAAAGGACTATCTCGGCATCGGGGCGGGAGCGCATAGCTATGTCGCTCGGGTTGAGGGGGCTCGACGAGTAGGCGGAACACGGTGGAGTAATCTCGCGCTTCCAGCCTCGTACATGAAAGCAGCTGGAGCGGGTACGTCGGTCTCGTGGCGGGAAGAGCTGTCTCCGGAGTCTATGTATTTTGAGTTCTTCTATCTCGGATTGCGGAGAACCGATGGGGTGTCCCTTAGTGACTTCGAGCGCTTGTTCAAAGTGTCCGCGCGCTCCCTCTACGGTGCCGCTCTCGACGAGCTCATCGCTGAGGGATTCGTGCGAGATGATGGAGACCGTATTTCACTGACCTCCTCGGGAATCGCGCTTGCTGATTCGGTGTACGAGCGATTTCTCAGGTGAACCTGGAACCACGGAATAATCCATATGGCAGATGGCACGGCCCGCCAGGAGTCGGGCCCTACCGGACGATTGATGCGGTGTGTGGTAGGGCCCGCGTCCTCGCGGGCCGTATCGGGTGCCGGTCGCTGACGCGTCAATAACTCTCATTGTCATACGGACTACAGGAATTTGGTCACCACCGATCGTTTTCCTGTGCTCGGGCTTCTTAGTGGATGGCCGAAGTAGACTCCACCAACCTTTTAGCGGTGGGGGTTCGCCGCGACAGTTGCATCGATTCCCTCCGGGTAGTGCGCGTCACCGTGTCCGTCATGACCTCGAACAACACCTTGGTGGTCGCGAAGAAAAGCATTGGCTTGACCGCGCTAAAGTAAACGGGATGGATATGCGATAGATAGTAGGGAATGGGAAGTACGGCGAGTGCGCACAGAAACGGCCACATCCCTCGTGAGGAGGTCATCCATCCGTAGCGGAGCGCGGTGACAAAAAGAAGCGGTGGAATCGTCGCCCAACCAAAGATCCATATATCTCGGGCACGCTCAAACCATGACTTGTCACGCCAATTGCGGTCTCCGTAGATGCCCTCGTGAAAGAGATCGGCGAGCCAGAAAAACAGTGCGCGCACCACGGTTCGCTTCGCTGTTATCCACAGATGGCCCCTGATGTACTCTCGCGTCTCCTGGCCAGCAAGCGAGTCATACCGCGTCTCGCCAATAGTGGTATAAAGGTTTAATTCGGTAGGGTTGAGATTTGGATGTAGCGAGTGCGATCCCTGAATAATGTCTCCTCTGGGATGATTGCCCTGTCGGATCTCTACCCATGTGTTTTGCCGCAGTGGTACGAAAACGCCAAGGGCGACATAATTTCGAATTATCCAGGGTGCTAAGACACCGACGGTACATATAACGGCGAGGATCGCCCCTCGTAACGTCCGTCGTCTATCCGATGAAGAGTATATCATCGTTACGAGGAGTGCCCCGAAGAGGAGAAGGGGTACGGAATTGACCAGCAGGGTCACACCGGTCACCCACCCAAACATCGTCGCTCTTCTGAGGGTCATCTCTTCCCTCCATTTCAGCGCGGCGTATATCATCGCTGCGACGCCCAGATTCTGGAATTGCCAGTACCAAGGACGCGTAAGACTGACGAGATGGACTGGGGCGATGATTTGGACGGTTGCGACAGCAAGCGTAATCAAGGTTCGGTTTGTCGTTGCCGTTTGGCCATCGATCGAGGCGTAGAGTATAGTGGTAAGGGCGAAAACCAACGTATCGATACCGTAGATGGTAACGAGGGATGTTATTGAGAAAGCGCCACTGATTTTAAAAATGAAAGCCCAGAGTAAGGGTACAAGAGGCATGAACCAGGCAGTTGGAGCGTTTCCGTCCTGAAACGGCGAGCTAAAGCCATTTTCAGTGGAAAGATTGTAAGCCACATGACCGAGTTCAAAACCGAACGAGAGGTCACTCCATCCGTTACTTGGAAACGCCCACCACAGCTTGGCCGCTCGGGTGATCAGCGCGGCTAAGAAAAGGATCGTTGGAAGACCCAACGGTTGATTGACCATCGGTCCTTGCTTGAGGGTCCTCGCTCTGAATGTATCGTGGTTCATGCCAGTTTCCTCTATCCCCGTCCAGATGGGCTACATAGGTTATAAGGCCGCGAATTCACGAATTGGTAACTAGGTTGTCACAAAAGGATGTCAATGTGTGGTTGTGGAGAGCTTGCCCGCTTCTTCGAGACCGCAACGGCAACGCTACGTAGAAAGTTGGTGGTATGGGCGCTATCTCCCAGGAACTACTGGGCGGTCGCATCGCATCGCGCGCTGATTAAGGATTGATACCTCCAGTTGTCGCACGGTCCGCTGGGAGTCGGGCCCTACCGGATGATTGATATGGGCTGTGGAATGGACCACATCCTAGCGATCTCCCATCTTAGGAGAGTCGAATACAATCGGCTCGGGCATCGAGCTTTGAGCCGCAAACCGCATAAAGTCATTGAGCGCCAACAACGCGCGTTCAAATGAGATGAGATAGGAGGGAGACGCGCCTTCGCGCTCTCGTTTCTCCCGTATGATCGAGTGCGCTCGCTCCAAGATTCCACCGCTTCCAGAAAGATAGCCCCGCGCCAGGTCACATGAGCGGGGTGCTGAAGGGCGCAATGGACGAGCCTCCCAATTCGTGACTCACTCAATCACGTGACCTTAGAGTTTCTAAGAGCAAACTCTATCGCGCGCCTTTCGGCCCAGGTCGTCCTAAGATTCAGGGAATCCCAAAAACCAACGTGCCCTCCGTGCATCGGAGTTTCTAGGTGAAGGTACGCATGTTCGCGGGCGATATCGTGAGGAAAGCATGACGGAGAGAGAAACGGGTCGTCCAACGCGCTGATTGCGAGGGTAGGGACTGAGATAGTGCTCAGGTATCTGAGGGAGCTGCTTGAGTGCCAGTACTCCTCCACAGAGGCGAATCCGTGAAACGGCGCCGTGAATCGACGATCGAATTCGTGGAAGGTCGAGATTCGATAGAGTCCTGAGATATCGAAGTGAGAGGGAAACCTGAGAGCCTTCTCTCGTATCCTGCGCCGAAGAGGGCGTAAGAGGTACTGCATGTAGATGGTGTTTCGATGTTTGGCCAGGGCATCGGCAGATCCCGCCAGGTCCATCGGAACCGAGATGACGACCGCGGAGGAGATCTTCGCTGGCACCTTGTGCGCCTCCTCTCCGAGATATTTCAGCGTGATGTTCCCGCCAACGCTAAAGCCGATCAAGGCGATCTCGTCATAGTTCATCGCGCACGTGGCCTCGACTATCGTTTTGAGGTCATCGCTCTTGCCGCTGTGATACCACGAGACAAGTCGGTTCGGCATATCACCGCAGCCGCGCATATTCCACGAGAGGACATCCCATCCCGATGCGATAAGCGCTTTACTCATGCCCCGTACGTATGAGCTGTCGAAGGATCCCTCTAATCCGTGTGAGATGATTGCGAGGCGCCGATTGCCGCGGTTATGGAGTCGATAGAGAAGAACGTCTCCGTCGGCTGTACCGAGCGAGGTGACCGGTGGAGAATCCACGGATGGTCGTCGAAGGAGCGCCGGCACCATCGTTTGAGTATGTGGAGACCGGAGAAGGGGGGCCGGTTTGAATTCCGAAGGAAGGATCGGCATAGGGCATGAGTATGGCGAGATTGAGTAGCTCAGGGAAGTGACGCAAAAACCAACGCTTACGAGCACGTCAAAAGTGCCTAAGTCAGATCACTCGTAGTTTTTGCTCTGCCTCATGAGGACTCTCGCTCAGATTGTTGAGAAAGGGCATGTGATCCAGCTCGTTTTTATAACGCGGGTTTGCGGAACGCCCTTGGGATAATCTGTTTTACCTCCGGCCGATACTGACTATCTGAGTCCGCGCATTTATATAGCTGAAATCGTTTGCTCCCTAGTTCGGAATTAAACCGTCACGCATCTGAGATACATACAGACCGGTCCTTCGCGAATACGTCGTTATAAAATGAGTAGTGCCGAGGAGGGCGGCGCTGTTGTGGGCCACGTCGTCAGCGCCCCAGGGAAAAGGGGTAGCGCCTTAAAATGTCCTTCGGTACGAATAGGTGACCGATAGTCTAGCTTGAGAGTAGTTTTGCCGTGAATTCATTTGGTTTTTTCGAACTCATCATTTGGCTCATCGTTGTTCAATCGTTGAGCTTCGCCGTGCTGCCATTTATGGCGTGGATCGCGCCGAACGCTCCCGATAGGGGCTACGCACTCTCCAAGCTCACGGGATTCTTTCTCTTCGCTTCGACGTGCTGGGTTCTGACCGTATGCGGGCTCACCACCGAAGATGAATCAATGATCAAGGTCGTGTATGTCGCCATCCTCGCCTTTGGATGGTGGGGATATAAACGACTCTTCTCAGTCCACGAAGCGCGCGCACTCCTCAAGCGATACGTCTGGTCTGTTGAGGGCGTTTTTTTAGGGCTCTCGTTTTTCTATCTGATCGTTCGATTTCTTAATCCAGAGATCTTCTGGGGTGAGAAGCCGATGGACCTCACCTTCCTCGGCTTCTTTGTGCGCAACACCCACTTACCGCCGCAGGACCCTTGGGCCGCCGGTAGTCCGATGAGCTACTACTATGTCGGTATCTATTATGTGGCCGCACTTCTTAAATTGACCGGAATATCGGTGGGAATTGGGTATAATCTCGCTATCTCGATGTTGGCCGGTTGGATCGGCGTTTCGTTGTACGGCCTCTTCCTTCTCATAACTCGACGGGTTTGGTTCGCGACAGCGGCTTCGGTGCTCCTTCTCTTCGCGAACGATCCTGAGCTCCTCCGACTGGTATTCTTTGAGGGCAAAGCGGTCAACTTCGACACCTTTTGGGCTTCCACTCGAGTGTTCGTGTCACCCTGCTTCCTTGAGTATACTTCGTGGTCACTTCTGTTCGCTGACCTTCACGCACACGTGATCGCGATACCATTTACCGTTGTTGTCACAACGCTCGCCACCCTTCTCTTCCTTACCCCCGCGGACCGCTTTACGGCTCACGGAGCCGCGCTTCGAATCCTCCTGGGCGCCATGCACGGCTCGCTCTTCGGCATCAATACATGGGACTTCATCTCCTTTGGTGGAGTGGTTGGCTTAATCATTTTATTCGCCAACATCAAACCGTTTTGGGATCCCCCTCGAAATGAGGATGGAAGCGCTAACATCGGAGAGATTGTGCTCGTCACGGTGGTTACACGCTTCTTTTCGTTCGTGTGGGATGTCGCGCTGGTGGGGGCGAGCGCCGGTCTGATGGCATGGTTGTACCAGCGCGGGGTGAGCTTCAAACAGGTAGCTGGTTGGGGCTGGGTATACGATCGTGAGTTCAATAAAACGCTCATGTTCGTTCGAACCCTCGGTTATTGGATGATTCCAACGGTGCTCTGCTTACTTGTGCTCGGGGCACGAAAGGTGCGCGCGTTGAGAGAGCGCGCTCTGCTTGGTTTCGTCACCGCGCTTGGTGTGGTGGCTCTCGCGTCGATTCCTTACCTTGCCAGCCTCTCACAAGGAATTCATCGCCAGCCGATAGGACTTATCATCTACTGCTGTCTTGTTATTGGCGCCGCCTACTTCGTTTTGTGGTCATCACGAGAGACCCCAGAGCGGCGAATATCGGCTCTCTTTATCGTTATACCCGCCTTCCTCATGATGATGGTTGAGCTCTTCTATCTGATCGATCGTATGAAC
>JAULVA010000022.1:0-8733 GCA_032111275.1 Bdellovibrionota bacterium
AACGGAGAGATATCGCTCCTATGGTCAGCTACTCAGCCTATTTCTCGCACGTACAACGCTCACGGAAGCTTTACAGAGGGTGTGCAGCCGGGGCCAGTACGAAATGGTAGCTCGCTCGGAAAAGCATAGGTAAGGGAGGCAAAACCACGCTGACGCGTGCTTTTGCTAGGTAGCGGGGCGATAGCACCGTTTTCAGCAAAACCTAGCGTCAGCGAGGTTTTGCATCATTTCCAAAGGTCATTTCCCCGCACGGCACGCTCGTTGCTCATCAACCTATGAGGATAGCCGCGCGGCAAAAATTGCCGATTCGCGTGAATAAACCGGCATGCCAAATTTCAGCTCAAAAATTCTCGGCAACTCAATGAGCGCGCTGACGGCTCAGCAGGCGTTAATCACGAATTCGTCGAATAACATCGCGAATGTTAACACGCCTGGATATACACGCCGTGAGATCTCCCTCGTTAATCGGTCTGACGCAACGTCTCTGCAGTCATCGCTCGTGTTTGGGACGGGGGTTGAAGTCAGCACGATTCGCCGAATTACGAGCGCCTTCCTTGAGAACGCCGTACGGGACGCCGCGAGCCGTCAAGGGCTTGCCAGCATAGCAAACGACTACCTAGGCCGCGTTGAGAATGTCTTTAGTTTGACCGGGCCACAAGATACGGTCGGATCGACCCTTAATAACTTCTTCGCAGCGGTGAACAACGTCGCGGTTAATCCCTCCAGTCTCGATGATCGTCTCGTCCTCATGCAACGGGGCGAGGACCTCGTGAACGCGATCAAATCAACCTACACTACCATCGCGGCGGCGCAGACCGAGCTTGATAATCAGGTTCCGCTGGAGCTCGCCCAGGTCAATGAGTACACGAAGCAGATAGCCTCTCTCAATGATCTTATTCGACGACGCCAGACGTCCAATATCCCGGCCGTGGATGAGCTCGATCAGCGTGACGGCCTCCTGAATAAGCTGGCGGAGAAGATCTCGTTCACCGCGGTGGAGATGGAAAACGGCATGATGAACGTGTCGCTCGCGAATGGATTTCCATTGGTCAGCGGCACGACCTCCCGCTCCCTTGATTTCACCTACAACCCAAGCTTTGCGGGCTCAACCATGCCTCCATCCCTTGAGGGCAGAACCTTAGGGTACATCGTATACGATTTCGGAAGTGAAGCCTCCCCGTCACATCTCGACCTCACAAAGACAATTAAAGGAGGGACGGGGACATTAGGTGGAATCCTCCAGCTTCGTGGATACGCCGACGTGACGAATACCTCCGCCTTTGAGGCCGACGGAAGCCTCGTAGCTATCGCGAGTCGTATCGAGTCGCTCACCCGGTCGCTCCTCACGGATGTGAACGAAACCTATCTCGGCATGGACGAGGATCCGGGCACCGCCGGACTTCAATCGAGTGCGGGCGACCTGCTGGGGCAGGCGCCGGATGTATTCGGACTCTTCGATTTTGATTTCTCGGGGGTCAAAGACGCTGATGGTAACGGCATTCCCTCAGCGGCGGATCTTCTCGCCTCGGGTATGCCGAACTTCAGCAGTTACTTGCGTTTCGCCATCAAGGATCCTGAGCGATTCGCCGCCGCTAGTGATAACGATGCGACTGTCGGAAATACCGAATTTCCGAGGGGAGATGGGCAAAATGCCTCCGCTCTTGCGGCGGTTAAGCAACAGGTCAGAACATTTACCAGTGGTGGCTTTTCGCTGACAGGAACCTTCGATGAGCTGTACTCCTCCACGGTGAACTTTGTTGGAACGGTTAAGTCTCGGGCAGAGACCGATGTAGCGGTCGCGAGAGCCGCGCAGGTTTCAGCTCAAACGAAGCGAGATGAGCTCTCCTCCGTGAGCTTAGACGAGGAGTTCGCGAACCTCATCAAATATCAGAAGGCCTTCCAGGCGTCGGCGCGCTTGATTAGGACCGCCAGTGAAATGCTTGACCAACTTATATCACTCATATGACACGCATATCAGAGAACCAAATTACACGACGTCTGATTGAGCAAACTATCAGCAATAAAGCTCGGGTCGACAAGTACTCGCAGCAAGTTGCCACCGGTGTAAAAGCCGCGCTGCCAGGAGACTCCACCGATTCCGGTATTATTGCGCGCTATAAACAGCAGCTGGACCGTATCGACGGCTATACCACCACCATTGCGCGTGTTAAGAGCTTCGTGCAGTTTCAAGATGACGCGCTTGCCCAAATGGATGAGCTGCTAGTCCGAGCGAAGGAGATCGCCTCTCAGGGCGCTAACGAGTCCTTGACCGCGAGCGCTCGAGCGTTCCTCGCTGAGGAGGTGTTCCAAATTCGTGATCAGGTAATCGGACTCGGCAACTCCTCTTACCAGGGTCGGTTCGTGTACGGTGGGGCCGATGATGATGATCCCCCGTTCGACGCCGCTACATATAGCCAGCCTGCGTCGGGAGCAGCCTCAGTAAAGTATGAGTTTGATGCCGAGCTCGGGACATCGCAGCTCCGCTCCATAAATGTGACAGACGACGTGGCAATAACGCTCAATACCCCCGGTGGGGATATCTTTGGCACCACGATTGAGGCTCTTGAGCGCCTCGGGCGTTCGCTCGCTGGCTATTCCACCACGCCGGCTTCAGGCACTCCTGACGGTGGTGGAGCGGCGTATTCGTTTCCAACTGATTATGTGCAGCAAACGACCGATATAAAGTACGCCATCGACCTACTTAATCAGGCGCGTGATGAGGATCTCCTGCCGGAGCGAACGATGCTTGGTGGAAAGATGCGACGGTTAGAGACCGCGGAGGCGCTCTTAAGCTTGTCGAAGACCTCGGCTCAGGAGGTGCTCGCGAAGATTCAGAACGCTGACGAGACTGAGTCCGTAGCGAACCTAACGCAGGCGCAAACCGCGCTTCAGGCATCGTACTCTGTGACGGCTAAGGCGTTACGATTGACCATAATGGACTATATCTAGTTCATTGACCCGGAATGTCTCATGCGATCTCTGCGATCCCTTTGACTTCTCGCCGATTACCGAGGATCCTACACCCGTTAGCAAACTTTGAGGTGCGATTGCATGGCCGCTTCTGAACTTTTTGACCTACGTTCCTCCCTCTGGAGAGAGGCTTTCGCTCGGGCGCTACCCTACGCCGAGTATATAGCGACCGGAACTCCCGCCCAGCAAGATAAGTGGCGGGCATACGGGGAGAGGGTCTCTCTCACCGATGAGCAAACAGCTATCGCTGAGCGGTTTAAACGTCAGCTGAACGTCATCGTCCTTTCTGGAATGTGGTGTGGGGATTGCGCTCGGCAGGGGCCGATGCTCGACCTCATCGGCTCCGCCTCCAGCGTACTGACTATCAAATTTATCGACAACCAAGTGATGCCGGAGTTACGCGATGAAGTGCGAATTCACGGCGCGGCGCGAGTCCCCGTAGCGGTATGTGTCTCTGAGGATTTTTTCGATGTTGGGCGAGTCGGGGATCGACAGCTCGCCGCGTATCGCCGAAAAGCCAACACCGAACTTGGCGCCGCGTGTGACGCTGGTATTGTGCCCCCGAGACCGGAGGAGTTAGCCGATGAGGTCGCCGAGTGGTTCGAGCACTTTGAGCGGCTTCAGCTTTTGCTTCGGGTATCCCCCTATCTGCGTCGCAGACACAACGATTAATCGGAGATGCGATGGTCCGGCGGGTTGTTCTTATCCCTGTCTACAACGAGGAGCGACATCTTGAGGGGTTGCTCGCCCGCCTTCGTCAGGTGTACTCGGAGGACGTGCTGCTCATCGATGACGGGTCAGTTGATCGTTCGCCCTCCATCCTGAAATCCGCTCATGATGAGCGAACTCACACGATCCTCCAGGCTCGGAATCGAGGATATGGAGCGACTCTGGTCGCTGGATTCGAAGAGGTGGCCCGGCGGGGATATGAGTATGTGATCACGATGGACTCTGATGGTCAGCACAGACCGGATTGGATTCCGGAGTTTTTTCGGGCCATCGAGGAGTGGGATATCGTATCGGGAAGTCGCTACTGTTCCGAGAGTGATGGTACGGGCGAGGTGCCCGTTGACCGACGCGCTATCAATTCCATCGTTACGGCGAAGATTAACGAAATAACAGGTTTTGCTCTCACCGACTCGTTCTGTGGCTTCAAAGCATACCGTGTTTCCGCGCTCCAAAGCCTTTCGATAACTGAATTCGGATATGCCATGCCGCCCCAGGTGTTGCTGCAAGCCAAGCACTTTGGTCTTAAAGTCGCGGAGCTACCCGTCTCTCGGATATATAACGATCCGAATCGAAGATTCGGTGGTGAATTGGATGATCCCGATGTAAGGTTGCGTTTGTATCTCAGCACGATAGAGAAGGAGCGAATTCGATGGAATCTGTAGCTCTCGTGATCTCACCACATCCCGATGACGCCGAGATAGCGATGGGTGGAACTATCGCCGCGCTGATTACGCAAGGGGTACGAGTTGTCGTCGCGGACCTTACGGACGGGGAGCCTACACCCCATGGTTCGCCCGAACAAAGACGACGAGAAACGGAGCTTGCTTCTCGCATTCTAGGTATCACGGACCGTCGGCTCCTCTCCCTGAAAAATCGGGAGCTTTTCGACACCGTTGAAAATCGAAACGTGGTCGCTGGACTTATCCGTGAGGTTCGTCCCGATCTCTTATTCGGCCCCTACTGGGAGGATGCGCATCCTGATCACGTTCAGGCGGCGGCTCTGGTTGAGTCTGCGCGTTTTTACTCGAAGTTCGTGAAGTGTGACCTTCCTCACGCCCCGTGGTATCCGAGGAAGCTCCTTCATTTTTTCTCGACACACTGTAAGGTACGGTTTGCTCCGTCATTCATCTTTGATGTGTCTTCCTTCCTGGACGCTAAGATGGTGGCTCTTGAGGCATACGAGTCACAGTTCGTAACTCACAAGGGGAACACGAAGCGGCTTGAGGAGATTCGAGCTGAAGCTGTGTACTGGGGGCACCAAGTTGGTACCTCGGCTGGGGAGCCGTTCGTATGTCGTGAGATGGTACGGATATCAACATCTTCGGCGCTCTTTAACGTGTAGATATGGCCGTAACAATCACCCCACCATACGAGGAGTGGAGAGCGATTCTCGCTTCGAACCTCATGATGGCTCAAGCTGTGCATCGGGTGATAGGTGAGGAATGTGTTACCGATATCCGGCGAGAGATGCTCGAAGCCGCTCGCGGATACTCATCTCAACTACGGGCGTGCGCTCTGAAGGTCGGCATTCCCATCGAGTCGCAGTCGGAGCGACCGTCGAACGGCCCGCGTCCCATAGTTATGGCTGGTCATCAGCCGATCATCTACCATCCCGGTATCCTTGAGAAGACGAAACGGCTGACAATGATCGCTCGGGAGACGGGCGGATTGGCTCTCAACATCGCTATCGATACCGATGAGGGAGACGCCGGTCGCGTTCTGTGGCCGTTACGTGAAGGAGAACAGATCCACATACGAGAGGGCGTGATTACTACGCGAATGAAACTCTATCGAGATCAGCGGATAGCCTCTAAGGCTCAGGTCGCTGAGGTGTTCGCGGAGATGATTCGAGATCTCCACGGTAGTGGGCAACCAGAAGCGGCCGAGCGAGCGCTGCGCGCCTCCCGTCTGTATGAAGCCCTTGAGGGAGAGTCCGCAGTATTGGCTAACGCGCTGGTTCGAAGGACCCTCTGTGGCGATGGGTACGATGAGGTCCCTCTCTCCCTCCTCCTTGAGGCTCCGAGTGTTCAGAGATTCTTGCGGCGCATCGTGGACGACGCTGATAGTTTCACCGCGACGTATAACGCGACACTTGAGGCGTATCGCACCGAGCACAAGATAAATAATCCAGCCAATCCGTTTCCTACTATGGAGAGGGACTCGGAGGGTATTGAGGTTCCGTTATGGGAGATCGTAGACGGTACTCGGCACCGTGTCGTCATACGACCCGGTCAGCCAACACCCACAAACTCTTTCCTCGCGCCCCGCGGTAGTATCGTTACCCTCTTGTTGAGGGGGGTGTGCTCTGATCTCTTCATCCATGGGATGGGCGGCGCCAAATACGACCAATTTGTGAACGCGTTCGCGCGGGCACTGTGGGGTGAGGCGTTGCCACGCTTTGTGGTAGCGAGCGCGACCCGTTACCTCTTTCCAGAGCGCGTCGAGCACTATCTTCGCGCTCGTGAGATGAAAGCGAAGTATAAGTCCATGGTTTCTCACACCGCGGATTTTCTCGGCAAAGGGGTTTTTTCGGCTGAGGATGAGAAAACAGTAAAGCCGCTTGTGACGCGCCGGAGCGAACTCCTCGCGCTCCTTCAACACGTTCGGACCAAAGAGGAGCGAAGCCCGATCGCTCACGAGCTTAACGATATAAACCGGCTGCTCAAAGGAGCCATCGACGCGAGTTCCCTGGCGCCACTTCTCCGCGATGCCGCTATCGATGACACTCAACTCAATCGATGGATGTGCCGGGAATACCCATTCTTTTTGGGTTCTTAGAGATATCTGGGAAAGGGAGGTCACTCTGAATACGCCTGGTCACATTAGCTTTTCTGATGAATAGTCGATGACGATGACGATCACGTGTGACGGATAACGGGAACCGTCCACGGCTATCGGTTCAGGTTTATAACGTAATCGTGTTACGTCGTCGCCATCGTGAACAAAGGCGCCCCGCTTCCGTCAGGGCGCTTTGCGGAGGGTAAGCCCACATGGTCGGTTCGATCGATGGAAGCCCTTGGGCTATTCCCTCTTGGAACAGGCGCCCGCTCGACGTAGTATCTACCGCACCGCAGAACGTCAAACCCACGGAGGGCATGTGACCGACACCACCGCGTACAATCATCCGACTGAGCCAGTTCGCCATTCCTATCCGCTTGCCATCACCGACGCGGGATTACTGACCGCGTTCGGGTTGCTCATGAAAACCATGCCTTATGTGGTTATTCGATTCGCGCTGCTTGTAGCGGCGACCGTCGTCACCGTTTTCTGGTTTGGCGTGACGTTTGGAGGTGCTGGCTTTCTCGGAGATAAGATTCATCCATGGGTCGGCTGGGGGTGGCTTCTGACGGGATGTGGCGTGTATGGATGGATATGGAGTGTGTTTGTGCGCTACGCCCTCTATCTCATCAAGTGCGGTCATATCGCGGTGCTCACCGAATTAATTACGACCGGAAAGGTAGCGAACGGACACGAGGGGATGTTCGAGTATGGAAAGCGAATCGTGACAGAGAAGTACGGACAGGTAAACGTTCTCTTCGCGCTGGATATCCTCGTTGATGGTGTTGTGCGAGCCTTCAATAGGACCCTGGAGTGGATAAGCTCTATCATTCCGATTCCCGGCCTTCAGGCGATAACCAATCTCGTAACGACGGTCCTCCACGCCGCGACAACGTACCTCGATGAGACGATCTTCTCCTACAACCTCGCCCGTGGAGACAAGAATCCGTGGCGGGGCGGCAGAGACGGGATTATATACTACTGTCAGAACAATAAAGAGATTCTCAAGACCGCGGCTTGGTGTGTTCTCTTTGATTACATACTCACGGCGGTGGCATGGTTGATTATGCTCGCGCCGGCGGCGCTTTTCACGTACGTCATGCCGTTGATCGGCGGCTGGACCTTTCTCGTGGCCGTGTTGTTCGCGATTAACGTTCGACAAGCGTTTCTCAAGCCTCTCTTTTTGATCATGATCATGGCGAAGTTTCATCTCACGGTTCGTGGTCAGGCGATCAACGAGGAGTGGGACGCGAAGTTGACGAGCCTCACACCGAAGTTCGTGAGGATTAAAGAAGAGATCGCGAGATACCTTCCAGGCAAGGCTCCGGCGACCACCTCTCTCTTGTAGCGCCCCTATGTGGACACTCTATCGACACACCCGCGGCATGCTGTACCTGAGGCTCGGCACCGCCCTGAACTCTGAAACATGTGAGCCGATGGAGGTGTATCGCACCTTGTATGACAACGACATGGCTCCACTGTGGGTTCGTCCTCAGCCGATGTTTCATGAGGAGGTATCTCCCGGTCAAAAGCGATTTACCGAGGTGGGGCGTATTCGAGTTATGATGCCGGAGGATGAGGCTGTGTATCTGGCGTTTGGACACGACGCGTGGGGGAAGGGGCTCTCCGTAGAGGAATTTGTAGCCGCCTACGCCCACGACAAGCACCACATTCGCGGAACCCGTTATCTCCTCGAATCGAGCGATGGCGAACCACTCGCGAATCTCAACACGATTCGATTCGGTCGGGGACTCATAGGGATCGCCTCTGTCTCAGTCAACCCGAAGCACCGAGGACAAGGTCATGGCTCAACACTCACGCGTGGTGTGATGGAGATCGTGCGATGTGAGGAACTTCATGTGCGTTTCATGCTGTATTCCGAGGTACGTCCCGCAATGTATGAGAGGCTCGGATTTACTCGGTTGCCCGATGAGCTGCAATTCCATCTTCCCTCGGTCGCTATGATGACCGGGAAGGAGCCGGTCACTGAGCGAGAGGTTTTGTTTTTTAGGGAGTATTTTTAGTGTTTGCTAATACCCCTTAAGTCAGGGGTTGGAATCCGAGATGAAACATCTGTGCATACCCGGCCCGTCAGGAGACGGGCCCTCCGGAGAAACATGTACCGTGGCGGTTAGGAATGACCGCCCCCCAGGTCACGGGTCGTGAAGGAGGGAGGGCGAGCATTCCTGCTCGCCGGAATATCGCGCATCGCAAACGATCTTCGCCTCACGCGACCACTCGGCGGTCGAGGACGAC
>JAULVA010000023.1:0-16984 GCA_032111275.1 Bdellovibrionota bacterium
GTGTCGGTGCGCCACACTCCGAGCAGGGGAGGCCCGCAACAGTTGCGGTAAGTCCAAATCCGCCGCTTTCACACCGAGGGCACACCGTGTTGAGTCGCTTGGCGAGCAGTTCACAACACGCGCGGATCTCCTTCATCCTGGTTGCATTGAGGTGAGCGCGCATGTCGCTCATGCCCATGACCGATTGAGAGGGGGAGCGTGAGGCGCAGAGGTGGAACGACCTCTCGGCCTCTCCCATCTCCGTGATACCTTTGTTGACATGGCCGACGAGGGGCAGCCCCTCCGGATAGAGCACAAGAGCGTGGGCTCCGAAGTGGATTTGTTTCACAAAATCGTGGAGATCGCTGAGCGACCGAAGAGTCGCCGTGGCGTAGTTTGTTTGGTAGGAGATGTGCTGCTCTACGATCTCAACACCTGTTCGGGTGTCGGTGAGCATGAGCATCTCGATGCCATGCGCGAGAAGGCCGAATCCATCGGCGGAGGAGAAGCTTCCCTCGCTTGCGAGGATCAAGGCGGCATCGGTGTGCTTTTGAGCGAGCTTAATTTTTCCGCGCAGGGCGTCGAGCATAGAGCCAGGACGAGCAATCTCGCCAGAGAAGGTTCCGAGCGAATCTGAGTCGATGGGAAGCTCCTGCACCTGAGAATCAAGAATTTCCTTGAACGTATCTCGGGCTGCTTCGACCTTTCCGTGGTTCGTGGCGAAGATAATCCGACTACTGTGAAATGACTGAGGTCTCATACGGAGCACTTGTGTGACGAGTCATGTCTCGCTGAGTACGCTACACTGCTCCGGCTTCAGGGACAACATCGGGGGGCGTCTCTCGGTCCGCGCGCGGCGTGGCTCCTAGTAGTTGCGTATTACCAGCTCAAGGATCGGCCCACGCTTATCGGCCTTCGAATTGATCGCGCGACCGGCTTCAACCGTCTCTACCTTAAATCCTCGGTAGAGCTCTTGGATGATGTTGGTGTTCGAATTCGAGAGCATCCACTTTACGCCCTTCTGGTGGAGCTTGAGGCAGGTGAGAAGGAGAAGCTCCTGCGATGATTCATCGAAACCACCACTTACATACTGGGTGAAATCGGCGGTTTCACTCGTTGGCGCATAGGGAGGATCGAAGTAGACGAAGTCATCCTTGTCAGCGATCTCAACGATATCCTCAAAGCTACCAACTTTCAGGATCGCCGATTGAAGCGCGTTACTGCACGCGGTGAGGTTCGGCACATCCAAGATGGTCGGATCCTTATAGGCGCCGAACGGTACGTTGAAGTGCCCCTTCGAGTTTACGCGATAGAGTCCGTTGAAGCAGGTCTTGTTGAGGTAGATAAAACGAGCCGCGCGCGCGACGGGAGAGGTTGAGGAGTAGTCAGCCTTGCGGTCGAGCTCGCGCACCTCGTAATACATCTCTTTGTCGTAGCGGTACTTTTTAAGCTCATCCTTGAGTTCGGACAATCGATCGCGAACGACCTCAAAGCAGTTAACCAGTTCCGGATTGTAATCCGCAAGGTAGGCGGTCTTGGGTTGGAGGGCGAAGTAGAGGGCACCTCCGCCAAGGAAGGGTTCGAGGTAGCGATTGTAGGAGGTCGGAACACGCTTCAGGAGTTGAGGGAGGAGCTGGGTCTTCCCCCCTGCCCATTTGAGGAAGGGTCGACATTCTATCTTGGTGGATGAGGTGTCGGAATCAGCGAGAGCCGCGCAATCTGTGGTCATGAAACTACCCTGTAGGCACAAACGTGTCTTTCAAACGGCAGTCTACTAAACACGGGGAAATGCTCAACCCAAAGATTAAGGTCGGCTATTATTTATTTGGCGGGAGTTGCCGTGGCTGCGGGGGTAGCCGACCCAGTTTCAACGGGAGTAGGGGTCGGCGCGGGCGCGCCGCCGATACTGATATTCCATCGGTCATCGCTTGAGAATTGCGGATCGGCGGAGTTGAACTCCTGCTCATCCGCAATGGTTGGGTCGTTGTTGTCGAGTTCGACCTCGATAAAGGCCGAGGGATCTCCACTCACGGCTCGAACGGTAAAGGCGATAGCAACCCGATTAGTCTGGTCCTGCGGAGGCCTCGAAATACGAAAAACGAGGTATTTGTCTGATTCTATCGACGCGGAATCGAATGGAGCGGTCGAGGTCCATGATTCGTCGTCACCGGAATACATCATGGCACTGCCGACCTGATACCGTAGAGAAGAGGGATAGTGAAATTTGACGAATACGCCGTCATTGTTCACCTCATGCACCATCAGGATGACGTTGGTGAGGTCTCCGGAATCCAGCGAATCCCGCTCTACCTGGAACTCGGTGTAGCCGGGGTAGTTAGTATCGCTCTCGCCGCCGCCGCCTCCTCCCCCTCCACAGGACGCGATGGTGAGAGCTATCGCCACCGGGATGAGGATTCGTTTGATGGTTTCAAGCGAGCCAGTGGACATAGACCTGTTACACGGAAAGGGAAATAAACGGTTTCGACACTAGTAGGATGCGTGTAGTGCCGAAAAAGGAGCGCCGATACGAAGGACGATGCCTTCGCAAGTGTTTCAATATATGGGGCTATTGGGGAGCGTCCTGAGTTTCTATCTCCGTACGGGTCCTCATCGAGTACTGCGATGGGAACGCGTGTCACCTTATCGGGTGTGACGTCGATATGCCCCTCCGGCGAGCAGGAGCCATCCCACGATGAAGCAGGTGCCTCCAATCGGAGTAATCGCTCCTAGCCACCGTGTGTTGGTGAGGACAAGGGCATAGAGGGTTCCTGAAAAGATGAGCGTGCCGACAAGAAAGAGCGTCGCGCATAGGGATGCTCTGCGCTCATCGCAGAGCGTATGTGGGGTAACGAGGAGAACGAGCGCCGCGAGGCTGTGAATGAGTTGGTAGAATACCGACTTTTCCCAGATCTGAAGGTCACTAGCTGGGATCACGTCGCGTAACCCGTGCGCGCCAAACGCTCCGCATCCGACACCGATAGCCATGGAGAGAGCCGCGAGAGAGTAGAGGGGTGGTTTCATGCGGTAACTGTACGTGGGGTGTGAGATTTGGAACATATCTATTCGAATGCTACGGGTCGCGCTTGTTCTTCGCCTTACGCAACCACGTGGCGGTCAGGAAATGACCGCCCTCCCAATTCAGGGGTGCACCAAGGGAGGGCGAGCATTCCTGCTCGCCGGAATGTTGGACATCGCGAACGAACCGCGCACCCGGAGGGCCCGTCTCCTGACGGGCCGGGTATGTACAAAAGCCTCCGTGCGGATTCCGGCCCGTCGGGAGACGGGCCCTCCGGATCATGTCGCGACGAAAAACCGCCCTCCTTTCAGCCCCTTACGTCCCGCCCGCTACTTGAAAAATTTCAAGTATTTAGCTACGTTGGAGGCTCAGTTGAACCAGCCAAGCGGAGTACTTCCATGATAGATCTTCACGACCTGCGCGAGCGCCCGGAAGCATACCAAGAAGCGTGCGAGAAAAAGCGCGTTAAATTTGATGTAAAGGCGTTCCTTGAACTCGATGCCGAGTACCGACGTGTTCGAAGTGAGGTCGAGTCTATGCGCGCGGCGCAGAACGCGGTGAGCAAGGAGATCCCGAAGCTCTCTGGTGATGAGAAGAACGCGAAGCTGGCCGAGATGAAGTCTCTCGCCGAGAAGCTCAAAGAGGGTGGAAACGCGCTCAAAGAGCTTGAGGAGAAGTGGACGAAGCAACAGCTCTACATCCCTGGAATCCCACTCAAAGAGGTTCCCGTTGGAAAGGACGATTCTGAGAACGTTCCGTGGCGTTCATGGGGAGAGGTTCCCACTCCAGGCTTTGAACTCAAAGATCACGTGCAGCTCGGAAAGGATCTCGACCTCTTCGATATCGAGCGTGGCGTAAAGATCGCGGGAACTCGCAGCTACTTCCTCAAAGGTGACGGCATGCGCTTGCAGCACGCGATGATGAGCCTCGCGATGGATGTGTTGTACAAAGGTGGCTATACCTTGATGGACCCTCCACACATCGTGAACTGGAACGCGATGATGGGCACGAGCTACTTCCCAGGGGGAGAGGATTCCGCCTACCACCTCGATGAGCGTGATGATGGGTTTTACCTTATCGGAACCTCAGAGGTTCCCGTCGCGTCGTACCACGCCGATGAGATCCTCTCCGCGGATGAGCTTCCGAAGCGATACGCTGGCTACTCACCGTGTTACCGCCGTGAAGCGGGCGCCTACGGAAAGGATGCGAACGGACTCTACCGTGTGCATCAGTTCTACAAGGTTGAGCAGGTCGCTCTCTGTAAGGCCGATCCGGAAGAGAGCATGAAGCTTCACATGGAGCTTCTCGGTAACGCTGAGAAGGTTATGCAGTTGCTTGAGCTCCCGTATCGAATTGTCTACGTGTGCACCGGTGACATGGGGCAGGGGCAGGTGTTTAAGCACGACATCGAGGCGTGGATGCCATCGCGTAAGGCGTACGGTGAGACACACAGCTGCTCATCCTTCTACGATTTCCAAGCTCGACGCTTGAATACTCGTTACAAGGACGGGAACGGGAAGAACGTATTCTGCTTCACGCTCAACAACACCTTGATCGCGTCGCCACGAATCTTGATCCCACTCCTTGAGAATCACCAAAACGCCGACGGAACGATCACGATTCCGAAGGCGCTCCGACCGTACATGGGCGGACAAGAAGTCATAGCGGCTAAGCGATAAGGGGAGGTAGGTAGTGTCACTCTTTATCGATACGCTCAAAGGTACACGATCGGCTGAGACGCCGATCTGGCTCATGCGACAAGCGGGACGATACCTTCCCGAGTATCGGGCTCTTCGTGAGAAGAACTCGATGCTGCAGATGGTTCAGACCCCGGAGCTCGCGTGTGAGGTTACCCTTCAACCGCTCCGTCGCTTCCCGCTCGACGCGGGGATTATCTTCGCTGACATTCTGACACCGCTGATCGGGATGGGAGTTAATCTTGAGTTCAAGAAAGGTGAGGGGCCGGTCATCGACAATCCTATCCGAACGGTCGCTGATGTAACGCGCCTTCGCGTTCCGAAGCCCGAGGAGAACGTTCAGTACACACTCGATGCTATCAAGCTCGTTGTGAAGGAGCTTAACGGCAAGACCCCACTGATCGGCTTCTCGGGAGCTCCCTTTACGCTCTCCTCGTATCTCATTGAGGGACAGAGCCCGGGGGATTCCGATCTCCGTCACACGAAGGGGTTGATGGTGTCTAACCCCGAGGCGTGGCACGAGCTTCAAGAAAAACTTGTGACCCTCTGCGTTGAGTACCTCGTGGCGCAAGTTGACGCGGGGTGTGAGTCCCTTCAGATATTCGATTCATGGCTTGGTTACGTCGGTCCTCGTGAGTACGATCACTTCGTGGAGCCGTACCTCGTGAAGATCATCGAGCAGGTGAAGGCGCGGGTAAATGTGCCGGTTGTGTTCTTCGCGACGAGCGTCAGCTCGCTCTTCCCCCGACTTGGAAAGTTACCCGCGGACGCGTTCGGTGTCGATTGGCGAATCTCGTTGCCTGACGCGGCGAAGCTGATCGGTCGCCCAGTTCCCCTGCAAGGGAACCTTGACCCGCAACTTTTCTCGGCGTCGTGGGAGTACGTTGAGCGGTCGGCTCGAGCGATCCTTGAGGAGTCCGCTACCTTACCAGCGCACATCTTTAACCTCGGTCACGGCGTGTTGCAGTACACCCCGGTTGAGAACGTGCAACGTCTGATTGAGTTTGTGAAGGGGCACCGTCGATGACACACCTCCTCGCCATCGTCGCCATCGTTCTCTACATCGTATCGAGCGTGCTGATGCTCGTGCAGTTGTGGCGCTCGAAGGTGGGTGGTCGGGTTAGTAAGGTCTCCCGGGCATTCTTCTTTGGCGCGCTCATCGCGCATACCGCGACGATGGGGTTTGTGACCCAGGATCCTGAGCTTGTGCTCATGGATAATGGAGCGGATTACTTCCTCTGGGTTTCGTGGGTGCTCGCCCTCGCGTTCGCGTTTCTCCAACGGCGCCTCGATTACCCGATAGTAGGGGCGTTTATCGTCCCCGCTATTGTGCTCTTCATGGGGTGCTCATCCTATCTCCTCCACAAAGATAGCGCCTCTCTTTTAGCGGAGGCAGCGGCGCAGAGTGAGGGCACGGGCGTCGTTATCTCCCTGCTCCACGCCATCCCAGCTTTGATAGCGGTCGTGACGCTCGCGCTCGCGCTCGTCGTGAGTGTAGTGTTCCTGATCGTTGAGCGGCGCCTCAAGCAACGAAAGAGCGGGGTGCTCGCTATCTCAGGTCCGAACTTGCAGCTCCTCGATAGACTCAACAAACAGCTTACGCAGGTTGGCTTTCTCGCTATCTCCTTCGTGGTTCTGAGTGGCGGCTTGTGGGCGGTGAGTGAGCGGAAACCGATCTTTTCGCCCGATACCTCCGTCATATCGGGTATCGTTCTTTGGATCCTTCTCGCCTGTATCTTGCACGTGAGGCTCGTCCTTCGGTGGTCACCGAAGCAGGTTTCTCGCCTTACCGTGCTTGTGACCGCGTCCTATTTTATCACCGTATTTCTGGTGCTGGCGCTCGCCGGACAGGTAACTCACGCGGAGCTGTGGTCGTAGGATGGCTCCACACGCGGTCGCATATAAGGAAAGAACGGGTGAGGCGTACGAGCCTCGTGTTGTCCTCACCGGAGTGAGCTATAAGACCTTGAACGTCGATGGCCGGGAACGGCTCGCCCGAGCGATCCCAGTACCGGAACTCTTAGCGGAGCGGGTGGTACGTGAGGGGCTCGCGACAGAGGCCGCCGTTATCTCGACCTGCAATCGATTCGAGATCGTCTCAGTAGGCGGTGAGGGGGGCGGTATTCGAAAGTTCTTCGAGTCGCTGATCGGCTCCGCGAGTGATCCGAAGGACGCGCTCTATCAATACCTCGATGATTCCGCGGTTCGTCACCTCTATCGGGTGTCGGCGAGCCTGGATTCAATGATCCTTGGAGAGGTTCAGATCTTGGGCCAAGTGAAGAAGGCGTACCACCGCGCTATCGAGGTTGGAAGCGTTGGGTCGCACCTACACCATCTCTTTCAGAGCGCGTTTAACGTCGCTAAAAAGGTTCGGGCGCACACCGATGTCTCGCAGCACGGCGTGTCGGTCAGCTACGTGGCCGTTCGCCTCGCCGAGCAGATCTTCTCTGATTTGGCGAACACTTCGGTGCTCATTCTCGGAAGTGGAGAGATGGCTGAACTGGCAGCGCTCCACCTTTGTTCACGGGGATGTCGCAGGATCATCGTCGCCAATCGAACGGTTGAGAAAGCGGCTGAGCTTGCGGAGCGCTTCGGTGGAAGCGCGGTATCGCTCGGGGATGTAGATCGCGTACTCGATCAAGCTGATATCGTTATCGGTTCCATCTCTATCGACAAGCCGATCTTGAATCGTGCCGCGCTCCGCGCTCGTAAGGGCGATCGTCCGCTCTTCCTCATCGATCTCGGTGTTCCTCGTAACTTCGCCGCCGACCTCGCCGAGATGGATAGTATTTATCTCTATAACATCGACGACCTCGCCGGCATCGCCGATGAGAACAAGGCCCTCCGAGAGGCGGCAGCCCAGGACGCCGAGCTGATCATCGAGTACGGATTGGCGCAGTTTGAGCGATGGCGCCTGAAGCGTCTGGCCCAGCCGGAGATAGTTGATCTTCGAGCGGCTGTGCATGAGATCTGCGCCAAGGAGGTCTCTCGTGTCATGGGAAGTCAAGCGATAGCAGATAATGACGCTGTTGGTGACCTCTCGCATGCTATCAGCCAAAAGATAGCGCATGAGCTAACTAAACTTGTTGAGCATAGGCTCAAGGGTGAGAACGAGTACTCTCCGATGATTATCGTACCGAAAGGGTAGGATTTCCTCGTACTATGGTGGCCCAAAAGGCGTGAAAAGGTGGCCCTACGGTGAACGTTACAGAGCTATCATACGTCTAAGTTTTCTTAGGAAATGTTTCAAGAAAGATCTCAATGAAAACTAAAAGCTACGAAGGTGCCCTGGCCTCTGTTCGAGCGATAGTGCTTGCGGTTTTACTTGTACTATCGACAGCATTAGGTAGCGCCGAGGAGAAGAAGGATATGAAGGACGATCTCAAGAATAAGCTCAGCCCACTTCAATACCACGTGACTCAGCAGTGTGGCACTGAGCCTCCCTTTCAGAACGAGTTCTGGAACAATCACGCCGCTGGGATCTACGTCGATGTGGTCTCGGGCGAACCCCTCTTTAGCTCAGACGATAAGTTCGACTCAGGAACGGGGTGGCCGAGTTTTACCAAGCCGATTAAGTCCGGCACTGTAACGGAGAAGAGCGATATCTCGCACGGTATGCGTCGTGTTGAGGTTCGATCGAAGCAGGGGGACTCTCACCTCGGGCATGTCTTTCCTGATGGGCCGGGGCCGGAAGGGTTGCGGTACTGCATTAACTCCGCGTCGCTCCGTTTCATCCCCGTTGCTCAACTTCAGGCTCAGGGGTACGGGGAGTTTCTCCCCCTCTTTACGGATGAGGTGAAATCACAGCCATCGGCCAAGGGAGTGCTCGCCACGGAGGAGACCGCGATCCTGGCAGGGGGATGTTTTTGGGGAGTAGAGGAGCTTATCCGTCAGCTACCGGGTGTTATCTCGACCGACGCGGGCTACACCGGTGGAGGTATTCCCAACCCAACCTACGAGATTATGACGACCGGCCGAACTGGGCACGCTGAGGCGGTTCGGGTCGTGTTCGATCCCCGTAAACTTTCGTATGCCGATCTCCTGCGATACTTCTTCAGGCTGCACGATCCGACAACGCCAAATCGGCAGGGGAACGACCGTGGAACGCAGTATCGCTCGGCAATATTTTACTCGACCCCTGAACAGCAGCAAATAGCCGAAGAGGTGATTAAAGAGGTCACTTCGGCCGGCACGTGGAAGGCGCCGATCGTGACCGAGGTTGTTCCGGCCTCTGAATGGTACCGCGCTGAGGAGTACCACCAGGACTACCTGCAAAAGCACCCGAACGGGTATACCTGTCACTATCTTCGGTAGTGAGATAAAGCAAAACCTCGCTGTCGCGAGTTTTTGCGAGGAAACGGCGCTATCGCACCGCTGTCTTCTGGCGTCTTTGCGACCGAAATAGGGCTCGCACGCATGCGAAACAACGCGAATGCGTTGTTTCGCCTCCTTTCACCGCCCCGCGACTACGACGAAGATCGGAGCAAGATCGTCTTCGCGATAAGGTCGAAGATTCTCGGAATCTCCGCCGGATTGTTGGTTGGGAAGTACTCTCCCTGGGTGTCTATGCGGCGGGCTCCCGAGGTAGTGTCGGAAGCGTGGGGCAGTCCATCCATCCGGACTGGCCGAAGGGGACGGAGATCTTGGTAGGTCGTGGTCCCGTCAGATAAGGCGTCGGCTGAGGTAAATCCGATCCCCGGTACCGGTGCCGCGACACTGTTGGCATCCGGGTCTCGTAGGCGATGGTCGGAGCAGTTCGATACGTCCTTGGCCTGTTGAGGTCCCGCTACCTGGTAGTGCGAACTAACCACTGTGGGTGAGAGCTGATCGGTAAACATCGATCGAGCGAAGGCTAGCCGCGCCAGGAAAAAATCTTTACGGGATGTGTGGTCATCCGCGTCCTGAAGGGGTTCGTTGCAGGTAGCATCTTGTCCCCCTCCGGAAAGATGGGTACTCGGATTTCCGAGCCCGACGGTGAAGATAGTCCCACCGTAGCGTGTACGGATATAGTCGGCAGCCTCGATAGCGCAGTAGTAGGGGAGTTCATCGTATTTTTGTAGTCCGTAGACGGGCGGTGTGCCCGAAAAAAAGCTTGGTGGCCAGTTAGGGTCCTGCCACATCGTGTTCGCGGTGCTGATCGGAACGTTGCTCACAGAGGCCCGGTAGTTAGCAGAGGTAAAGCCACCAGAGGTATCGGGATTTGTGTAGGGGATAGAGAATGAAAATGAAGAGGTGCCTGCGCTTAGACAGCCAGTGGATCCACCCCGTCCCGTGCTGTCATTCTTTGAGACGGTTTGCTCAAACCTAAGGGGATCGCTGATCTCGGTGCCGCACGTTGTGCTGTTCGCTGGGGCGACGCTCGCGGAGGCTATCGGAAAACTAAAGAGGCGAGGGACACCGTTCCCGTCAACCTGCCTTGCGACAAACGGCCCGGGGCCTCTGTATTGGAATGTGTCCGTACCCTCGGTGGTCACCCACTCAAGGGCATAGTGGTAGAAGTCGCTTGACCCACACGCTTGACCGGGAGTCCTCGTGCCAGCGTTGTAGGTGTCGCATCCGTTAGAGTCTATGTCACTCGTGCTAAAGATTCCACGCATCGCGTTCGGTGCTCCATCCGTAAAGAATACGACGAAGGGCTGGAGTTGGCGACGGTCCTCGGCGGGGGCCCCGGTGTCCGCGCCAAAGAGGGTAGTGCTCAGGGTCTCAAGCTCAAAGATACCTTCTGCAAGGGCGTCGCAGTGATTGGTGTTGCTACTTGCGAGACTGGTAAGTACCGAGGTGAGCAGGGTTCTATTTGTAAGGAAATCCTCAGCTTGTTGGCCGGTGAGGGCCGCGTTTCCTGTTCCATTATCCGCGGCACCGAATGTTTTACCATCGCCAAAGGAGTATAGCCGCTGCGCCGCCAAGTTGAAGGGAATAACCGCGATGCGGTCACGCGTGGGGTTAAACTGTTGCGCGAAGCGTTGAACGCCGTCGATCAGTCGATCCAGTTTCGTTGATCCAGTGCAGTTATTTGTCGCACGACACGAGCAATCACCCGTTTCAGGACAGAGCATAGACCCCGAGACGTCGATCATCAGCACTACATTTGCTCGATTCAAATTCGCTTGATGCTGTCTCGATACGAGGAAGGTGTCGACGGGGGCGGAGGAATTGAATCCCCAGCCGAATATGCGGTTCAGCTTTCCAACCAGGAGGGTTGATGGAGAGTGATCTACCGTTACGGAGATAGAGTCGGCGTCGTCTTTATAAAGCACTGTTATGTTTCGAGGATCCAAGGTTAAGCCGTAGGTATTCAAGTTGTCCAGTACGGCCTGCTTGGTGGTTGCCTCCAGATTGGTTCGTTCTGGCCCTCCAGTCTTAACGTTTGTCCACCCTTGTAATCCACGATACCCGAGCCCCGCTAGCGCTCCAGCTCTTGCCGCCTTATCGATTCGTAGACGCCAGAGGTAGAGATTGCCCAGATCGAGCGCAAACGCCGCGAAGGTCAGGAAGAGCCCCAACACCGCAATAAACATGATCGTCATGAACCCGCTCTGGTTAGAGCGCGGTCGTCTCTCGTTGTGAGCCATCGGTGTTTAAGTTAATCATCATGTGGGGTAAAAATTTGACGATAGGTTCGAAGGCGTAGGCCACCTCAACGGTCGCTACTCGGCTTTTTTGGCAGAGTGTGGAGGGCGAGACGAGGAGCTTCTGGGTTCCCGACGTGCTCTTCGTTTGGTAGATGCCAGTCGGTTGGAGCTCTACACCATCATCCTCAAGCGCTAGTTTTTCTTCTTGTTCATCATCATCGAGCTTTGAACTGCTTTTCTCATCGTTGTTATCATCATCGTCTCGCCGGATGATAGATGATTTTCTCGATGTGGTGTCGTCGTCATTCTCGTTCTCGGCGTCGTCGCAGTCCACGTCAGCCTTGGCGTACATCACACTGACGTCAGCCGCTGAGAGAGTCGTCACGCCGCCGCAGGTTGCCGACGGGGAGGTCTCGGTTATCTTCCAGCGAAACACCTTCGATGAAACCGCCGCCCGCCCCACTGAGGCGTTGAGGAGCTCTTGCGCCCCGAGCTGCAATCGTTCGACGCAACTGGCTATGGCGCTCTCCGTCATAGCTTTGTTGATCTGTAAGCTCGTCGTGTTTATATTTGGAGGGGAGTAGATGGTAATATCACTGCATTGACGATAGATCTGCTCCGCCGTCTCCTGACTGACGAAGGTTGTTATCTGCAGAAATCTCATATATCGAGAGAGATCAATGGTGGCGCCAGCGACCAGAAGGAGAACGGGCATGGTAAAGCAGAACTCGACAAGGCTTGCCCCCCGTTGTCGACTACATCTTTTCTTACAACCGTTTGTCATACAAACTCCTCCGTATGGAGTCACCTTCCTACAAATCTCTTCCTGAGCGCTGACCAGGGCGCTCGATAACCGCTATCGCTGTGCCCACCAGATTGATGTCTGGAATCGCCCCGAAGAAGGGAATCCCTCCGCCGAGCACAGCTCGAGCGGGATATCTTAATTCAACGAGTACGTAATCTCCGACCGCAGCCATTGTCGGGATGGTAGTCGTAGGCGCGTCGTACCACTGAAACGCCGGATACACCGTGAGGTTTACATCAAGGGCTGGGTTTGCCGGGGCGGTCGCGAGGAAGTACTGCGTCCGCGCGCACGTGTTCCAGCATCCCGCGGTGGCGGTGTAACGGTTCGCTTTCATAGTGGTAACGTTAACCCTGGAGTCTGCGGTAGTATTAGCGGCGGGACAGGTACTCTGTATGCAACTTTTCTGCCCTGTGTTTACAACGCCGGCCCTCGGATCGAGGGAGAGGCTCACATCCCGCGCGATCTCATTCGCGAGCATCTGCAATGAGAAGTGTCGTGCGGCGAGAAGAAAGAAGAAAGCGGAGGCGAAGGTAACGAGGAGCAGGATCGGAAGGACGACCGCCGCCTCGACGTAGATAGCTCCCGTTTGCGATTCGCGATAGCGAGCGACACGCATAGATCCGTAACCCTTAGAAAACCCTCACGTGGGATATCGTACCATCGGCGCGCGATCTTAAGTCGAAAAGGAGGGGATCCGTCACCTAGGTGTCTGTTTTGATGAGATGTTTTATGGCATGGTGGAGGGCCGCACGGAGCCTACGTGGGTCCGATTTGTGCTGTTGTAGCGGTATGTTAGCTCGGTTTCGTGTCTGTTCGTTCAGGCATGGACGGGTGACTGCCGGCGGTTTAGGGTGCTTTCTAGTATGTCAAATCCCCTTGGAAAACATGTTTCATACGGAGATTCCGTAGATGAAACTATCCTCTTCCCGATAGAGCGTGGGCCATCGCGCACTCGCATCAATGTCAGAGATCCCCTTCCCTTCGAGGGGCTTGATCGGTGGACAGCCTTCGAGGTCTCGTGGCTCGACACCCTCGGCATTCCCCAGGTCGGTATCGCTACGATCTCGTATCCCGCCAACTCGCTGATGCTTGTCGAGTCGAAGAGCCTCAAGCTCTTCTTAGGTGGGTTTAACTTTACGAAATTCGAATCCGTAAACGCGGTTGAGAACGCTATCGCCGCGGCGCTGCGAAATCGTTTGGCGTGCGCCGAGGTTGCGGTATCGATCCTCCCGTCCGAGCGTTGGGGAGAGATCTCTCTGTCGGCAGCGCCGGGTGTGTGCGTCGATCGCGCGACCATAGACTCGACCTACGACTTCAAACTGAGAGCGGGGGATGAGGAGGTCGAGGAAACGATCTACTCACATCTCTTGCGCTCCCTCTGTCCCGTGACCTCGCAACCTGATTGGGGAACGGTCGCGATTCACTATCGGGGAAAGAGGTTGAGTCACGCATCGTTGGTCGGGTATCTCCTCGCGCACCGAAGCCACCAGGGATACCACGAGGAGTGTTGTGAGCTGATCTTCATGGATCTCCTCAACGTGATTAATCCTTCGAAGTTGTGGGTTGCATGCCTCTACACCCGACGAGGTGGGATCGATATTAATCCTGAGCGGTGGTTGCCCGGTACCGAGCGGCCGACGATCGTTGGGCGGTTGGCGAGGCAGTAGGGCACAAAGACGACCTCTGATCGCAAATCGCCGTATCATCCCGGAGGGCCCGTATCCTTACGGGCCGGGTATGTATCCATGCATCACATTGGATCGCGACGAATGTTTGGATGTGAAAGAGCGACCGCCATTCCGGATTGTCGAGGAACACCTACGCCCTCACCAACCCCACCACGATCTCACCGCCATCAACCTTCACCGCGCGCTCAATGAGCGCCTTCTCAAGTGATGGTGTGACCTCGACGCAGAGGGTCTCCGATGTCACGTACGCCTCATGCGCTTTGAGCAGCTCATCAGCGCCGCGGATCGAGAGCTTGATGCGGTCAGCGATGTGGAGGTCGGCTTCCTTACGCATGTCCTGGATCTCTCGCACAAGGTCTCGAGCCTGTCCCTCAAGCGCCAGGGTGGGGGTGACGTTCGTATCGAGCGCGACGACGAACCCGTTGCCGGACTCAACGGCGAGTCCTGGCTTACCGGCGAACCCTACCTCAACCTCTCCTGGATTGAGGGTGATGTCGCCTATCTTGATCGTATTTTCGCCGATCACCTCGAACTCACCGTTTCGAACCTTCTGAATGACCTCTTGCACTCGCGCGCCGAGGCGCGGTCCGAGAACGCGGGCGTTCACCTTCGCGCTCAAGGTCGCGATCGATGACGCGTCCGCTAAGAACTCAATCGTCTTAACATTGAGCTCTCCGCACAGCACTGGGATGTATGGATCAAGCTCAGCCGCGATGTTCTCTCGAACCGCGACCTTCGCCGAGGCGAGGGGGAGTCGCACACGGAGCTTCTCTCGTGCGCGCACCGACAATCCAGCGGATACCATGCCCCGAATGAGGTTGACCTGCTTCGAGAGCTTGTCGTTGATGAGCGACGTGCGAACGGCGGGCCACTCGGTGAGGTGCACGCTATCTTTGAATCCGAGACGCTCCCATACCAGCTCGGAGATGAACGGACAGAGCGGGGCGAGTACTTGCGATACGGTCTTCAACACATCGAAGAGGGTCGCGTAGAACGCGAGCTTCTCCGCGGAGCGTGGGTCGTCTGACCACACACGTTCACGGCTTCGACGGATGTACCAGTTGTTGAGCGTATCGAGGAAGGGAGCGAAGAGGCGCATCGCTTCATTGATGCGATACGTTTCGAGGTGCTCGGTGACCGAGCGCTTCAGGATCTCAACCTCAGAGAGGATGAAGTGATCGAGTTCGCTGAGCTCCTTCCCTTCAAGGCCTATCTCCTGTGGCGAGATGTGATCGACCTCGGTGTACGAGGTGAAGAAGGAGAGCGCGTTCCAGATCGGAAGCATGATCGATTTGACCATCCCCTCAACCCCATCGTCGCGGAACGCCAGATCCTCGATGCTCACGGCGGGGGAGGCGAAGAGATACGCGCGAAGGGCATCCGCTCCGTGTTTGTCCATCAGCTCGTATGGGTCGGTGTAGTTCTTGAGGCTCTTCGACATCTTCTTGCCGTCCGAAGCTAAAAGGGTACCGTGTACCATGCAGTGCTTGAACGCTGGCTTGTCGAAGATCGCTGTTGAGAGTACGTGAAGGTAGTAGAACCAGCACCGGATCTGTCCGGTGTACTCAACGATGAAGTCCGCCGGGAAGTGCGACCGGAAGTACTCCCCGTTCTCAAACGGGTAGTGAAACTGCGCGTACGGCATTGACCCCGATTCGAACCAGCAATCGAGAACCTCTGGTACACGCTTGAGCTTCTTGCCGCATGAACAGGGGACCTCAGCAGCGTCGAGGTGTTCCTTGTGAAGATCCGCAAGTTGTACGCCAGAATCCTTCTCAAGCTCTGAGATGATGCCGTAAACTTTTTGCTCGCCGCAATCCGAGCATTCCCACACTGGAATTGGGGTGGCCCAATAACGGTTTCGGGAGAGGTTCCAATCGCGCGCGTTTTCAAGCCAGTTGCCGAAACGACCGTGCTTCACGGTCTCTGGATACCATTGGATCTGCTCGTTCGTTTGAATAAGTCGGTTGCGGATCTCCTCAACTTTGAGGTACCACGCGTCAAGGGCTCGGTAGATAAGTGGAGTGCGGCACCGCCAGCAGTGAGGGTAGTTGTGCTCGATGGTCTCATCACGCACGACCTTGCCCTGCTCCTTGAGGAACTTAATGATTGCGGGATTCGCCTCGTGAACGTTCTGTCCTACAAAGTCGGTGACCTCCGCGGTGAAGGATCCGTTAGAGTCTACCGGGTTCTTCACCTCAATCTGGTATTTACGACATGCCCAATAGTCGTCCTCGCCGAACGCTGGTGCCATGTGCACGATTCCCGTTCCATCCTCAGTTGAGACGAAATCAGCCGAGATAAGGCGGAAGGCGTTCTTCTCATCCTTGAAGTAGGGAAGGAGTGGCTCGTAGGTAAGGGTCTTGTCAACGAGTTCAGCTCCAGTGTGGGTAGCGACGATGGTCACATCCTTGCCGAGCTCTCGCTCGTACCGCTTCAGCGCGTTCTTCGCCAGGAGTACACGACCAACGGTGGTATCGGCGATGACGTACTCGATATCTTTGCCAACCGCCAGCGCTAAATTAGATGGCAGGGTCCACGGTGTAGTTGTCCACGCGAGGGCAGACACGCCGTCCATACCCTCGATCGCGAATTTCACGGTGATCGTGCGGTCCTGCTTCGGACGGGTAGCGTCATCGACTCGGATCTCAGAGAAGGAGAGCGGGGTTTCGCATCGGTAGCAGTATGGCGCTACGCGATAGTCTTTGTAGATCAATCCCTTCTTGTGAGCCTCACCGAACGCCCAGATGACCGACTCCATGTAGGAGCGATCGAGCGTTTTGTACGCCTTGTCCATATCAACCCAGCGGCCGATCCGGTTGATGTACTTCTTCCACGCGTCGTTAAACTCGGACACGATGCGGCGGCACTCGGCGTTGAAGGCGGCGACGCCAACCGTGCGCTCGATCTCGCTCTTATCCTTGAGCCCGAGGTTCTTCTCAGCGATCGTTTCGATCGGTAGTCCGTGGCAGTCCCATCCCCATGTGCGAGGAACGTGGAATCCCCGCATCGTCTTGTACCGTCCTACGACGTCCTTAAGGATTGAGACGAAGATAGTGCCGTGATGAGGGCTTCCGGTCGGGAAGGGCGGTCCATCGTAGAAGATGAATTCAGGCTTGTCTGCGTTCTCGGTCACCGAGCGCTGAAAGGTATTCTCTCGCTGCCATCGCTCAACGATGCCGTTCTCAAGCGCGGGGAGGTTAGGTCGGGACTCAACCTTGCGGAAG
>JAULVA010000023.1:16994-22138 GCA_032111275.1 Bdellovibrionota bacterium
ATCCTGTGCCGATAGACGGCGATTTGTAGGCTTTGTAGCCCTCGTATAGTGCCGAATTATCAGGGGGGAGTAAACCCGCTGAGAGATCAGAAAGGCCCCGTAAGTGACCGGCTTTCCTGGCGTGTTTCGCTCAAGCGGGCACTCTACTTATTGAGCCGACGGAGCGCGATCTTCACCGAGTGGGCCGCTGGGTTGACGAGCTGGTCGCCGATAACCACCTGGGGAAGGGGCTCAGAGCCCGAGATCTTGTCAGCCTGCGCATGCAACGCGGCCGCTCCACGGTTCACCTCGATATTGTGCTCCTCAAAGGGGATTCCGAGCTCTTTGAGCGTGCCGGTGAGTGTTGAGCACGATGGGCACGAGGAGGCCACGAGAACTATCGGTTTTTGATACGAAAAACCTATGCCGTTTTCAGCGTAAAACTGTTGGGCCTCTTCGGTTGAGCGGAAAAGTGGGACCGAGCTGCGGCGGGGAGAGAAGCTCATCATGCCGATCCCAAGGACCACTAAGACAAGGGGAAGGGTGCTCACCGCTATCTCCATAATCGTATCAAACGCGTGAAAGAATCTGCGTGGTGCCTGCTTCGTTTCCTCGGTGTGCATGACTATCCTTGAGCTCCTGAGGGGGTTCACATTCCCCGCTCTAATTAGACACCCAAACGGTCGGTATCGTTGCGGAAGCGCTTGATGATGTGAAGCATTTTTTGGGTGGGATCGGGTGGTTTTGGGCGGGTGGTTGGTAAGCTCCAAGGTAACTACTTGAAATGAGCCCGAAGGACGTGCCGTGTTCCGTTTCTGAAGGAACCTTTGCCATACCCAATGATGCGGCGGCCGAGGACGGTCGGCCTCCCGGGTGCCGGGTCTAAAAGGATGGGAGGGCGAGCGTCCTCGCTCGCCGGAATAGTGCGCATCGCAGAAGATATTCGCCGTATGTAACCGCGCGGCGGTCGAGGACGACCGCCCTCCCCATCACGGGTTGGTGGGAGGGCTACCATTCCTGGTCGCCACAATGCCGCCTATCGCAAACGACCTACGCCGCAATCGACGAATGGCACTCTTTGTTCTCACGGAAGCTCATACCGAGCCGCTTCATGAGTTTGTTGTCGTGGTCCTCTCCAGGGTTTGGAGTAGTGAGGAGCTTCTCTCCAGCAAAGATCGAGTTCGCTCCAGCAACGAAGCAGAGTGCCTGCATTTCATCGGACATCTCCGTCCGTCCAGCGGAGAGGCGAACCATGGAGTAGGGCATCATGATACGAGCGGTGGCGACGAGTCGCACGAACTCTAGTGGGTCGACCTTTCCGCCCTCCGCAAGTGGTGTGCCCTCAACGCGAACAAGCATATTGAGGGGTACGCTCTCAGGGTGAACCTCTTGGTTGGCGAGTTGTACGAGGAGTCCGAGGCGATCCTCCGCCTTCTCTCCCATGCCGACGATTCCGCCGCAGCATACGGTCATGCCCGCTTTTCGCACGTTGCTGAGGGTCTTGAGACGGTCCTCGTAGGTGCGCGTTGAGATGATCTCGCCGTAGTACTCAGGCGATGTGTCGAGGTTGTGGTTGTACGCGTAGCACCCCGCCTCGCGAAGGCGCTCTGCCTGGGACTCGCTCAACATGCCGAGGGTGCAGCAGACCTCCATATCGAGGCTCTTTACCTCACGCACGAGGTCGAGGATCGCGTCGAAATCCTTTCCGTCCTTCACCTCTCTCCATGCGGCGCCCATGCAGAATCGAGTGGAACCTTGCTCCTTAGCCTGAAGGGCCTTCGATCGAACAACTTCAAGCGGGAGAACCGCGTGACGCTGAACGCCGGTTTTGTAGTGCGCGGATTGTGGACAGTAGGCGCAATCCTCAGGGCATCCTCCGGTCTTTACCGAGAGAAGGGTCGAGCGTTGAACCTCGCGATGATTAAAGGTTGAGCGGTGAATCGTTTGTGCTTGATAGAGAAGATCGGGGAATGGCTGAGCGTAGATCGCGGAGGCCTCTTCCCGTGTCCAGTTGTGGCGGATGGTAGTTGTTTCGTTAGTCATACGCATTCCTTTACAAACGTGAGGGGTTACATAACCGATTTTTCAGAGAGGGGATAGGCCGGGTCGTGTGGGAATCGTAATTGCTTAGAAATGTTGAGTGTTTATAAGGTCGGCTGCCTCTCGAATACCAATTCGATTCATTGGGATACGCTCCTCCAGTCCTATCCCTTCATGCACCTCTTTGACCGTCGTTTCGCTTCTCAGCTTATGGGGTGCGCGAAGCCAGGGAGGGAGATCTATGAAAAGGCAGCCGGGTTCTTAGGCGCGCAACCGCGGCAGATCCTTTTCTTTGACGATAGGATCGAGAACGTCGAGATGGCTCAACGGCTCGGATGGCACGCTCGGTTGTACGTTGGGCATGAACGACTGGTCGGGGATATCTCGCAGTTCTTGGCGCTCTAGGCTTCGCCCCGTTTCCGTAGCTCAGCGAAAGCCTCAGCGAAGTAGGTGATGATGATGTCAGCGCCCGCGCGCTTGATACTCGTCAAGGATTCAAGCATGACACGCTTCTCATCGAGCCATCCCATTTTGGCGGCGGCCTTTACCATTGCGTACTCGCCACTGACGTTATAGGCGGCGGTGGGCATCTGAAAGGTGTCTTTGACCGCTTTGATAACATCGAGGAAAGCGAGCGCTGGTTTGACCATAACGATATCCGCGCCCTCCTGGACATCGAGCTCAACCTCACGAATCGCTTCACGGATATTGCTCGGATCCATTTGGTAGGTCTTCCGATCCCCATACTCAGGGGCTGATTGAACCGCGTCACGGAAGGGGCCGTAGAACGAGGACGCGAACTTCGCGGCGTAGCTCATGAGCGGAATCTCGGTGAAATGATTCTCATCGAGCCCGTGACGAAGAAATCCGATCGTGCCGTCGAGCATGCCACTGGGGGCGATGATATCCGCGCCAGCTTCAGCGTGAACGAGCGCCTGCTTTAAAAGGTTAGGCAGCGTTTCATCGTTACACAGTTTGCCGTCGTGCAGGACGCCGCAGTGTCCATGGCTTGTGTACTCACAAAAGCAGAGGTCGGTTACGATCATCATGTCCGGAACCGCTTTCTTAATCGCCTTGATAGCCTTAGGGATAATACCGTGCGGATGCCACGCGGAGGAGCCCACGTCATCTTTAAACTCAGGGACGGCGAAAAGAAGCACGGAGCGGATACCGAGTTCGCGGAACGTGATCGCTTTCTCCGTCGCAGTGTCGACGCTCAGATTGTATTGGCCTGGCATCGATCCGATCTCTCGTTGCACCTTCTCACCCGGCACGACGAAGAGTGGCGCTATCATATCCGATACCTCGAGCCTGGTTTCACGAACCATCTCGCGGAGTGCCGGAGTGCTGCGAAGTCGACGAAGGCGAGTTTGCGGATACATAGCAAGAGTCTTCAAGGGGTTATCAAATGCAGCCTACGGGAAGGGGAGGGGGAAGTAAAGTGCTCGCTCCTGTGTGAATCTGTTCGGCTGAGACCTCGACACTGTTTTCTCTTTGCTCCTTCGGCAGTTGTGGCACTCTGCACCGGCGTTTTTGTCAAAAAATATCGGCGCGACCACGCAACCACCGCTCCGTTTGTGCGATGTAAAGCCTGCTGGGCAACTTCGACGTTGGGGCTCGGAGGTGGAAGAGGCAGGGAGGTAAGAAGGCATGTACGAGAATGCGAGCGAGCCCAGGCAGGGGCGAGATGATCGGAAGGAAGGTGTTGAAGCCGCTCGTAACGGACCCGCTGAGCGTAACGCGCTCATCGAGGAGTATCTTACCTTCGTTGAGGGATTGGTCTCCCGTCTCATGAGAGCTATGGGACTCCCGCAGCGTCACCGGGAGGATTTCGTCGCCGCGGGACTTCTCGGTCTCGTGGAAGCGGCGGGGCGTTTCGACGCCGGTCGTGGAAGTGAATTTCGCTCCTTCGCGTATCTCCGTGTTCGTGGCGCTGTAATCGATCACATTCGGGCTTCATGTGAACTCTCGGGGCACGCCTACCAGGTGCTTAAGGCGTTGGAGAGCGCGCAGGAGATTCGAACGCAATCGCTTGAGGACCGGCGCTCACGGAGGTCCTCCCCCTCGGGTCATGCCGCGGAGGGGATGGAGCTCTTGAGCAAAAGCGCCGTGGCCTACGCCATAGTTGGGGCCGCGCATGGACAACCTCTGTATGTCAACGAATCCCCATCCGATCCCGAGCGAGAGATTTCCGAAAAGCAAACCTCAGAAAAAATTCGCGCCGCGATAGCAACATTGCCTGAAAAAGAGCGAACCATAGTCGAGCAGTACTACTTCAACGACCTTACCTTGAGCGAGGTCGCGAAAGGGTACTCGGGACTGTCGAAATCGTGGGTGTCGAGGTTGCATGATCGGGCGTTGTCGATGTTACGGGAGAGGTTGGTTGAACGGGGGATCGAGGGGTAACGGCACCGGTGGAGGTTCTCTCCTCACTATATTCTCTGCCATCGCTGTACTGTTTCTCACGGCGTGCCAAGAGCAGATCGTTCACGATCTCTCCGAACGGGATGCCAATCGAGTGATTAGTCATCTGAGTGAGGCGCGACTCCATCCGCGCAAGGTGCAGCAACCTGACGGGCGATGGGCTATCTCTGTTGCTCGCGATGAGATGGTGCCAGCGCTCGGCTACCTAGACACTCGGCGGGTCCTGGTCACTCGCGACTCACCGGCTGTAGCCAGCAAGGGAACGCTCATTCCAAGTCGTGAGGAGCAGTGGTTCCGCTACGAGCGTTCGATGGCGCACTCAATTGAGGAGAGCCTGTCAACCCTCCCCGGTGTGTTAGAGGCGCGTGTTCATCTCAATCTACCCGACGAGGATCCGTTGTTCGGAGACGGAGCTCAGGGAAGGGGCTCCGGCTCAGTGCTCTTGGTTGTTGATGCGCGATTCTCCGCGGGGGAGGGGGAGGTCGCCGCCGTAGTGAGTGGAGCCGCCGGTCTTAAGCCTGAACTCGTGCGAGTCCTCACGAGTACGACGAGTGAGTCGCTCGGTGCGCCTCTGATTGAGGCTGCTCGGCCGACGAGCGATTCGGCGGTCTGGGAGATGGAACGAATGGTCCGCGCGGATCTGTGCATCATGGGAGTCGTTATGCTCGGTGGCGTGTTGGGTGTTCGAATCCTTAGAGGAC
>JAULVA010000024.1:0-2818 GCA_032111275.1 Bdellovibrionota bacterium
ATATAAATTCCAGAGCGCGGGGTTGGTCGCCGCTGACCCTCAAAGTATAGCAAAGATCGCAAACGCGCTCTTCAAAAGTGTGAGGAGGATCGAGGACGTCTCCGGTGAGAGTTTTAAGGCTCGCTTGGCTCGGCGGGAAGGGGGCCTGAGCCCGGTGTTGGGATGATAACGACCGTTCGGGTCGCCTCGGGGGCGATCTCTAGTCTCAGAGACTCGCTTGCGCGACTGAGGGTTTCGGCGCGTCTGAAGGCGTTTGGTATGAGGTCCTCAAGGGCGTCGAGGTCGTCCCGTTCCCGCTCCACGAGGGAGGGATCGAGCGTGCCACTTCCCCACAATGGGTTGGTGAACGGGTTTGAGTCTTGCGGCCGTGATAGCTGCTCTCGACGCTTGCTAATGAGTCCTCGTATATCGACCCAGAAGCTGTACTTGCGAGCGTCGTCCAGGCTCTGGCTTGTTCGCCAAAGAAAGACGTTTCGTTCGGTCTCGGCGATAAACCACAATGGTGTGGGGGGCGTTCCCGATGTCCAGAGGTGATGCCTCTTTCGAAGCTCATTTTCGATAGACTTCAAAATGCCCAAGAGGACGCAGCCAGTTGATACATTTGTACTCTCACCCCGCAACTCCTGCGCACTTACGGCAGGGTGCTCCGTGGGGCTAATTTCTAAGGTCATGTATTCCTTTGCTTTTTTTGGAACACCTATTCCTAAAGAATCTCGGAAGATCGGTCGATTGCAAGAGGTAAGCCACTAGCAGAGGGGAGCGTTCTTCGCGATTCCCCGCGCCCAAGGGAGGGAGTGTAACGATATGGCAACTAAGCAGCAGTCAATTTTAGTCGTTGACGACTGTCCGGTCAGTCGGGGCATGGCCATGGCCATTCTCGCGGCCTGCGGGTACGACGCGGTTGAGTGTGGTAGCGGAATACAGTGTATCGATTTTCTCGATAGAGAGGTGCCCGCTTTGATTCTGCTCGACATCTCGATGCCCGATATGGATGGATTTGATCTCCTCCGCCAAATTCGACAACGGCACGCCGCGGACGCGGTGCCGGTTTTACTCGTAACCGCGAGCGCTGATGGAAAAGATGTTGTGCGGGGATTAACCACCGGCGCGAATGACTTTCTCACCAAGCCTTTAGACCGAACGGCCTTCCTCGCGCGAGTGTATAATCACATCAGTCTTAGTCAGGCGAGACGTCAGAGCGATGAAAGTCGCATGAAAGTTTTAAATCTCTTAGGCCTACGGCGAGCGATTGAGGAGCTCAATCACGAGGCGATCTTCGTCCAGCGTGGGGATGGCTCGCTTGCCTACTGTAATGAGCTCCTTGGCCGCATCGTCGAGGGAGCGCCCGCCTTGCGAGCAGAGGAGGTCGCCGCGCGACTGATGCCGCGGGCTACCTACGCTGAACTTCTAGCCAAGCTTTCGACGAATGGGTCGGCGGTTCTCGATGAGCTCATTCAGCTTCCTCCGGACATTCGAGCGCAGGGGTTTGAGTCGTCATGCCGGGTTCGATCCGCTCTCCACGGAGACTCCCGTATTTGGGTGTTTCAACTTGAAACCAGGGGCGTTTGAATAGCCGGGAACTAAGAAGGTTTTTCCCGCCCGGTTGACCTTATCCCCGGCATGCCCAGCTAAAGTGAGAAAGCCGACTCTTCTTCATTGAAGTCCCACACCGGATTGGTTAGATTTACCAGAGTCACCCCACTGGTAGTTTTTCCCTATGCCGACCCCATCAAGCACGTCATCAAAACCTCCCATTCGGGTATGCCATATGGCGGACGTGCATCTCGGGTACCGTCGATACAACAAACTCTCCAAGTTGGGAGTTAACCAACGTGAGCTCGATGTAAATCTCGCTTTTCAAGAGGCGATCACGCGTATCATATCTCTCAAACCTGACATTACGATCATTGCGGGGGATCTCTTTCACGCGGTGCGCCCCTCGAACTCAATAGTGACCTTTTGCTTTCGCCAACTTCGACGACTCGCGCGAGACACCCGGGCGCCGGTGATTATCGTGGCGGGCAATCACGAAACCCCAAAACGGCTCGACACCGGATCGGTGCTCCAGCTCTTCAGTGAGATAGAGAACGTCTACGTCGCTGAGAGTGGATACGAGGTGTTTACTTTCAAAGACAAAGGGCTCGCCGTATCGTGCTTACCGCACACCGCTCTTTTAGATCTCTCTACGGTCTCGCTGCGAGCGGATGACCGTTTCGCTCATAACATCCTCGTTGTTCATGGCCAGGTGAATGAGCGATGGGTGAGTGATTTTGGTGGCGCTGAAGTAGAGCTCAAAGCGCTTGCGCCTCATGAGTGGGATTATATCGCGCTCGGTCACGTGCACATTCATCGCCCTGTCGCTCTCAACGCCGCGTACTGCGGAGCGCTCGAACATACCTCCAACAATATCTGGAGCGAAGCCTCGGTCGGGAAGGGATTTCTTGAGGTCTCGTTGCCGGGTGGTAAGCGTACGTTTCATCCTCTGACCTCGCCGCGAGAGGTTGTGGTCCTAGAAGCGCTTGAGGTTGAAGGATTAGAGCCGCAGGAGGTGATGGGGGTCATCAAAGAACGATTAGACTCAATCGCCGGTGGGATGGATGGTAAGATCGTTCGCCTTGAGGTGCGTGGATTGTCGCGTGAGACCTACCGCCATCTCGATCACAAGGAGTTGCGCGTCCTTCGTTCGCGCGCGTTGAATTTAAATCTCGATATAACCTTTGCCTCGACAACTCCGCATGCACGTTCGGTAGGGCAAGCAGGGAAGGGGTTACTGAAAGATCAGTTGCGAGAATTCAGTACGAGCTTTGACGTTCCCGGC
>JAULVA010000025.1:0-7405 GCA_032111275.1 Bdellovibrionota bacterium
CGATAGGAGTTTCACGACCTTTGAGCTTCATCTCGTGCTGCAACGCCAGGCCCGTCATTTCGGGCATGCGGATGTCCAGCAAAATCACGGCTGGTGTGATGGGCAGGGCATCGCGCAAAAAGGACGCCGGGCTGTCAAAGGTCTGAATGGAATAGCGGATGGAGCTCAGGCTGAAAGCGGCCTCCCCGATCTGATAGTTCTCGTCGGGAAGATCTGGGTCTCCAATGTGGCGCTCGATATTCGCGTCAGCTACGCGGTACTCGGCAAGCACCTCGCCGATGTGACCAAGTTGCCGTCCTACGCCGAACCCAACGAGCGCTTGTGACCGCTGGTACTCCGCGACGATTTCGTTATTGACCATCGGATAGATCGTTTGGCGCGAAAGATTGAAGCGAGGGGATACGAAGTAATCGCTACCTTCGTAGAGTGGTTGATAGAATTCGCCCGATATCATCGGAGAGAATCCGATATTGACCTCTCCCTGCGCCCAACCACCCGCTGAGGTAAGGTTGTTCACACGGTACGCGCCTCCGAGGGTGTAGTTCGTCTCCCCTTGGAAGTCGTCTTGGAGCGATGCGCCGAAGCGGAAGTAGTCGTCAAGCCACTCCTTTCGCTTCGCGGAAATCTCGACACCGGTCTTGCCATCCCTCTCTATGATATCATACCGCACAGAGACGTAGTCGCCGGTGTTGTATATCTCCTCAACCTTCTCGTCGAGGAGATTGCGATCGAGTGGCGATCCCTCTGAAATATTCGCCATCTTGGCGATCGTCTCCTCGGCGCCACGTTTATCGGTCTTAACGGTCATAAACTCGACAACGGGTTGGGTGGTTATCGTTTCACGCTCACGCTTGTAGGCCTCGTACTCCCTCTCTGAGACCGAGAGCTTCTTCAGTTCGGGGATCGCCTTGCGGGCCGCTTCCTCACCAAGTGCGATAAGTTCGGTCGCTTTCGCGAAATCGACGGCGGAGAAGCCCTTGAGGTTAGGCTCAATCAGGATATCCTTTCGCGTGAGGGTCTTCTTCTGAAGCGCCGAGTTCTGCGCGAGCAGGAGCGAGATGATCTGGCCAGCGGTAGCTAATGGGTTTTGCAGTTCGTCTTTCCTTTTCAGGTCAGCATTGAGCTCTACAACGATAAGTCGGTCCGCTCCCATCCCTCGGACGACATCCATCGGAAGGTTGTTGACGACACCGCCATCAACGAGAAGGCGGCCATCCATCTCAACGGGCGCGAACACTCCAGGGACCGACATGCTTGCTCGTACCGCTGTCGGAAGGTCGCCACGAGCTACGACAACTGCCTCTCCCGTTTCAATGTCAGCGGCCACTACGCGAAGCGGGATGTTGAACGTATTGAAATCAGCGGGAGAGGGGGGAGCGTTTGCATAGAGACGCTGCAGGACGGGAAGAAGTCGTTGACCTTGCACGACTCCGAACGGGGTTAAGAGTTTTCCGTCGTCAACAGAGAGCTTGGTGTCTCCGTATATCTCACGATTGACGCCCGCTTTGCTGCGAAAGGGGAGATTCTGTCGAGCCACCGAGTCGGAGAAGATATCATCCCAGTTCGACTCGACCAGCACCTGCTCCATGTCAGGCACCGTCTGGCCCGTGGCGTAGGCCGCACCGACGATTGAACCCATACTCGTTCCGGCGACGAATGCGATCGGTACCCTCTGCTCCTCAAGAACCTTCAGCACGCCGACGTGCGCCATGCCGAGAGCTCCGCCTCCCGCCAGTACGAGGCCGATACGCTGACCCTTGCCGATACTTGCGGGTGCTTTTGGGTTGGCTACCGTATCCGCGGCAAACGCCGCGGTTGAGGTAAGACAGGCGCCGCAGATAAGCAGACAGAGAAAAGTTATGGAGGAGAAGCGGATTGATTTCATAGGGGAGGCCTCGTTCACTCACAGTGATCTAGAACGTGCTCTGAGCGGTGCCCAGGGGATCTCTTGAGGCCTAAACCTAATACTTGTGCTCGGTGGTTGACAATCGGCTTTGAAGCCTAAACCGAGGTTTGGGATTGCGTTGCTCTGGCTTGGCTCTCCTCGTCAAGATCGCCAAATTTGGTGGGTGCGTGTGAGCGATCGACAAATAGTATGCTTCGAGCACTTATCAACCGCTCCTTCAGAGCGGGCATCGTTGTTCGGGTTGCGGCGGTGAGAGCGGAGGTGACCCCGAGCCAGTAGTGGGACTGCTCGTGCGTAAGCTCGGTTGAGAGGTATGCGGATGCGAGGGTCATTAAATCGAGGGCGACCGCTTCCGGTGTTTTGCTTGGGTCCGATTCCGAGCTTTCGGAGGACGTTGAGCGTATCTCCCCGAGGATCGTTTGGTACGGTGTAAAATCCGTTCGGGGCGATGAATGATGGCCCGAAAACTTGTCTTGAAGTTGTCGCGCTCTCTCGCAGAACTGGAGGAGTGCGTCACACTTTTCTGTGGTAGTTGCTTCGGGTTGGGGGGCAAGCGTGGGATGCCGGGGTACGGAGAGATCGCTCAAGTCCGCTCTGTCATTTTTGTGAAGGGTCCTCTGCTGTACCATACGTGTCCTCCGATAAGCGCCTGCGGCCTATGAAATCCTTGGGGCTAGTAGAGCTGTCCAAGGTGAACATACGGCCGGGGGCAAAGGACTAGGGTACACCGTATGTGAGGTGTAGGTCGAGTGTGATGATATCCGAGACGTCGTCGGCTGATCGAGGCGGTCGTTTACGGTCCGTTTAAGACCTTACCGCGACTATTACTTAAGGTGAAGAACGTCGCAGAGCGCCTTTTTGAGGATGTTATAGGTGCCGATGGTCTTACCCTCTGGGTCGTCGTGTGTGCTGCGTGGGGTTTCAAGGTAGAGGACGCCGACCTTCCGCTGCTCGCCGAGCGCGCTGTAGATTCCCTCAAGAGGAAGGGGCTTCGCGTCCTCTTTGATATCGAAGAGCGGTTCATGCGCGCCCAAAGCCGCAACCGCCAGATCTCCCGGGTCGAGCGTTACGTTGCTAATCGCTCGGAGTGTCACTTGCCCGATGATAGTTCGGGGTTTGAGGCTAGCGGTACTTGGGTCGATCACGAAAACGCACCCCCCAGTGAATCCCGCGTCTGGGATTATGGACTTGAGGAGAGTTTGGATGGCGTTCTTATTTACGGCGTATCCATCAATATCGTGATAAAGCGAACGTAACGCCTCTTGAACATGAGGCGGACAGAGTCGGAAATCTTGGTCCGCGATGACCGCCTTCATACGGGCGTGTACATCGATGTTTCGTTTAGGGTTAAAGTTATCCAGGCTGTTAAACACCTCGGGGAGGGCCTCTTGATACTTCTTTGACTGCTCGACGGCGCGCTCTTTTATCAACTCAAGCGCCCCCGTGCCGGCGTTCTCAGTGAGGTATTGGTTAGCCTTCTGCCAATCGTTGACGGCGGATGGATAGGTCTCAGGATTCTCAGCCCGAGCAAGGGCCTCTCCGACCTCGCACAGTTCATCGTAGGCGGCCCAGGTTGGCTCCTCTACCTGCTCGTCCCCCTCTGGCTGATTTGGGTTCTCAGGTCGAAGTACCCGCATAGCGAGGAGGGCTGGAGTAAACCCCAGCTCCTTCGAGAGCTCTTCATCGAGGGTGGCGTTCGGTGTAAGGTTGTTAAGCACCTTTGAGTACAGCGTCGGATAGTTCCACGCGATAAGGTTGAGTCCGATCTCGCGAATGACTCCGCGAGAGAATCCTATGTCGGGGTCGAGATCTTTCTTTTCGCTCAGAACAGCGGCCGTTGAGGCGATAACCGCTGTCTCTCGGAGGCGCGCGACCTGGAACGGCTCGCTCCAGTGGAGTGAGTGAGTGGTCGGGAGCTTCTTATCAGGGGCTATAATCTCCTTGATCCTCTCGGTTCCACCCCAGCGGATCAGCTCGATCGGGTTGTTGAGTATCTTTGTGTCGATCTTCTCTTGCATTGCCAGGATCCCGAGCTCCTTCACCACGAAGGTAAAGAGGGCGAAGTCTCCCTTAAGATCGTTGAGGAGCTGCTGGGGCGCTTGCGCATAAGCTTCTGAGTCGATGTTGTTGCGAATAGAGGTAAGAACGTCCTGGTTTATCGGAAACCACGGTCGCACTACGTGCTGTAATGCTCGCTCAATTCGCCTGTTATCAGAACTACCGCTCTTGAAACCGCTCATGATTAAACACTCCGTTGTTTCTACCTACGCGATCTTCGTCGTTAACTGAGCGACTACGCGCATCGGACCGACCTTCATCCGCTTCGAGAAAACAGGAAAGGGGTGGTTTGGAAAACCGTTCGCCGCGGACCTCTCTGCTCGTAGAGGAGTATCGCCAGGTTGTGTGGAGATCTTGAGCCCTAAGAACTAAAAATAAATGAAGGGGTTACGGCACTTACGGAACCGACTTTCAGCTAGTTACCGTATGGTTGTTCGGGCTAGCTGTCCGCGCCGCGGACTCTAAAGATCCTGGCCCTGCGCGCGAAGGAGACGTAGAATCTGAACACATGGACGACCAAAACACCGACGACGATACTGATAGACAACCCAAGGAGCGTTCAGCCGTGGCCGCTAACATCGAGAGCCTTCAAGCAACGGTGAAGCGGCTCGCGGAGGAGCGGGATGTGCTACCTCAACCCCTCTTTTGGTCCCTCTTTCACACTCGTCTCGCCTCCATCAAGAAGCAGAAGGAGATCTCACGAGTGGTGAGTGAGGTATTGGGTGAGTCGTAGCGTCCCGGTGCTCTCAACGACATCATCCGCATGATCACACCACCAGTTGTGGCGCTAGGGAAGCGAAACAAAACCGACTAATAGCCTGATTGTGGAGCTCGGCACGTGGGTTTTTGCCTCTTCTCCCCAGGGAAGCGAGGCAACACAACGCATTCGCGTTGTTTTGCGAGAGGGAAAGTCCATTTTTGTCGCAAGAGCGAGAGAAAGGGGAGTTTAGTTCCCGAATTTCTTCGGGAGCCCTCCAGAAAGGGGCTGGGTAGATACACTCCAACTGCGCAGCGGCAAGAACTCCTCTTTTGAGATAGAGGCTCGCCAACATGCAGAGGGTCTTCAGGTGTAGTAAATTCTTTAAAATCCCTCTGTAAAGGCGGTGCGGTAGCACCGCTACCTAGCAAAAGCACGCGTCAGCGTGGTTTTCCCTCCCTTACCTAGCCAGCCCGTCGCGCCATCTCCTCGCTATGAGGGATAGCCGCTCTCCCCCGGATCCTTTCAGTGGGCACGCCAAGCCGGCTCCAGTACGGCACGTCGGTCATCGCAGCCCGAAGCGCCGGATCGTTACCGGAGACCAGAAGCGGCTGAATGCGCGCTCTCGTTTCAGGTGTGTAGTCACCCCGATAGCGTAAGTCGAAGACTACCTCTTGCGCGTAGCTTGAAAGGTCCTCCCACCTCACGGTCCCGTATTTCGATTGAAGATCGGGCTTCGCGAGTATTCGGCGGATGTCGGCGATTGTCTCTGTTGCCGTAACCTCCTCGAAGAGCCTTCGTTGGGCAGGAAGTGAGAGGACCGGAGACGCTCCTACATGAGACCGGACGAACCGCGCGGCGTTTTCTCCGCGCAGGCCAGCCGCCTCGCCATAGAACGCGGCGTCGTTAGGGCTCATGCCGGCGTATGTCAATTCGGAGATAACCTGCAGACGTGTGCGGCTCCCCATATCGTATCCTCGACCGATCGTGACCCCACTTGCGCCACCCGGCCAATGCATCACGCGGGAAAATAATGACCCACGACTCTCTCGCCCCTCGGCGTTAAAGGTGATCTGTCCGAACCGAACTTTCAGGTGAGGACTGTCAGGATGGATCGAGGCGTAGGGCGCAAGGGAGGCGGGAGGGGGGATGTGTGGTTGAGGGGGTCTATAGGGATGAGTCGGGCGCATGGGCATACCTCCACTAGGCGATGTTTACCGCTCTATCGAGGGCTGCTCAGAAAAGTTGCGCGGATATCAAGTTTTTTACGATTCATGACGACCGGCGGGACCGGATTCGTCTCCCTATCGCTGTGGCAAACCAGGCGCAGATGAAGATAGACGGGAGCCAACGGTAGGGGTAGAGGGGGCCGTGAGAGGCGGGAAGGTTAATGGTAGCGAGCGAGGACCACTGCCGTAACTGCTCCGAACGCACGACCTGGGCGCTTCCCCAGGCTCCGTCCGGGGATAGCTCATTCGCCTTCTCCTCAGAGATCGGATTGGTCGGCGGTTGGGTATTCGGATGGAGGCGCGCAAAGGAAACGAGTCTATCGTGGACCTCCACGATGAACGCGCTATAGAGATCGTTGACAAGGTTCCACCGTTTAGCGGCTTTTGCGGCGTCGAAAGGAAATACGTTCGAGAAGGTAAAGGGATTCCCCTCAACGACCGTCGCTGGCTGTCCTGTGTTGTACAGGTGCGGAAGGACGGGCAGTTTGCCGATCTCAAAGGTAGTTGGCCCCCCTGGGGTTCCACGTTTGTAGTACCACAACTTCTGGCCCTCGTCAGAGAGCACGAACTCTATAAACCGTTTTCCGACCGTGGGGTGAGGGGCCCCGGCTATGAGCGCGATCCCATCGCCGGTAATCGCCGCGTAGTCGGTGGGTATCGAAAAGTGCACCCGTTCGCGCCCCACCTGTCGAATCACATCTCCGGCATAGGTATCGATCGCGATGCCGACCGCCATCTCTCCGGTCGCGACATCTTTACCGACCTGGCTGGCGTGGTTGCTGATAGTGCGCGCGTTCGCCGCCATACGAGAGAGGAGCTTCCACCCCTCGTCCCAGCCGTATCCTTGCAGGATCACCTCAACCATCGCGTGCATACTTCCGCTCTTGGAGGGATCGGCGATCCCGACAAGGTCGAGATACTCATGCTTTCCGAGGTCACGCCACGATGTTGGGTGAGGGATATGGAGCTTGTCGGCCGCCACGGTGTTGATAAGGATGCCGAAGATGCTGATAGCGGCGGTATACCACTCCCTGTTCGGGCTATAGAGGGGGACTCCAGAGACCGATGCTGGAATTCGACCAAGAATCCTCGGCTCAATAGCAATCGGTTGGAGGACTCCGGCCCGCGAAAGCTCCATCATCACGTCGACCCCACCCCCAAAGATCACATCGACGCCGAGGCTGTCGGGGTCAGCCTTGTAGTGGGTCTTGAGAAACTTCACGATGTCTGAGGTGCCGCCAACGTCGAGCCAACGGACGGATACCGTTCGTCCGGTCTGTGCTTTGTAGGACGCGGCGAATCCGTTCGCGAACTCCGCTTTGATCCCCTCCCAATGCGGACTAACGGCGATAATCTCGTCGTCCGCGGCGCGCGCGGTTCCGGGAAGGGTAGTGGAGAGGAGGAGAGCGAGGGTAATGGCCCGTTTCTTGTCGAGGCGGGTTGTGAGCCACTCCGCGCCGTAGAACGCGGCGAACATCACCAACATAACTACTGTCCCCAACGCGGAAGCCAACT
>JAULVA010000026.1:0-8101 GCA_032111275.1 Bdellovibrionota bacterium
ATCAGCCCTACTTCTCGCGACCTTCATTTCATTAGCTTTTTGTTCATCGGCAGCGGGCCAACAAAAGGTCGGCGTTCTCGCAAGCTACTCAGGTGATTGGGGCGCGTACGGCGTCGCGTATCGACATGGCATCGAAATGGCGGATGTCGGCTCAAAAGCTACCTTTATCTACGAAGACGACGGGTTTCTTCCAGCCAAGAGCGTCTCCGCGTTTCGCAAGCTTCTTGAGGTGGACAAGATCTCGGCGGTGCTCGTGGGAGATACGGTAACGGCGCAGGCGATCGGCCCTATCGCGATGAAGCGAAAGATTCCACTTCTCGCGTGGGCATCCGGCGACCGGGTATTCGCGAATAATCCATATGGGCTGAGGTTATGGACCTCAAACGAGAAGGACTTCTCCTTCATGGCTGACCAACTCAAGAGACGTGGCTACAAGAAGCTCGCTCTTTTCACCTCGACCCATACTTACACCGCGGCATGGGCGCAGTATGTGAAAGAGAGGTTTCCAGGTACCGAGTGGGAGGACTTCTCCTCGAACCCAGATAGTTTTCAGACCGCGCTGGTAAGGGCGAAGTCCGGCGGTTTCGACGCGGTTGGGGTTTGTCTTGGGGCGGGATTAAATGGGCGTTTCGCTAAACAGATGCGGGCGCTGCGCATCGATATCCCGCTATTTGGGTGCAATTTCATTGAGTCCTCTGCCGACATTCAGGCCGCCGATGGCGCTTTTGATGGGGTTTGGTTTACCGCTCCACAGATCTCCGAGGACTTTGTACGAGCGTATACGACCCGTTTTGGAACCTCGGACCATCTCGTTTCAGCGGCGCTATTTCACGACGCGGCGTTCCTGGTAACGCATACAACAGAGAAGCCCTTCGCCATCCCTGGACTTCGCGAGGTGCACGATGGTGGCGATCGCCATCTCGAGTTCGAGTATCAGGTGATGCGGTTCAGAGGTGCTCGTATCGAGGGGGCCTCAGATTGACCTCCGGGCGGCGAAGCCAAGCGACCTACATTATTGGACACTTAAGATTTTCTTGGGTGGGCTTGGCCTTGGATGTGGTATCCTTGAAGGGTCCACGGGCTCGTAGAGAGTGGGTTGGTCTTTTGACCCTAACGGGGTATGTCAGAGAGAGGGGGCGCCGTCTGTACAACAAACGGTGGGCGCTGAATCTTTCAGGGGCCGGTAGTGACAGCACAGTGTAGTGGTGAGGCGATAACGTAATACCAGATGACGGGATACGGGCGACGAGCAGGAGATCCGAAAGGCGCACTAAAAGAGATGGAGGTTCAATTTCCCGAGGCGAGCGTCCTTCAGGCGATGGTTGGGGATAAAGACGAGAACCTCAAAACGGTCGAACGAGAGCTTGGTTTAAAGATCGGAAGGTCTCCGCGGGGGCTCTTGCTTGTGGGGCAGGACACCGATGTCGAGTTAGGATATTCGCTGCTCACACAGCTTCGAGGCCTCATCGAACAGGGTGAGGTTGTTTTTAAGGGAGATGTTGAGCGCGCTATCAAGATGCTCTCCGGCAACCAGCGCTTGCAGCTTTCAGAGCTTTTTCGCGATCAGATTCGCACCTCCGGTAAGCGCACGAAGATCGTGCCGAAGACCTTCAAACAGAAGACCTACATCGAAGAGATTAAGGATCACAGCGTGGTCTTCGGTGTTGGACCCGCTGGAACGGGAAAAACCTACCTCGCGATGGCGATGGCTGTCTCGGCGCTCGTAAATAAGGAGGTAAAGCGTATCGTGCTTTGTCGTCCCGCCGTAGAGGCTGGCGAAAAGCTTGGCTTCCTCCCTGGTGATATGGCCGAAAAAGTTAATCCGTATCTGCGCCCACTCTACGACGCTCTCTACGATATGGTCGACGTCGATCGCGCCAAGGAGATGGTCGAGAAAGGTGTCGTTGAGGTCGCTCCCCTCGCCTTCATGCGTGGTCGAACCCTCTCAAACGCGTTCGTAATCCTCGATGAGGCGCAAAACACCACTCCAGTTCAGATGAAGATGTTCCTCACCCGACTCGGATTTGGGTCAACGTGCGTTGTCACCGGAGATCCTACCCAGATCGACCTTCCTCGCGGGATGGTGTCAGGTCTTACCCATGCGATGAAGATTCTCAACAACACCGATGGGGTTTCGATAGTGCACTTTACCGATGAGGATGTTGTGCGGCACCCACTCGTGTCCCGCATCATTCAGGCGTATGACCGCGACGAAGAGTAGTGACCTCATCCGTCAGGACCGCAAGCGATTCCTCTTCGTGGGGATTTGCCAGGCCGTTGTTGTCGTTGTCGCGGAGGTGTCTCTTGGCGCCCAGGCGATGGAGCTTCCGGTCGCGGCCCGTATCGTTCGGGGTCTCGCGCTTATTCTCACCCTCTTCGCCGTGCATGTAGCGGCGTCTCATGCGCTCTCATCCTATCGAGAGCGAGAAGCGAAGGCTGACCTTCTCACGTACGCTCTCTTGGTGAGCTCCGTCTTACTGGTGAGTTTCGGGAATATCATCCTCTTCGCGCTTATTAGCTACGCGAACCTGCATGATATGTGGAGGGGGGTGACCCTCGAATCGCTCGGGCTCTGCATGCCCTTCGCGCTGCCCGTGCTGATCGCGCGTTCAATCCTCGGGTTACATCTCGGGTTGGTGGTCGCGATATTCGAGACTATTCTGATGGGAGTATACGCCCCCGCGCCTGGTATCACCGCGGGCTTGATTCTGACGACCTCGATCGTTGCGTGTGTTGAGTTCGTGAGGGTGCGTTCGCGCGCGGCATACCTTCGGGCCGCCTTCAAGATTAGTGTGGCATCCCTACCCTTCGCGGTCATCTCGCTGATCATCATCCCTCCGACCGGCACGCTCGACGCCTCCGTTCGAATCTTGGGGTGTTTGGTAAGTGGTGGGTTGAGTGGAATCATCGCCGTAGGGCTAACCCCGGTTGTGGAGTACCTGAGTGGATACGCCTCGGATATGCGGTTGATTGAGATGGCGACCCTCGACCATCCCCTCCTTAAAGAGTTGAGCGTGCAGGCACCGGGGACGTGGAACCACTCCATGGTTATCGGCATGATGGTTGAGTCCGCGGCGGACGCTATCGGCGCAAATCCTGTCGTGTGTCGTGTGGGCGCGTATTTCCACGATGTGGGCAAGATCACCAAGCCGCTCTACTTCGTCGAGAATCAAAGCCCTGGAGATAATCGGCACGACAAGTTGAGCCCTTCGATGTCAGCGCTCATTATTCGAGCGCACGTCAAAGAGGGGATCGAACTCTCTCGAAAGCACAGACTACCGCAGGTTATCGAGGACCTCATCGCGCAACATCACGGTACCTCGATGATTGAGTTCTTCTACGAGAAGGCTCGCAAAGAGGCCGAAGACTCTGGCAACGATCCGGAACTGGTTGATAGAGCCTCATTCTCATACCCGGGTCCTAAGCCGCAAACACGCGAAGCTGGCTTGCTCATGTTGGCTGATGGCATTGAGGCCGCGACCCGTACCCTGAGCGAACCATCATTCGACCGCATCCAAGGGCTCGTGCAAAAGATGATGAATAAGGTTTTCGCGAGTGGAGAGCTCAATGAGTGCGACCTTACCCTTCGAGACCTTCACGTTATCGCCAAATGCTTTACTCGTGTGTTGAGTGGCATCTATCATCAGCGCATCGCGTACTCGGAGCCCGCGGAGAAGACGGCTGGCTCCCATTATGATCGGGGAGGCGATGATGCCGGAGCGCATGATGGCGAGCGCAAAGAGAAGCGGCGCGAGAATCTCAAGAGACTAGGGGTCGAATAGTGACACGGAAAAATAGTACTAAGGGCTCGCCAGTAAAACGGGCTTGGACGATTCATCTCTCGATGGAGAGTCGAAAGCTTGGTATCCCGTCAGCGTGGATCACGAAGCTTCTCAAGGACGTGCTCGGTCATGTCGAGTCCGATATCGCTATCCCTGAAGTACGCGAGATTCACCTCGCCTTAACGGATGACGCCCGTATTCGGGTGCTCAACCGTGAGCATCGAAAGAAGGACAAGGCCACCGACGTGCTCTCCTTTCCTCAGTTTCATCCCAAAGAGATATCCGGCCGGTCGAGGAGGAAATTAGATGCGCCGAGCCCCTACCTCGGTGACCTCGTCATCTCTACCGAGACGACTGTAAAACAGGCCAAGGAGTTCGGCGTAACGAAGCGAGCCGAGCTTGCCCGGCTCATTGTCCACGGGGTGCTTCATCTGTGTGGATATGATCATGAAAAGGTGCCGGCCGCGGAGGCTCAACGGATGCGCCGAAGGGAGCGGTATATTCGGGGCAAGCTCTCGGTAAAGTAGTTTTAACATGGAGCAATCCCTGTCGGCGGACCCAAGAAGGGGCCCAATTCTCTTCCCAATTGACGAATGGCGCATGGCAACGTATACGCCATAGCTATGACACTTCAGTTTGATCCATCAGAGATTAAATACAAACTCCAAGGGCTCGCGGAACGCGTGGAAGTCCTTAGGGAGTTTCTTTGACATCCCAAATCTCACGACCAAGGTCGAAGAACTAGAGAGACAGTCCCAGGACGGCGACATCTGGAGCGACGGAGCCCAGGCCAAGGCCCTGATGCGCGAGCGCGCCCAGAGCGTAGCGACCCTCGATCACTTCAAGAGACTAGAGGCGCTCCAAGCCGACACCGAGGCTGCCCTGGAGCTCGCCCGGGAGTCCGGTGATGAGGAGTTCATGGCGGAGGCCGGGCGGCTTTTGACCGAGTTCACCGAGGGGGTTGGTGAGCTGGAATTTAAATGCAAGATGAACGGTGAGTTCGATAACCAGAACGCGATCATGGAGATAAACTCCGGAGCTGGCGGAACGGAATCGCAGGACTGGGCCGATATGCTCCTTCGCATGTACATGCGGTGGGCGGAGAAGAAGCGGTTCGGCATTGAGGTCATGGACTATCAGCCGGGCGAAGGAGCTGGGATCAAAAACGCGACGTTGCTCATCTCTGGAAACTACGTATACGGCAATCTTCGCAACGAGTCCGGCGTTCACCGACTCGTTCGAATCTCCCCGTTCGACGCCAACGCTCGGCGCCATACCTCTTTCGCCTCGGTGAGCGTCATACCTGATATCGAGGAAGAGGTAGATGTGACGATCAACGAAGCTGACCTCAAGGTCGATACCTATCGCTCCTCCGGTGCTGGTGGGCAGCACGTTAATAAGACCGATTCCGCCGTGCGGCTCACGCACATGCCGTCAGGGATTATTGTCGCCTGCCAGAGCGAGAGATCCCAGCACAAGAATAAGGCGCGAGCTTTGAAGATCCTTAAGTCCAAACTCTTTGAGCGCGAGCAGGAGCAGCAACAAGCGAAGATGGACCAGCTTAAAGGCGTTCGTAAAAAGATAGACTTCGGCAGCCAGGTTCGAAATTACGTCATGCAGCCGTATCAGCTCGTGAAGGACCTCCGCAGCAACTACGAAACCTCGGACGTTAACTCCGTCCTCGACGGCGATATCGATCCACTTATTGAGTCGTGCCTCTTGATGACGCAGTGATTTCCTTGAACCTTTGCTCAAGGTTCTCCGTTTGTGTCGCTAACTCCGTTGCTCTTGGTTGTGTTTCGGGGCTTTAGTTGGCGCCCTTCTGGGCTCGAGGGGACACCCAGCCTGTTCGCTCTCTCATCGAAGATATCGCCTCTCTCCTGTGTTTGTTTGGGTGGAGTGGTGTTTTGCGATGACGCTTTCCTATTAGATTACAGGCTCTTAGGGGTTTTTTATGAGGTAGAGTCCCCTCGGCACATGTTTGCGGCTCAGGGTGTTGATGGATTATAGCCTGAGTTCAGGGGTCTATCTACTTTACTCACAGGAACTGCACATGTGGAGAGATGCGCTTCCGGCTGGCTTCACGCCATTCGGCAGTGTGCATTTTCAATGGGGCTTATCCTGGATACTCAATCCCCTTCCCTCTCTTTACTGTCTATCACCATCGACGGCCTCTATGCCTTCACCGGCGAGGTATCAGTGAGGGGAGGCGTTGCGGCGATGGTACCGGTTAATTTGACGGCGATCGTTCTAAGGAGTGAGTAGCTTGGGTTCTCAAGACGGCGGTGCTTAGCGATTACGAGCCTTCACCCTTGTGTGAAGGACCCGGCCTGGGCTCGGGGCATGTTCAGGAACTGCTGGAGGCTTCTCTTTGTGCCTTATGGTGGAATCCCCTGCCCTAGCTCTTGGCCCTCCTTGGGTGCGTTCTCTCCTGGAGCGTCTAGGGCATTGGTGTGAATCTACAACGATAAGGATAGGCGCCAACACCCAATGACGGCCAAGAGGTTCACGTTGTGGCGTTATCAGGGGTTAGACACTGCTTACACTGTGTGCGTTGTGAGACCGCTGATCGCCCGAGGTCTGAAAGGGGGCGGTCGGAGGAATATACAAGGCTGCACGATGGAGGTGTCTGGCGAGGTCTTCAGTTGTGATTGAGGGCGGCGTGCGGCGCTTTTCTCGGTGTAAGGTACCCGGTCGGAGGGGTGTTGTTCCACGTGGAACAGCTGCTGAGAGGGTCGCGGGTATTTCGCTTTGAGTGTTCCACGTGGAACACTCCCCCTTATTTGGGCCGGTCACGCCATCTCCCCCGGCCATCTCTGAAGAAGTATGGGAAGGAGGGTGTCCTAAGAAAGTCACTTTCGGTTTCGTGCTTGGGGGCAGCACCTTCCGTCTCTGAAATGTTCCACGTGGAACGCTCCCTGCCATAGATATCTGTGTTCTTCAGAAAGTGACTTTTTGAGCGTTGGCAAGCCATCGAAGGTTCCATATCACTGCTATTGCCGAAGTGTTCCACGTGGAACACTCCCCTCCTCTCCCGCTATCTGTACGATACATTTTGTGCCCGCCTTGATTAGTGAATCATCTTTTATGTTGTTAAGAGTCGCTTCTCGTGGTACCTCTAACGGCTCTCAAGGTTAAGGAAATACAGTCTTTCTATGGCGCAAGTCATCGCCCTCTCAAATCAAAAAGGTGGAGTCGGTAAAACAACCAGCTCCGTCAGTATCGCTGGTCAACTCGCTCTTCTCGGATTCAAGGTACTCCTCCTGGATTTCGATCCCCAGGCCAGCGCTACCAGTGGTGTTGGGGTTCCGATGCACCCCGAAGGTGCGGACCTCTACGACATATTTTTCGGCAAGCTCCAGCTCTCGGATGTCATCGTTCAGTCCCCTATCGACAACTTGAAGGTGGTTCCGGGTTCTCATGACCTTGTGAGCCTAGAGCTCGAGATCGGCAAGACCCCGGGTCGTGAGCTGATCCTTCGAAGCGCCTTAACAGGTGTGGATAAGGATTACGATGTGATAATCATCGACTGTCCTCCATCTTCTGGATTACTTACCCTTAACGCCTTGGGAGCCGCTAATAAGGTCCTCATACCGCTTCAGGCCGAGTACTACTCACTTGAGGGACTGTCCGGACTTCTCAAGACCATAGCGTTTGTCCAAAGTACCTTTAACCCTAAGCTCGAGATCCTTGGCGTGTTCCTGACCATGTACGACGCGCGGACCAATCTCAGCATGCAGGTCCGCGATGAGACCGAGCGTCATTTTGGGGAAAAGCTGTTAAAAACTCGAATTCCACGGAATATCAAGCTCTCGGAGTGTCCGAGTCACGGCCAGCCAATCTGCGTCTACGATCCGACAAGCGCGGGTGCCAAGAGCTACCTAGCTCTTGTAGGGGAGTTGATAGAGCAACTTGGTCTGAACAACGAACCGGGTACTGCGCAAGCAGCTTAGAAGGTGTTCCACGTGGAACAGGTGTAAGTACGAGAGAGTAAGTTAAGGAGAAGGTGTGCAAGGTTTAAAGAAGAATCAAAGAATGGCGCTCGGTAGGGGACTCAGCGCGCTCGTTTCATCTGCTGCACCCGTGGCGGCGACACCTCCGTCAGCGCAGGTTTTGCCGCAACTTGCTGAAAATATTGCCGAATCTAACTTGCCGGTCGCTGCTACAAATCCGAACAGCGGCGTTCAGTACGTCGATGTTTCCCGAATCTCGGCAAATCCGGAACAGCCCCGAGTTGATTTTCCGGAGCAGGAAATCAGCGAACTTTCTGAATCGATTAGGGCACTTGGAATACTTCAGCCGATCCTCGTACGGCCGTG
>JAULVA010000027.1:0-4670 GCA_032111275.1 Bdellovibrionota bacterium
TGAGGGCGCGTCGCCGCCCACAATTTCGGTTCCAGATGCTGTGGGCGACAATAACAACACTGACCGCCAAGCTTTGTGCCTGCGCGACCGTTCGCGGGATCCCATCAAGGAGAAAGCCGTTCCTGCAATCAGGCTGAGAGAGTCGAGCCTCAACGACCTGCATGATGATATCGTCCGTCACCAACTCACCCGAATCGAGGATCGACTTCACCTTGTTCCCAAGTGGAGAGCCCGAAGCGACCTGCTGTCGAAGCATGTCTCCGGTTGAGATGTGCGGAATGGCATATCGCTCACAGATCTTAACAGCCTGCGTTCCCTTGCCCGCGCCTGGAGGTCCTAACAAAACGACTTGCATAGTGGCTATCCCCTTTGCTGAGTGTGCGATTACCGACGAACAAGTCGACTGCGATTGTAACTGATCGCTCCGAGACTCCCCTGGTCCTTACTGGACCGTGACATGAAAGCCTCGTAGTTGCGAGCGACGAGCATCGACTCGATCTGCGCTGAGGTATCAAGCGTTACACCGACCACGATCAGCACCGCGGTACCGCCGAAGACGTACGCGAATTGAGACGCGCCCATTCCCAGGTACACCAACTGCGGAACGACACACACGATAGAGATGTAGATCGCGCCCCACAGTGTGAGACGGTTCAGCACACCGTAGAGGTAGTCCGCGGTTTCGTGTCCCGGCCGAACGAGCGGGATGAAACCACCATTCTTCTTCAAGTTGTCAGCGACCTCGGTCGGATTAAACACAACCGCGGTATAGAAGAAACTGAAGAGCACGATAAGCGCCACCTGAATCGTCTCGTACCCCCACCCTCCTGGCGTCAGGAACGCCTGAAGCGCTGGAAGATCCGCCGCCGGAATCACCGTCATGATCGTTGCTGGAAGCATCATGATCGCTGAGGCGAAGATCGGAGGAATTACACCGGTCATATTTACCTTAAGCGGCATGTACTGGGTTTGAGCCTGCGTCATGCGCTTACCCACCATGCGTCGTGGGTACTGAATCGGGATCTTCCTGTGCGATCGCTCAACGAAGATAATTCCGTAGATGGTGAAGAGCGAGAACGCGAGCAACGCGAGGACCGCGAAGGGTGAAAGCTCTCCCGTTCGCGCGAGCTCTACCGTAGAACCGAATACAGACGGCATACGCGCGGCGATACCCGCGAAGATGATGATACTTGTTCCGTTACCGAGGCCACGCTCCGTAATCTGCTCACCGAGCCACATAACGAAAGCAGTGCCAGCGGTAAGGGTGATCATCGTGGTGAGTTCGAAGGATAAGCTTGGAGTCGCCAATCCTCGAGACTCCAGCGCGCGCGCGATCATGAAGCTCTGGAAGAGCGCGAGAAGGATCGTGAACTGTCGGGTGTACCGAGTAATAACTCGACGCCCCGCCTCGCCCTCTTTCTTGAGGTTCTCAAGATACGGAATACTTGGCGATAGGAGTTGGATAATGATCGAAACGGTGATGTACGGAGATATACCGAGCGTGAAGATGGAGAACTGCTCAAGCGCTCCTCCGGAGAAGAGGTTGATGAGACCAAAAAGCGTATTCGCGTTCTCTTCGAACATTCGCCGAATCGCGTCCACATTCACCCCGGGGGTAGAAACGAAAACTCCGAAACGATACACGGCAAGCATCGAGATAGTAAAAAGGAGTCGCTTCTTTAATTCCGGAATTTGAAACACCTGGGGAAGACCGCTCATCACATCCTCGTGAAAAACTAGGTTAGTCGGAACCGCGAGCATTCTACGAGACTGCTCGGTGTGGAAGGCACTATAAACCTACCGGAACCGGGACGTAAAATACTACCATGCGCCACATTCCGGAAATAGTATCTTTACGAACATGACCACACGATTATGAAAAAGAAAACTCGTTTCTCGCCCTTGAGGAGGAGCTCGTTAGCGACATCAAGACCAGCGATGGCGCTCGAGGCATAAAAAAAGCGACCCCACCTGGGTCGCTTTTTGAAGACCGCTAGATCCTCTCGAAACTTACGCCTCGAGGATCTCTACCGTTCCACCAGCAGCCTCAACACGAGCGCGAGCTCCAGCTGAGATAGCGTGAACTTTAAGGTGGAGCTTCTTATTGAACTCACCGCTGTCAGCGAGAACCTTCACACCTGCCTTCAAAGAGGACTTCTTAGCGTATCCAAGAGCATGAATCGCCCCGATGTCCACCGTAGCGCCAGCTGCAACGTTCTGAAGAGCGGACAAGCGAACTACGTTGTACTTGTTCTCACCACGAACGCCTACGCGCGAAGTGAAGCCAACCTTCGGAAGTCGTCGGTAGAGAGGCATCTGACCTCCCTCGAATCCGGCGCGAACTCCACCACCACTTCGTGCGGTCTGGCCCTTACCTCCCTTTCCGGAGGTCTTACCGTGGCCCGAGCCCTCTCCACGTCCTACGCGGGTGCGAGCCTTGCGAGCGCCTTTGTTAGGCTTCAGGTTGCTTAATGTAATATTTTTAATGGCCATCTGGGACCTCACTACTTCGTTACTTATTTGACTGGGGTTACTTCACCGGAGTGATTTACACCGGCGAGATTTCGATGAGGTGCGAAACGCGACGAAGCATTCCCATAACAGCCTCATTGGCCACGATCTCTCGTGACTTGCCAATGCGACCAAGGCCAACAGCCTTGATGGTGCGTCGTACGGTTGGACCACAACCAGCATCGCTACGAACTTGCTTAATAAATACCTTCTTGCTCATATTCGACATCCTTTACTTAACCAGCGCGGTTTCGATTAGTACGGGTGGTACCCGATCTCCTCAAGCTTCACGCCACGAACTGCCGCTACAACCTCTGGCTCCTCAAGAGAGAGAAGTCCCATAACAACGGCTTGAAGAACGTTCTGAGCGGTTGTCGAACCGAGGCACTTTGTGCGGATATCCTTGATTCCGCATACATCCATCACGGCACGAACAGCAGCACCAGCGATAACTCCAGTTCCTGGAGCGCCTGGCTTCATCACAACAGAGGAAGGTCCAGCCTTTCCGAGGATATCATGTGGGATGGTTGTCCCCTTGAGAGGCACCTTAATCATGCGCTTGCGAGCCTGCTCGGAAGCCTTACGAATAGCTTCCGGAACTTCAACAGACTTACCCAAGCCGAATCCAATGTGCCCACGCCCATCGCCAGTAACTACGAGAGCGCTGAAGCTGAATCGGCGACCTCCCTTAACTACCTTGGATACACGGTTGATGAAAACAGTCTTATCAGTGAGTTCACCACACTGATCAAGGGTCACTCTACGCTTGTCGAGGATATCTTTAAAAGCCATACGTCTCCGAACTAAAAATCAAACCTCTAGAATACAAGACCAGTTTCGCGAGCGGCGTCGGCGAGGGCCTTCACTCTTCCCGTGTAGAGGAAACCGTTTCTGTCGAATACCACCTTCTCGACCTTAGCGGCCTTCGAGCGGTTAGCGAGCACGATACCTACAGCGCGAGCGGCGAGCATCGACTTAGTGCTACCCGTCTTAACGCCCTCACCCTTGCCAAGCTTGGCGAGCTCAGCCTGGACGTCCTTATCGAGCGTCGAGGCGCTTGCCAATGTCTTGTGACCATCGTCAGCGATCACCTGAGCGTAGGTGTGCTTTGAGCTTCGGAAGATGCTCAAACGAGGGCGCTCAACGGTGCCAACAACTTTCTTGCGAATTCTAAGCTTCCTCTTTTCTCGTGAGGTTGCTGCTACTTTCTTACCTTGCGTTGCCATACGGCCCCTACTCCTACAACTTACCGACTACTTCTTACCGGTCTTACCAGCCTTACGACGAATCTTCTCGTCCGAGTACTTGATACCCTTTCCGAGGTACGGCTCAGGTGGTTGAACCTGACGAACCTTGGCAGCGAATGTCCCAAGAGCTTCACGGTCAGCCGACTCCATGTCGATAGAGTTCTTCTGAACATTGCACTTTATCGCCGTTGGGATAACGAATGAGACGTCATGTGAAAAACCAACCGAAAGAACGAGCGTTTGCCCCTGGAGCTTAGCGGCGTATCCTACTCCGTTGAGCTCAAGTGTCTTCTTCCAGCCAGCGCTTACGCCCTGAACCATGTTGTTAATCGTGGCGCGAGCTGTCCCATAGTCAGCCTTCGCTTGACCATCAGTGCCCGTCATCGAAACAACGAACTTACCCTCTACGAGCTCAACCGCTATTCCTGGTCGAATCGTGAAGGAGAGCTTGCCCTTGGGGCCCTCAACTGAAACTACTCCGCCCGCGATGACGCCCTTTACTCCATTCGGAAGGGCCACAGGCAATTTACCGATACGTGACATGATGTACCTCTCTCAAATCTTACGCGAAGATAGCTATAACTTCGCCACCGACCTTAAGCTTCCGAGCCTCATGATCCGCCAACACCCCTCGGGAGGTTGACACGATCGAGATACCCAAACCGCTGCTTACCTTTGGCAACTTCTCTGTGCGGGAGTACTTTCGACACCCCGGACGAGAAACGCGCGCCGCTCGGCTAATAACCGGCCGACCGCTTGAGAAGTACTTGAGCCCTACGCGAAACGCGTTGTGCCCATTCTCGTCCTTCCCAGCCTCGAATCCCTCGATTAACCCCTCGCGGGTGAGAACCTCAAGGACGCTCTTGTTAAGCTTCGACGCGGTTACTACAACCGATCGGTGCCCTGAGCGCT
>JAULVA010000028.1:0-418 GCA_032111275.1 Bdellovibrionota bacterium
GCGATGCCGCACGGCCCGCCGGGAGTCGGGCCCTACCACATGCTCTATCTGTAAAATCTGTTTGGTCTTCGGTGGTTAGTTTTGCACGGTCTTTCGTTCGCGCGGTCTCTGAGAGAAATAAAGGGGGGAGAAATGATCGATCCTAGTGATTAGCCATCGCCATCCTCACACTCGGCGCGTGTCTTGTAGGTCAATATAGGTTTGAGCACAGCAACCACCTCAATCAATCCGAAGTGGGCGAGGTCCTCTATGACTTGGTCGATATCCTTATAGGCTTTTCCGTGCTCCTGTCGCAAAAGATCCCTGTTTTCACAGATCACCAGATTATCGATACCGGCCCTCTTATCTCTGGGGCGTCTCAAATCCTCGGGCGAAAGCCTTCCAAACTTGTCTTCACATTGACTGCGTGACACCTTCC
>JAULVA010000028.1:428-2151 GCA_032111275.1 Bdellovibrionota bacterium
GACCCCTTCCGACCGGCACCATGCGCTAACGAGTGCGCGTTCACCTCGCCGTTGCCGATCGGGCGCACGAGGTAGGTGAAAGAGCTTCGCGACCCAGGAATTACTACTAATCCCTGATCTGAGGGTGCCGCTCCCTTCCGGTGAATCCATGTATCACCGTGTACAGTTGTTTTTTTCTCAAGATGGTTGTGGCTGAGATCGATGAGTGGAGTTGCCGTCGCGCCGAGTCGATCCATAATTCGCCGCGCGATTATCTCTCGGTTGGCCCTGGCGTAGCGCATCGCCTGATCGTGTCCAGCGAGATACCGCAACCCCTCGGTCGAATTTGGATCGAGCGGTACTCCGCGTGATTCCGCGTTATATCGATTTAGGATCTCCTGACCGAATCCACGCGAGCCGCTATGGATGAGAAGGAGCGCTTTCGAGTCCATAAGACCGAGGTCCGCGGCAATTCGTTTATCAACTATCGAATGAACGACTTGGACCTCCGCAAAGTGGTTGCCACCGCCAATTGTACCGAGAGCTGCTTCGTACCCGGTCTCCTGTAATCCATGTTTCCGCATGACCGCGGATAGATCGCCGTGCCACACACCATCAATACTCGATAATCTATCTCCTAATCGCTTCACGCTGGTGCGTGGATCGATTGTGGTGGCGCACAGGTGCATACCACAACCGATATCGCCACCGATAAGCTTCGGATGGATCAATCCCCTGCTGACGAATGCCGCTCCTCCCGGGCTGCCCGTACCTGGATGAAGGTCCGGCATGGCAGCGACATACACCATACCGGGGAGCTCGGCGGCCTTTTTGAGCTGTGGGATGGCCTCAGGAGCCACCCACGTTCTAGAGGAATAGAGATTCTTCACCTCCGCTGGTCGTGCTATCTCTTGCGCATGTGCGACTGCAGTCTGCGGAGTTAGCTTGGCTACATCCGCATGAGAAGGGGTTTGTGTGGGTCCATGGCTGATCATATAAAGCTCCCGCGGTTTGGATAGGTTATGCCGGGTTAACATGTTTGCGTTTCCTCAACGCGGCGCTCTTTGGTAAAAATTTTTTAGGCGCTTCCCGAAGCAAATAGTCCTTTCAGGGGGTTGACTCCCCTGGTACAGGCGCTTTGCCTCATTGATAAAGGAAAGTAAGAAGCTTCTGTGAATCCGGTAGCAGTTGCCACTCTTCGAAGGAGACCTTTGCCATAGCCTTGATGCGAAGGATCTTCCTGTCGATGTTCTTACTCAGTTGGAAAGGGTCGAGCGAAGCGAGGTGTTCCTTGAGCTTCTGCTTCTCTTCTTCTGGAATGTACTCAGATTCCAGCACCCTCTCTAGAGGGGTCTTTGGCTCATCGTAGATTCGCTTATAGCGGCTTCCGACCTTCACCTTCTCTTTGAGCTTAAAGCATGGCGTAAAGTAGTTCTTAAAGAGGCGGTAGTCGTTCTTGTACATATCGTTAGCTACCGGGACGATATCGGGGTTCTCCATGCGTCTAAAGCCGAGAGCGTCACGAGCGGTCATCCAGTTTTTTTGCTCGACGTGCGCGTTATCGTTCTTCTTGTAGGGACGGCTGCGAGTGAGCGCGATCCCCTCTTTTTGGCAGTAGCGAAGAACCGGCTTGTTGAGAAACTCTGAACCATTATCAAAGTCGAGGGACTTTAAGGGGAACGGCAACGATGCCTTGATATCTCGCAGAGCTTCAATCACTGCTTCAGCGGTTTTGCCCCAAATC
>JAULVA010000028.1:2161-2775 GCA_032111275.1 Bdellovibrionota bacterium
CCATCCTGTAGCTATGTCTGTAACGGTAAGGGTATTAACGTATACTCCCCCCGTTGTGTTACCGCAGTGCGCCACTAAATCTCCCTCCAAGTGTCCCGGCTCTCTCTGCTCCCACTGAGCCAAGGAGATCGTAATCATATCCCTGAAATGCGGGTCGGATGAAGTGGTACTTTTCCCCTTACCCAACTGACGCTTCGTTGGTAACAGGATCCGGTCAATCGTTGCGGGACTTATTCGCCGAAGCTTCTCAGACACATCGACTGCCAATACTCCGCAGTGCATCTCGTAGGTGGTAGTGTAGAACTTAATCGAGCGCTTCAGCAGCTTGCCGCTAAGGTACCTTGTAGCCACCCAGATACGCTTTAAAGCCTCCATGAACTCAGGGTCGCTCGCATACCGGCTCGTCCTCCCGGGCTTTCGTCGTTTCGCCTTATAGCCTTGCAGCAAAAGACGATTCAGGTAGTTACGTTTTAGACCCGTTGCCAGCTCAAGGTGGTCAAGATGAGAGCTCTTTTGCGCCTTCGATGACTTCCGGTAAACCTTCCTAATCGCCTGAATCAGCTCACGTTTAGAACTAAGCGTCATCTCTCGCACCTCACCTAAATGCCTTAAAA
>JAULVA010000029.1:0-1801 GCA_032111275.1 Bdellovibrionota bacterium
CTCAGCGATCGGATCCCGTCGCTCCAACTTCCGAATTTGTTGCGAGTGTACATCCGCGCCTCGCCCGGAAAGTAAGCAAGAGCTTCCAGTGCAGGTGATATGCCGATACTTGAGAAGCAAGAGTTTCTCGTAGTAGCCAGGGCACCGAGGCCGGTGCCCCTCCAGGGTTCTGAGGTGATTATGCGGAACGGTGAGGTCTGATTTCTGTAATGGTGTATAGCCGACCTACGCTACCATCTGCCGCACGCCGCGTTGAGAGAGGACGTATCGGACGATGCTGTCAGCGTCGTATCCATTGAAAGCGTACTGCTCAGCCTGAGTGCCGTGTGGTACGAACGAATCCTCAACACCAAATCGTTTAATCGCGCACTTCATCGAGAGGTTCTCCTCTTGAGCGAACTCGATCACGGCGGAGCCAAAGCCTCCCGCGATAACGTGGTCCTCAAGGGTACAGACTGTAGAATACTTAGGTAGTTCGGCTCTCAGAAGCTCAGCGTCGAGGGGTTTCGCGAAGCGCGCGTTGATTACGGTGCACGTGATGTTGTGCTGTGAAGCGAGCAGGTCAGCGGCTTTGAGCGCGTTGCTGATAATTGGCCCAAACGCGACGATGAGAGCGTCCTCACCTTGTCGAACGATCTCGCCTTTTCCAATTGGTAGTTTGGCGAGGTTGGCGTCGAGCGCGCCCCCCGTTCCATTGCCACGTGGATATCTGACCGCGGTTGGGGCGTTTCGTTGCACAGCGGTGTACACCATGTGACGGAGCTCGTTCTCATCCTTCGGTGACATCACCACCATGTTCGGAATCGTCCTCAGGTACGCGATGTCGAAAACGCCTTGGTGGGTTTCCCCATCGTTGCCGACTACTCCTCCACGATCTATCGCGAAGGTCACAGGAAGGTTTTGAATGCACACGTCGTGTACGACTTGATCGTACGCGCGTTGGAGGAAGGTCGAGTAGATGGCGGCCACGGGGCGCATTCCCTCGCAGGCGAGCCCCGCCGCGTAGGTTACCGCGTGTTGTTCGCAGATCCCCACGTCGAAGAACTGACCGGGCAGCTCCTTCTGGAATTTATCGAGGCCAGTGCCGCTCGGCATCGCGGCTGTGATAGCCACAACTCGTGGGTCAGCCTTCGCGATGTCGATCATGGTGTCCGCGAAGATGCCTGTGTAGGACGGGATCTTTTTCGGAGCAGCAGAAGCGTTCGCCGCTTTGAACTCCCCCTTTGAGCGATCGAAAGGCACCACTCCGTGCCACAGGATCGGATCCTCTTCGGCGGGTTCATACCCTTTGCCCTTAACCGTGCGGCAGTGCACGAGAGTCGGAATATCCTGGCGCTTGGCGTTCTCAAGAGCCTGAACAACCTCAGAGAGATTGTTTCCATCAACTGGTCCAATGTACCTAAAACCGAAAGCTTCAAAGAGCATGGCCGGGGAGGAGAAGAACCCCTGGGTCGCTTCCTCTGCTTTGTCGATCGCTTTGTAGAGCAACTCGGGAACGTATCCCTTCTTGTACAGGTTCTTAAAGGTAGAACGAGCCTTTGAGGAAGTCTCACCTGTAACCGCGCGTGAGAATAGCCAGCTTAGAGCTCCTACGTTTTGCGAAATCGACATCTCGTTGTCATTGAGGACGACGACGAAGTTCTTCAGCCGGAGATCGCCCGCGTGATTGAGAGCCTCAAACGCCATGCCCGAGGTTAAGGAGCCGTCTCCAATTATCGCGGCGACGTAACGCGATGGATCTACTTGGTCGAGCGCGACTCGCATTCCGACAGCAGCTGATACGCTTGTGCCGGCGTGTCCA
>JAULVA010000030.1:0-4461 GCA_032111275.1 Bdellovibrionota bacterium
CGACGTAAGCGGCATGACCTCGGAATACGATCTCAAGATCCTCGCACCCTTTGATATGTTTCCGATGACTAACCACTGCGAAGTACTTGGAATCCTTGAGGCCAAGCCGAACCAGCTCTAATCCGCTTGCGATAGTCGTGACTCCACTTCTATAGTCAATGCATCATTACGATCAGATGAGCGCGTTACCCATGTTGGACTCCCCTACCTTTCAATTTATCTTTTCCAAAATAGAGCTTCTCCTTAAATCTGTTACGATAAGCTTTACCGAACTCATGCCGTGCGTGAATCCGATCGCGACAGCGATTATTCTCTCGTCCCTCACTGCTGGCTCTGATCCAACGACACGTAAACAACTCGCTCGTCTTTTAGCGATCAACGCCGCCGCTCTCCTTATCGGATCGCTCCTCATCGGAAGTCATCTCCTTGAGTTCTTCGGCGTATCGATACCGATCGTTCAAGCTGTGGGTGGTTTCGTGCTCGCGTCCATGGGTTGGAAGATGCTGAACAAACAGGACTCCGCTGAAGACCACGACAAATCGAACACGGTCGTGACTGAATCCTCATCCTTGTGGTCGCGTGTATTCTACCCGTTTACTTTTCCGATAACGGTTGGGCCGGGATGTGTCGCGGTCGCGATAACGCTCAGCGCACACAGTCAAAAAGGGGACGTCATCGGCACCGCTCTCGTCCAAGCCGGGGATATTATCGGAATTTTGGCGGTATCGGCGCTTGTCTACCTGTGTTTTCAGTATTCAGCGTTCGTCATGAAAAGCTTGGGAGAGAGCGGCACCGCGGTCCTGATGCGACTCATCTCGTTCCTCGTTACGTGTATCGGCATTCAAATTAGTTGGGAAGGATTACAACTCTTGGCGAAGCAGGTGTTTACCTGACCGACCCTAAAACCGCCTCGTCCAATAGTTTCAAATCCTTAGAAAATATTGCCCCCATCTATCAAGAGCGCGATGATTTCAACCGCCCCTGGAAGGCGGGGGAGGCATGTAATGACGCACACGATAGCCAAGGACAGGAATCTAAAAGTGCTGGTGATAGATGATACGGCTTTTGTTCGGAAGGTTATAACCAAAAGCCTGACGAATCTCGGAGTTCAGAACATCATCGAGGTCGCTGATGCTGCTGCGGCCGTGCGCCGGCTAAGAAATGAACATTTCGACCTTGTGGTCTCCGACTCCCAACTGCCAACGATGACCGGAATCGAGCTTCTTAACTACATCCGAAACAACGAGCGCATCAAAGACATCCCCTTTCTCATGCTTACCGAAAATCCGCGCGCGAGCGGCGAGATACTAACCATCCAGTCAACGATATCGGATTTTCTTAGCAAGCCATTTTCGACCGAGGATCTGGAAAGCAAGCTTTTCCGCTTGATGAACAAAGAGTCCGCGCCGCGAAGAGACGTTCAATCGACCAAATAGGAGAGTAGTCCGCTCATGAGAATCGTTTCACTTCATCCATTCGCCACCGATATACTCGATTATTGCGGAGTTGGCTGGGTTCTCGAGGGCGTTACCCATGTATGTTCAGTTCCTCCGAACGCGACAAAAGCGAAATTGCTTACCAGTGGAAGTCGGGACAAGTTCATCGTTAGCACCAAAGACCTCGCGGAGGTAGCCGAGGGACTCACAAGGTATGCGCTAGATATTGAGGATATGATAGATTGCGTACCGGATGTCATCCTCGCGGAGGTTGTCCGTCCGGACAAAGAGCAATTCATTCCCTGGGCAGAGGAGGTCCTGTACAAAGCGTTGGGAAAACGAATCACGATACGAGACCTTGCTATCACTTCGTTGAAAGCGCTCTATGCCACCATGGAGGAGATAGGACGACTGATTGGAAAACGAGAGCGGGCGGTGAAACTCGTAGGTGATATACAATCTCACGTTACGGAATGGGTCGACTCGTACACCATGGTGTGCAAAGGCAAGAAAGTAGTGGTCCTCTCTGAAGCCAGTCCCTTCATCGTTGAGGCCGGCTGGATGGATGACCTTATTCGCTTGTTCGGAGCTCAACCACTTGAACGGAGAGAGCGGTCAAATTGCGGGGAGGTACCCTGGATAGAGATAGTTACCGGAAGGCCCTATGTCATCTTCGTGGCGCCACACAACGCTTTTCTCAATCAGAGCGTCCGGCGGCTCACCGCTCTAGAAACCGCGGAAGGTTGGGAGGATTTGCCTGCGGTAAAACGGGGGGCTGTATTCTTCGCTCCTGGGACCGATATCTACCGTCCCGGACCTCAATTCCTGAAAGGCATCGCCGCTCTGGTATCGGCAATCGCTGGACTCGATCGCCCAATCATACCGGACCAAGACGATACCTACCGGATTCGTCACGTCGAGATGTATAGGCACAAGCTCCTGGGGCGGCCGTAGAGCGCACAAAAAAAGCCCGAGGGTTTTATCCCCTCGGGCCTCTTTTGCTGGCTGGAATACCACCAATCCCTTATTCCCACTCCGTGTGAAACGCCCCGGAGGTATCCGTTCGCTCATAGGTGTGCGCCCCGAAGAAGTCGCGCTGCGCTTGCGTGAGGTTCTGCGGAAGTGCCGCGGTTCGGTAGCTATCGAAGTACCCGATGGAGGCAGCGAAGCCCAGAACCGGTACTCCTCGACTAACCGCGGTACCTACCACCTTTCTCAAGTTCGGCACGCACCGAGTAACCTCACCTTTCATGAAGGAATCAAGGAGAAGGTTTGAAAGCGATGGGGTCGCTGAGAAGGCTCGCCGGATCTCATCAAGGAACTTAGCCCGAATGATACATCCTCCCTTCCACATCGCCGCGATCTCGTGGAGCTTTAGATCCCAGTTCCACTGCTTGGAAGCGGCCGCGATAAGATTCATTCCTTGAGCATAGGACATGATCTTTGACGCGTACAGGGCATCATGCACAGCCGAGATAAACTCCTCTCGATTACCAGTGAAGTCCTCAACCAAAGGTCCCTTAAATTCCTTAGAAGCCTTCACGCGCTCATCCTTTATGCTGCTCAACGTGCGAGCGTCAACGGCGGATGAGATAGTTGGGATGGAGATACCGAGGTCAAGCGCGATCTGCGCGGTCCACGTCCCCGTCCCCTTCTGGCCAGCTTTATCAAGGATCTTATCAACCAACGCTCCGGATCCTTCAGGATCCTTTTTGGCGAAGATCTTGGCGGTGATCTCGATCAAGTACGATGAGAGAACGCCTTTGTTCCATGTACTAAAGATAGACGCGAGCTCCTCTGGCTTACAGCCGACGACATTTCGCAAGATGTCGTACGCCTCCGCGATGAGCTGCATATCGCCATACTCGATCCCGTTGTGAACCATCTTGACGAAATGACCCGCGCCATCTGGTCCCACGTAATTCGTGCACGGACCATCCACTTGCGCCGCGATCTTCTCAAGGAGTGGAGCGACGATCTTCCATGCGTCACGAGGTCCACCCGGCATCAGACTTGGCCCCTTGAGCGCTCCCTCCTCTCCCCCGGAGATTCCGATGCCAAGGAAGTTGAGCCCCATCGCTTTAAGCTTGTTTTCGCGTCGAACCGTATCTTTGAAGTACGCGTTACCACCGTCGATAACGATATCCCCCTTGTCCAGGAGTGGCGCGAGTTGATCGATCACAGCATCCGTGCCGGCACCAGCCTTAACCATGATGAAGATCTGCCGAGGAGCCTTCATGCTCTTCACAAAATCTTCCATGGTGTACGAAGCGACAAATCCAGCCGGCTTACCATCATGGGTGCCGAACTTCGCCATGAACTCCTTGGTAACTTCGCCGGTACGATTATAGACAGCCACTGGGAATCCACGGCTCTCGATGTTCCGAGCCAAATTAGAACCCATCACTGCCAAACCGATCATTCCAACACTTGGTTGCGACATACTTCTTCCTCAGTACTAAACTGGCACACCCCCTCAACGAACGCCTATCAACGATAGGGATCAGAGCGAAGGACGAATCCTCTCTGTGCGACATCATGGAACCAGCTTGGGCGGTGGAGGCCTCACGAGCCGGAACATAACGCAACGGGTGGCTTAATTTCCAAGGGGGACAATAGGATAAATGATCAATCAGATCCACTGTCCAAACGGTCTCTCATTGAGGAAACAGTAACTTGCTCCCCCCCCTGGTCGACCTGAAAGACCGTCCCCTCAACCAACTCCACGGCGGTCAGGAGGTTTCCGTAGACCAATCCGGTATCGATTCCGATCTTATAGGGCAAGTGGATCATCACATCGGCGAAGGGTGTGTGGCCAAAAACTACTGTTTTCCCAACGTTATGCTCCACGGGAAGGAACTCCCCTCGTATCCACATAAGGTCGTGGGGCGTCTGATCGGCGAGGGTCTTAGCGGGATGGATCCCCGCATGAACAAAAAGGAACTCTCCTATCGAAACGCCAAGCTCCAGAGATGTTAAGAATGTCAGGTGCTCCGCCGGGAGGCTCTTGGCCATCTCGGACACG
>JAULVA010000030.1:4482-6509 GCA_032111275.1 Bdellovibrionota bacterium
CCGTTTACCAGATAGACGGCACCGGAGCTCCCCCCCATACCGAGGAATCCCAAAAGCATGTCTTCGTGGTTCCCCTTAAGAAAGATCGTCTTAGGGTGTTCCTTCTTCCAGGCCAGGAGGGTGTCGATGACCCCTTTTGAGTCGGGGCCACGATCAATATAGTCCCCGATGAAAACGAACTGATCCGCTTTGGTTACATGGTGATCAGTTCGGAGCGATTCAAGAAGAACCTGGAGCTCACTCCTGCATCCGTGGATATCTCCGAACGCGAAAACACGGGGTGACCTATCTGTCACCACCCGTATCTCAGCTACATCAGAGCCCTTTACGCGCTTACTTTTCATCCCCAAGCTTCAGCACAGCGAGGAAGGCTTCCTGAGGGATCGAAACTTTACCGATTTGCTTCATTCGCTTCTTACCCTCTTTCTGCTTCTCAAGGAGCTTCCTCTTTCGACTGATATCACCTCCGTAGCACTTGGCTGTCACGTTCTTTCGCAACGCCTTAACCGTACTACGGGCGATAACTTTAGCACCGATGCATGCCTGAATAGCTATCTCGAACATTTGACGGTCGATCAGCTCTTTCAGCTTTTCCGTCAGCTCTCGCCCACGGCAAAAGGCTTTGCTTCGATGCACAATGATGCCTAGAGCGTCGACCGGATCCCCGTTCAACTTAATGTCCAGGCGCACAAGGTCAGCCCCAGCGTACCCAACTATCTCATAATCAAACGAGGCATAGCCTTTTGTCATGGACTTAAGTCGGTCGTGGAAGTCTAACACTATCTCATTTAGGGGAAGTTCGTACTGGATAACGGCCCGCTCCATTCCATGGAAGGAGATATCCTTTTGAACGCCGCGGCGCTCCTCGCACAACTTGAGCACGTTACCCACATATTCCTTCGGGCAGTGAATCGTGGCGGCCACGATAGGCTCCTCGATTCGCTCGATGTCTACCACCTCTGGCATCTTGGTAGGATTATCGACATCCACCACGGTACCGTTCGTCATTACGATTTTGTAAACGACAGAGGGAGCTGTTGTGATAAGATTGAGCTCGAACTCTCGCTCAAGTCTCTCTTGCACGATCTCCATATGGAGAAGTCCGAGGTATCCACACCGATATCCGAACCCCAGCGCGGCGGAGGTCTCCGGCTCGAAGGTGAACGCGCTATCGTTCAAGCTCAACTTCTCTAGGGCGCTCTTCAGATTAGCGTAGTCATCGGCGTCAACAGGGAAGAGACCGCCGAACACCATCGGCCGAACTTCCTTAAAGCCTGGAAGAGGCTCAATCCCCTCCTCCTTCGCGTGCGTCACGGTGTCGCCGATGCGAACGTCCTTGAGATTTTTGATAGCGGCGGAGAAGTATCCAACCTGCCCACTCTCTAACTCAGCCACCTCGTGCGCGTGAGGCGTGAAGACCCCGAGCTTGTACACATCATGTTCGGTGTCGGTCGAGAGGAACTTGATCTTATCTCCCGCCTTCAATCGCCCGTCGATGATTCGAGCCTGGACAACAACGCCAACATAAGGATCGAACCAAGAGTCATAGACGAGGGCGCGAAGTGGATTATTGACCGAGCCCCGCTTCGGCGGAGGCACACGTTTGACGATAGCTTCCAAGAGATCCTGAATACCGATTCCGGTCTTGGCGCTGATGAGGAGCGAGTCGGAGGTATCAAGTCCGATAACCGATTCAACCTCTTCCTTTACTCGATCCGGATTAGCGTTCGGAAGGTCGATCTTGTTAATGACAGGGAGGATCTCAAGATCGTTCTCAATCGCGAGGTACACGTTGGCGAGCGTTTGCGCCTCAACACCTTGAGAAGCGTCGACAACAAGGAGAGCACCCTCACAGGCAGAGAGACTCTTAGAGACCTCATAGTTGAAGTCCACATGGCCAGGCGTATCGATCAAGTTCAGCTGATAGGTCTCTCCGTCCTGAGCCTTGTAACTCAAACGAACCGTTTGCGCCTTAATCGTTATCCCGCGCTCCCGCTCAAGATCGAGTTTATCGAGGAACTGGGCCT
>JAULVA010000030.1:6519-11385 GCA_032111275.1 Bdellovibrionota bacterium
AATGCGATCGGCAAGGGTCGATTTACCGTGATCGATATGAGCGATGATACTAAAATTACGGATCTTATCTCTGGGCGTCACTGTATGTACTACTTATAAACGAGGCGCCCCCAGCGTGGCTCTTCACCACTACGCAAGCGTTCCTCAAAATCAGCTATCGTCTTCTTAAGACCGGTATCGAGATCCACCTTCGGCTCCCACCCCAACTCCCTCTTGGCGAGCGATATGTCAGGTTGGCGACGCGTCGGATCATCTTTTGGAAGCGGCTTATGGACAATCTTCGAGCGAGATCCCGTAAGTTTGATAATCCGCTCAGCGAGCGCTTTAATCGGCATTTCGTTCGGATTTCCAAGATTAACCGGCCCATTGAAACTCTCTTTGTTCATCATGGCGACGAACGCGGCTACGAGATCATCCACGTAGCAGAAGGAGCGAGTTTGATCTCCCTCACCATACACGGTGATATCCTCTCCCCTGAGCGCTTGAACGATAAAGTTCGAAACCACACGACCATCGTTGAACAACATGCGAGGACCGTAGGTATTGAAAATTCGCACGATCCGCGTGTCAACATGACCTTGATCCTGGTAACTCATCGTCAAGGTTTCTGCGACACGCTTTCCTTCATCGTAGCAACTGCGAGGGCCAACTGGATTCACATTACCCCAGTACGACTCCTTCTGTGGGTGTTGAAGGGGATCTCCATACACCTCAGAGGTGGACGCAAGGAAGAACCGAGCTCGCGTTCGCTTCGCTACACCGAGCATGTTGATGGTGCCGGTGACATTGGTCTTGATCGTTTTAATAGGATTGTACTGATAGTGCACGGGAGACGCCGGACACGCCAAGTGGTACAGCTGATCACACTCAAGAAGGATCGGCTCCGTAACATCATGCCGAATAAACTCGAAGTTCGGATTCGAGGCCATGTGGAGCATGTTCTTCTTGGTGCCGGTAAAAAGGTTATCAACGGCCATCACCTCGTGCCCTTGGCTGAGCAGCACATCACAAAGATGAGACCCAATAAAACCCGCTCCTCCAGTTATCACCACTCGCGCCATACTGACCTTCCTTACCTAACGATCCTGAGACTTACCACGTTACCGCGGGTCGCCCCACGCTGTAGTAGGTAAACCCATGAGCCCGCATGTCCGCAACATCGTAAATGTTGCGTCCGTCAAAAATAACCGGCGAAACAAGCTCGCCCTTGATCTTCTTAAAATTAGGCTGACGGAAGGCGTTCCACTCTGTGCAAATAACAAGCGCGTCCGCGCCTTTCAACGCGTCGTAGTTAGTTTCGAAGTACTCTACGTTGGTGTGATTACCGAACTTCTCCTTGAAGGTGCCGTTAGCTTCCGGATCATACGCCCGGACATAGGCTCCCAGCTTCACGAGTTCAGAGCAGATCGCGAGGGCGGGAGCCTCGCGTACATCATCGGTCTTGGGCTTGAACGCCAATCCCCACAAGGCAAAGGTCTTGCCTCGAACCTTACTCTCACCGAAGTGCTCAACGATTTTACGAACCATCAACTGCTTCTGAGTCTTGTTTACTTCCTCGACGGAGCGGGAGATGAGGAGATCGACCCCATGATTTTTACCGGTCCGAATGAGCGCCTGGACATCTTTAGGGAAGCACGAGCCGCCGTAGCCGATTCCCGGGAATATGAAGCTCATACCGATACGGGAATCCGTTCCGATGCCGATACGGACCTTACTGATGTCAGCGCCCGCCCGCTCACAGAGATTCGCGATCTCATTCATAAATGAAACTCGAAGAGCCAGCATCGCGTTGGCGGCATACTTGGTCATCTCAGCGGACCGAATATCCATCACCAAGATCGGGTTGTTCGTTCTTACAAACGGAGCGTAGAGCTCGCGCATAACATCGGCTGCTTTCTCACTCGCCACACCAACGACGACGCGATCAGGGCGAAGAAAGTCGTCAATCGCGGCCCCCTCTTTCAAGAATTCCGGGTTGCTGACTACCTCAACGGGAAATTTCGAGACCTTTTCAATCTCCAACTTAACGAGATCGGCCGTGCCTACCGGCACCGTTGATTTGTCGACGACGATCTTCGGTCCATTCATATTCTCACCGATCGCTCGCGCCACGGCGAGAACGTGAGTAAGATCAGCGGATCCGTCCTCGTCCTGAGGGGTTCCTACCGCGATGAAGATAGTGTCCGAGGCTCGGACGGCGTCCTGAATAGATGTCGTAAATGACAGCCGCTTCGCTTTGGCGTTGCTCTTGACGAGATCATCTAACCCCGGCTCGAAGATCGGAATATCACCCGCGTTGAGAGCGTCAACCTTTTTCTGGTTGATATCAACGCAAATTACGTCGTTGCCGGTCTCCGCAAAGCACGCTCCAGCTACTAATCCAACGTATCCCGTTCCGACAACCGCGATGTTCATCTGTAATCTCCTTTTTCGATGGGTGCGTGAGGACTTAATCCTTTTTGCTTTGAGCGGACCTTCCGCACTCCCCCGCACAATTCGGAGGTGAGAGTACGCACAAACGACCTCTACCTATACGTGACGCTCCTTTTACCGCAAGCAGTACTACCGCAGGCAGTTCCGCCGCAATCACTTCCCGAATCTAGTGGGTTATAGCCGAATGCCCTAGAGAAATCAAAGGGTTGAAGCCTAATTTACACCACATTCGGAAGCAGCGTAAGCCCCACCTCTGAATGGATAATTACCCCTTACCCACCCCCATCCGCGACCTCCCCTGGAGGTGCGCTCACCAGGTGTCGCAACACCGCTTCTACAGCGTTATCAGGTGGGGTACATGACTCAAAGGACTCTCTGAGAGCAAAGCCGAGGCTGGATCAAACAAAATCCCGACCCTCTTGACGAGGAACGCTCTTCACCATCCCCTCACGCAGGACACCTGACCTTGTCGGAATTGGTGCACCGAGGGCATTCGACGGTACGATACGACTCTCACTACCCCATGCTCTGAAGTTGTGCTACCAAGCCCCCATGGCGACAAAGAACCTCACCTCCCTCAAGGGGGTCTTCTCCTCAGGGATTGCGGCTCAGATAAAAACGAATGGCAAAAATGACCTCGCTTTTATCTTCGTACCGAACGCTTGCGGAAGCGCCGGGGTTTTCACCCGCAGCGCTTTTGCCGCGCCCCCATTGATCCACACAAAACAGGCGCTTCAGCGGGGTGTTGTAAAAGCCGTCATCGTCAACTCGGGCTGCGCCAACGCGGCAACCGGAAAAGCCGGTATGCGCGACGCTCAGAAGACCGCGCTCACAGCGGCGAGACATCTCGGAATTAAACCTCATGAGGTCGCGCTTGCGTCAACGGGTATCATTGGAAAACGCCTCCCGATGGATAAAATGGAGGTAGGTCTCGCGAAGCTCTTAGCGAATCCTCAGGCCCGAAACGGAGACGCGACAGCGAAGGCTATCATGACCACGGACCTAACCCAGAAAGAGGTCTATGTGTCCGCAACGATTAATGGTCAACGAATAACGGTTGCGGGCTGCGCGAAGGGCTCCGGAATGATCGCCCCAAACATGGCTACCATGCTCGCGTTCTTAGCGACCGACGCCAAAGTCGACTCAAAGACCCTACAGTCCGCTCTTACCAGCGCTGTGAATGATTCCTTCAACATGACGTCGGTGGATACCGACACATCAACCAACGACACGGTGTTGATTTTTTCAACGGGTGAGCGTGGCAAGAAGATCTCATCTAAGGCGAAAAAAAAGGCGTTCACCGACCTTCTCACCATAGCGTGTCAAAACCTTGCGAAACAGATCGCGGCTGACGGAGAGGGCGCGACGAAACTTATCGAGGTTGAGGTGCTCGGAGCTCACTCAGAAACGGAGGCGCGTCGCATAGCGATGAACATCATCAACTCTCCGCTCGTCAAAACAGCCATTCACGGCGCGGATCCTAATTGGGGACGGGTGCTGGCGGCGGCTGGAAAAGACCCCTCCCTCAAAGTGGATCCCTCCCGCGTGGACCTGAGGTTCGCCGGAGTGCCGGTGATGCGCCGCGGAAAGATCGTCGATCACGATCGAGGAAAGATTCGAAAACGGATGTCGGTACGAGACGTGCCTATTCAGGTCAATCTCAATATTGGTAAAGGACGCGCGCGCGCATGGGGGTGCGACCTGACTCACGGGTATGTTGATATCAACGTAAGTTATAATTAAGAACCGTGACGGAGATAGATTGGCATAAAGTTCACACCTCTCGGCTCACCGCCTGCTGTCAACGGGCAGCCGCCGATTTAAACCTCTCTATCACCAGTCCGTTTATCCTCAACGAGGGGGAACCGCACGAATATCGATTTGTCGCCCTCTTCCCAAAGATTGGTGCCCATAACGGCACCTTAGTTTGCCTGGCCTCCGACTGGGACCAACTGAGCGACATAGCTCACACCCACGGCTATTCATGCGTCGGGGTCCTCCCCGAGAGCTGCGCCTCGTACGATCCCATCAAATGGGCCACTTTCATCAAGGAATGGGACGCCCCATCGACGGACGCCTAACCCACTACTCTGCCTCTAATTGCCACACCAACCTTGCTCGGAGTTCCCACCGAGGCTGTAAGCGCAGGAATTCATCTAGCGCCCCACCTAAAAACTCATTATACCGCTAATCAGGAGGTCGCTTCGGCCCCCCTCCAGTCGCTTTGGCGCTAATGCGCCGGGCTCTTTATGAAGGAAATCTTCTGATGCGCACGTCCTTGTCCACAACGGTATTGATGGTCTCCCTTGCTGCCTCATCCCTAGTCGGGTGTGGTGGGGGAGGCGGAGATGACTCAAGCGGTTTTTCTGGTGCCGCTAATGTAAGCATCTCTGTTACTCCGTCAGAACTCGACACTGGCGATAGAGCGCTCGT
>JAULVA010000031.1:0-1282 GCA_032111275.1 Bdellovibrionota bacterium
AACACCTGCTGACGCTCGCACACAAGACCACATCCATTTGGGCACCCGTCGGGAGATTTACAAACGGCGACACTATCGGGAGGGCACAGCACTTGGGCGCAGGTGGGGGGTAGTCCATTCACATCTTGAGGAACGCACTGATACCCACACCCATTTGGGCACCCGTAGGGAGATTTACAAACGGAGACACTACCGGGAGGGCACAGCACTTGGTCGCAGAACACCTGCTGACGCTCGCACACAAGACCACATCCATTTGGGCACCCGTCGGGAGATTTACAAACGGCGACACTATCGGGAGGGCACAGCACTTGGGCGCAGGTGGGGGGAAGACCATACACCTCTTTGGTGGGTGTCACCGTCGGTGTAGGCGTCACGGTCGGGATCGGCGTAACGGTAAAGGTCGGACTCGGGGTCGCCGTATCAGTGAACGTTGCTGTAGGCGTGAGGGTTACGGTCGGACTTGGGGTCACCGTATGTGTCGGTGTCGTCGGTGGGGAATTCGTTGGCGTCGTGGTCGCCGTATGTGTTGATGTTGCTGTTGGCGTTACGGTTGGACTCGGGGTCGTGGTCTCGGTCACCGTCGCCGTTGGCGTAGCCGACGCCGTGAACGTAGCAGTTGGAGTATGCGTCGGTATGCCGTTAGCTCCGCAGACATCCTCCACGAGCACTGGGAGGTCAGCTACCACCGCTTTAGTGGCTGCATTACTGACACGGATGTAGACGGGCTGGTCCTTACACCCTCCTGCCCTCTCAAGCTTTAACTCCTCCCCAACCGGAGAGAGCTTCAGGGGAGATTGCGGCGCCGTGAGCACCTGCTCACTCCGCAGCTGCGTGGCAAACTTACCGGCGCCACTCCGAACACTCTCGATCTGTCCGAGGCACGCATTCAGCGCACTGAAACCGATGGTGCCTCCGCTTAAGAGACAGGCTGAATCAAAGCGCACCTTCAAAAAGCTCGTGAACTGCCCGTTATTAAGTCCACCTACCCCCTTCGGCACGATTTTACCGTCAAGCTTGTCGTCGAGAACGAGAGTAACGATCTCTTGAAGAGTTATCGGGCGGAGGGCCCCACCCGGAAGAACCGCGCCCGTGGTAGACCTGGTTGAGTGACGGAAAAGCACAACTGAGCTAGGGCTCGGCGCGAGTTTTTTCCAAGTCTGCACAAGTTTGCGCGCGTCAGCGGACCCTGCTTTTCGTTTTTGCTTTTCGAGGCTGATTACAGTTTCTTGATAGGAAAGTTCTCCTAGTGCAGAAATTATCTCTAATAACTGCTTTCTCA
>JAULVA010000031.1:1292-23420 GCA_032111275.1 Bdellovibrionota bacterium
GTTGAGGATCTATTCGCTGCCGCACCAGATAAACGTCCGAGATCAGCACCGCACGGGGCGAGGATGTGGAGGTCTGACGCAAGCGAGGTAACGTGACAGAGAGGTGCGAGGCGATCTCGAATGCGGCGCTCATTCTCCGCGTAGCTCCGCTTTTGGGCATCAATGACGTCATAGGTCATCGCTCCCGACGCGTACCCAGGGCATGAGCGAACCGGGGGTGTCATGCTCACTGGATCAGAGCGAAGCGCCACTGGATCAAGAGCGCCACCGCAGACCTCGTCAGGACTTGTAGAGGAGTCTGAAGGTTCGGAGGGTTCTAAAGGGTCGGAAGGCTCTAACGGTTCGGAGGACTCTAACGGATCAGAGGGCTCCTCGGCGAAGGCTGGCTGAACTACTAGGTTCGAGATCGTGATCTGCGGAGAAAGCGACGTGACCAAGAGCGCAAACGCTAGGAAGACGTTGCATACCCGTCGCGCTGTCGATTGATATCTCCCCGCTTCCCGTCTCATCCTATCCTCCCCTACATCGCCCTAGGGCCGGCCCCTACTATTCGGTGATATGGCGCCATCCCTGTGGCGCAGCAACTTTGACCCTTAGGATCGGATGGGAGAACGAAAAACTTTAGGATGGATGGACTTATTTACAGCCTCTCGCTTGCAGGGCATCAGAGACGTTCCACAACGTGAGCCGAGGGACCTATACTCCTGAAACCGCTCGAACATTTTAACACCGCGGGGTAATACCCCCACGACCCGACGGCCTACGAGGCTGATTATTTTGAGATTCCCCTGTAGCTCGTTGCCCACACCGCCGGCAGGCGAACCAATGATACGAGGCGCTTATGGTGTATCGAATGACCACCCGGTAGCGCCCAACTCCCGGCGGCATACCCCGGCGGTATCAAGAAAAGCATACGAAGAGTTGCAGAGAGTCGAGAGATAGCGACTCACCCGGACAGATCCGATCACCCAACCTCGGTACTACGATTTTAACGCCATCCTGCCCCGAAACTTTTTTGAATAAGGGGCGCCTTACTCCTATACTTTTGCTCTCCGGGAAGCGAGATAAAGGCACCTAACTCGTCGTCTCCATTTTGAGGTTTGCGCCTGAATGGCTACAACCTTCGAGTCTCGCTTCCAAGAGGACTAGCCTTAAGAGGTAACGCATGGCTGCAATCACCATTTCAGCCCGGGAAAAATCGTTTCTCGCTCAGCAAAGGGAAGCCGATATCAAATACGTTGAAACACACGTAGCTCCCACCCATCCCACCGAGCACACAACACTCACCGCGGCTACCTCGGTGCTACCCCGGCTGGATGATAATTTCAGAAAATTGGTGCTCGAAGCTTTTCACGGAGTCGGCTCGGGCGTATCGAAAAAGGGGATTTTTTTCGGCGCGGCTGGGCTCTACTACACGAAACATGGAACCCTCGCTACGGACTTCGGGTTCAACGTAGATACCGATGCAGGCGACACCTTCTGCGCTGAGCGCGTATTGCTCGGCCGTCTCACACGCGCATCGGATTTCGGCCGCCTGAAGGCTATCGCGCTCGTCGCCAACCTCTTCTCCGAAGTCGAGCAAGGCCATGAGGGACCGAGATCCCCGTGTCATGCTTGTCGTGAGCAATACCGAAGAGCTCTCAACGATCCCTCAATTCAGGTGATCATGTCTTCATCGACGATGAACGACATAGTGATCTCGCAGATGGGCAATTTACTCCCCCTCTCGTACCTCACCGGTCGACAATTTGACCCTCAAGAGGTCCGAGATCAACGTATCCCAACCCTACGAGTATTTCGACGAGGAGATCTCTTATACCGGAGCAAGCATAACGATCCCGTAGCTTTCCAGATCCTGAGCGTATCTGATGCTGCGCGAAAAGCGCTTTCAAGCGGGCAAAAAGCAAAGGCCCGTTTCAACTTAGAGGGCACTGTGACAGGAGTGGCGGCCCTGGTCTCAAAGAATATAAAAATCGGAGACATGACCAGTCCTGAGGAACTAACACTCTCGGCATTTTCACCCTCCCTTTCTGGCAAGAGCGCCGTACGCGACCTCATGACAGAGCTACAGAGAACGTGCGGTATTCATGGCCAGGTCAAGATTGTCGCGGTGCACGGACAGGGACAAGACTTTACAGCGGGAGTGACAGCGCCAAGCGCCGGCGCCAGGCAGGCGGTGTACGACCGGGTATTCTTTCAAAGCCGGAATGCTCTCTTCGTGCTAACAAACACCGCCTCTGATGATTTCATCATAACGGTGGACGCTCGCCATCTCTTACCGTTGGGCAAACCGGTAATGGATTATATAGACGTGGCCAAGCACTCCACGCTTGCCGAAGGATTGGTAGGCCGATAAACCCCATTCCTCTCGTCCCCCTCCTCTACGGCCGTGGCATCCCTTGCCCGTGCGGTAATTCGATTCACTCTCTAGTGCGATCGCCTCAACCACTGTAGAATTCCAGCTCTCAGCCACCCATCGTGTTGTTCTAGAAGTGGCACACGGATACCGCTTCCAAGCGAACAACATCGTTTTTCCAGAGGAGTCTATAGTTTCATGTCACCCGCTGTTCGCTCAGAGTCCGCCGTCACCACGCACACTACCTACGTTTCAGGATATAGCTCAGTGGACGCGCCGGCAGCGAACAATTCAGATGAGATGATTGCCGGAGATCCGACGGAGTTCGCGCGGTGGTTTCAGGAACAGTTCCCAGCGATTCCGTTCCGTTCAGCGCTCGCGGTCATTCGCCTCGCCGCTGAAAAAGCGACCGTGCCCGTCATAGCGCGCTACCGAAAGGAGCAGACCGGCAATCTTGATGAGGTCGCTATCGGAAATAGTATCGACGCGGTCGCGCGGTGGAAGAGCATCGTTGAGCGTAAGGCGTTTATCCTCTCCGAGATCGAGGCGCAGAAAAAGTTGACCCCTGAGCTTAAGGCTCAGATTGAGGGAACCTTCGATCTCCTTGTCCTTGAGGACCTCTACCTTCCGTATAAACGAAAGCGCAAAACGAAGGCCACGATCGCTCGTGAGGCGGGACTTGAGCCGCTCGCCCAGTGGATCTGGGATTGCGCGCACGGGACCCCGTGTGATCCGCAAGACACCCTTGAGAGCAGGGCGCAAGGTTTTGTAAATACCGAGCTCGGCATAGCTGATGCACCAGCCGCCATTCAGGGCGCCGAATCGATCCTTATTGAACGGATCTCAGAGGTACCGGAGTTGCGACAAGAGGTTCGTACCCAGCTCTTCACGAACGGACATGTCGCGTCCGCCAACGGAGAGAAGGCGAAGGTGCCGAGTAAGTTCGACCGCTACTTCGAGTACAGCGAGCCGATCTCAGCGCTCATGAAGCGCGAGAACAGCCATCGCTATCTCGCCATTCGTCGAGGCGAGACCGAAGGGGAGCTTACGCTCTCTATCGGCAACGCTCCACAAAATGAAGCGCTTATGGCGAAGCTCCTATCGATGTACCAGGGGTACGCCTGTCCAACAAAAGGCACTCCAGGCGAGAAGCAGCTCATGATGTCCGCCCGGTTGGCGCTCAAGGTCTACGTTCTCCTTTCTATCGAGAATGAGGTCCACTCCTCTCTGCGAGAAGTTGCCGATACCGCGGCCATCGAGGTCTTCAGTGAGAATGTGCGAAAGGTGCTTCTTGCCGCTCCACTTGGAACGAAGTGCGTACTTGGCGTTGACCCGGGACTCCGAACCGGGTGCAAGCTCGCACTTATTAACTCCTCAGGTGAGTTCGTCGCCAGCGGCGTCATCCACCTCCTTACACCCGAGCAACAGGCGCAGTCGTACAATCAGCTCAAGACCGTGCTTGAGAACGGTAAAGTAGAAGCGATCGCGGTTGGAAACGGCACGGCAGCACGAGAAACAGAGAAGTTTTTGCGAGACACCGTGACCAAGATGAGCCTGAAGATACCGGTCGTGATGGTGAGCGAGTCGGGAGCAAGCATCTACAGCGCGAGCGAGGTAGCTCGCGAAGAGTTCCCTGAACTAGACGTTACGATACGGGGCGCGATCTCAATCGCTCGTCGCCTTCAGGATCCACTCGCTGAGCTCGTTAAGGTCGACCCAAAGAGCATCGGTGTAGGTCAGTACCAGCACGACGTATCGCAGTACGCCCTGAAGAGCGCGCTTGAGAGGGTCGTTGAATCGTGCGTAAACACGGTGGGCGTCAACGTGAACACCGCGTCGCGGCATCTCTTAGCGCACGTCTCTGGAATCGGTCCATCGCTCGCGCGGTCGATCGTCGAGCATCGCGCCACCAAGGGGATGTTTTCCTCGCGCGATGACCTGATGAAGGTTCCGTATTTCGGAGACCGAGCCTTTGAGCAGGCCGCTGGGTTCCTACGAATCCAGAACGGCGTCAATCCGCTCGACAATACCGGCGTCCATCCTGAACGCTACAAAGCCCTTGAGTCATTCGCGGATCAGAACCAAAAGACCCTTGAGGATCTCATCGGAATAGGTGTGGCGGCACTGAAGAGCAATACTCAGCTCAAGCAGACGCTTGGTGATTTCACCTTCAACGACATCATCCAAGAGCTTGAGAAGCCGGGCCGCGATCCCCGCTCTGAGTTTGAGTACGTGAAGTATCGAGAGGATATTCACGAACTCTCCGACCTCAAACCTGGAATGGTCTGCACCGGAGTCGTGACCAACGTGACCAACTTCGGCGCGTTTGTTGATATCGGTGTTCACCAAGATGGACTCGTCCATATCTCGCAGTTGAGCGATTCCTTCGTTAAGGATCCTCGCGCGGTGGTCAATCCGGGCGACAAGGTTCAGGTCCGCGTCCTTGAGGTGAGCCTTGAGAAGCGTCAGATCGCGTTGACGATGAAGAGTGGAGAGATACGACCACCGGCTCCACGTTCCGCTGAATCTCAGGGTTCGAGCAATTACGGCGGAGGACAGCGACCACGCAACGGCTCATCAAGACCGTCTCAGGGATATAACGCCGCCGCTCAACCTCAGAGTATCGGAAACAATCCGTTCGCGAATCTCGGAGCGATGTTGAAGAGGTAGCCTCCACACACATGGTAGGGCCCGACTTCTGGCGGGCCGTATCGTTTGCCTATCGATGAAACTGCGATACCTCCACATGTCCTACGGCCCGCCAGGAGTCGGGCCCTACGCCGAACGTGCGACGGTGGAAGGTCATGGCTGACAGGAGAATTTCTCCACTCCTGAATTCTTATCCACCCCGTGGATGCGGCGATCCCTAGTACACTCCCCTTTTTGAAGGAGTGTATCGTGCTAGCCCCTCAGTGTCCCTCACCGCCCCCATCGTCTCCGGACTTCTCCGAGAAGGAACCTCTGTCGAGGTCAATCCCCCAGGTATCAACAGAGCCCGCCACGGCGCCCATCTTTACATCTCTTCGGGTTCCTGCCCGACCGAATGAGAGGGGTAGCAGTGGTACAGGTGAGCGATCCGAGCCGATACCACAGGCGTCGCAACGAACACCTCCGGACCCGAGTTCCCCGATACCTACTCACAGAGGGGCTCCGTTTCAGCCGGGACTCTTTCTCGCCAACCTTCGAGAAGCCTCGGCTCTTATCGTCAAAGACGTGAGATCTTTTCTCGACAACAAGGACATCAGCACGACATGGAAGGCTCTCGTGATCGGTGGAACCTCAGCGGCAGTCGTGGCGAGCGCCGCTCATAGCATCCCCTGGGGGCTTGGAGCCCTCGGCTTTGTGGTCGCAAAGTTAGGCGGCATTCTGAGAGAGAACAAGCACAACAACGCCAGGGGGGCGATTCAGGGCGCTATCTTGAGCGGTCACTTCGCAGGGCTCGGATCCGATGACATGGCCGCGGGGACAGGGATTTGGACGGTGCGTATGCTCCTTCAGTCAATGATCCCGGAATCGCGGAAGATTTTGAACGCAACCGTCGCAACAGCCGGTATCGGTATATCGTGCGCGGTGTTTTGCGCATCGCCAACCTTCACAGCCGAAGCGGCGCTGCATAACCTTCCTCTTGCGGGTATCATTCTCTCAGGGATCGCGACCGCGCTTCCAAACGAGTGGAGCAGAACATCGCAGGCAATCCATCTGACCTGCAACTCATTCATGTTACCCTACCATTGCGCGATCAGTGGGTCGTGGTTCCTTGCGACTCTGAGCGTTGTATGGGGCCATGGGAACCTCAGGAACATCCTCAGTACCACACCTCCTGAGGGGAACGGTAAGGCGAGAGGAGAGGAGCGTATCGATCGCGAAACGTAGGGAGTGGGGACCTGGCGAACTCTCGAATAGACCCGATCCGACCGATAGACATAACGGCGAAACAAACATGTAGGCCCACGTGCCCGATGTCCCGCTCCGGCACTTTGCCTCGCATCCCTAAGGATGATACCGTCCGAAGCCTATGAACGAAGTAACCAAAGCCCCCGAAGAGATCGCCGTTTCCATCTCAAGCCTCGCGTCAGGAGGTAGCTTCGTTGGTACAATCACAGCTCCGGAGAAGCATGCCGGCAAGAAGGCGTTTATTCCCTACACCGCCCCGGGCGAAAACGTCACGGCCACTATCACGCTCAACAAGAAGAGCTTCGTAAACGGAATGCTCACGTCCGTCTCGAATCCCTCGCCCGATCGAACGACCCCTCCATGTCCAGTATTCGGTCAATGCGGCGGTTGTGACATCCAACACATCAACCTGCCGAAGCAGCGCACGCTCAAATCCCAGATGGTCGCCGACCTCCTCCGTGTGCACGGTGGTATTGAGGTGCCAGGCGATGTACAGGTACTCGGTGATGACCTTCCGGGACTGAACTACCGCCGACGGATGTCGTTCCATATCAATAAAAAGGGGGAGTTTGGGCTCTATCGAAAGCACGCCCGATCGATCGTCGAGATCGATCACTGCCCTATCTCAACGCACGCGATCAACAACTGCCTGGCCGAGAACCTCGAGCTCTTCCGCCAATGCGCCCCCGAGTGCGAAACGGTAACGATCGAGGACCACGACGAGGGGATCTTCATCGCCCTTGAGGTTCACCCGAGAAACGACAAAGCGCTTACCACCCTCGTTCCAAAAGCTGCATTCCAGGAGCTCATCAAACGGGTACCAAACGTGCAGGTGAACTACCGTCATAAGCCGATCTTCAAAGCCGAGGGACGCTCTCTTGACGCGCCCCCCGTAGGGCACTTCTCCCAGAACAATCGCGCGGCGAACGATTTGATGATCGACTACATCAAGGAGCACGTGACGACGGAACGAGTGACCGACTTCTACGCGGGGGCGGGAAATATCTCGATCCCTCTCGCCCAAGCCGGACACATCGTGACCGCGGTGGAACTCGATCGCCACCTGGTCGAATTCGGACAATCCAGGGCCGTCGCCGCGGACCTCGGCGCCACCCTCACCTTCCATCACCAAGGATGCGAAAAGTGGATCGATGCCCACACCCCGGACACCACCGTCGTACTCGATCCTCCCCGCAGTGGGGCCCTTGAGGTATGCCAGCGCCTCTCCCCCACCGTCTCAACCAAGCTCGTCTACGTGAGCTGCTATCCACCGACCTTTGCCCGTGACGTGCAGGTACTCGTTGAACGAGGCTACAAACTTGAAGGCGTGAAGATGCTCGACATGTTCCCGCAGACCTACCATGCGGAGTTAATCGGGGTCTTAATCGCTGCGGGCTAAAGTCAACATTCCCAGTTTCACCCCCGTTCCCTCCGGTGCTATACAGTGCCGTATGCGACACATCATTCTTGCATTCACCTTGAGCATTTTCCTGTGGTGTCCGATGCAGTCGTCTTCGGCGCAGGATCGATACACTGATGGAAAGTATAGCGACCTCGTTCCAACGAGCCCGAAGGAGGGATGGTCAAAGCTCGAACCGATCGAAAAGGGCGAAGGGAGTCCGATCTGGGCGGATGTGTTGCTGTGGATTCCAAACCGCATCCTCGATTTAATCGACGTGTTTCGAATCGATGTAGGTGTTGGACCATCGTTTGGAGCGGTCGCGCGAGTTACCAAGTGGGGCCAGATCGGGTACCGACAGATGGCGCCAGCCTCGCTGCGCGTCGGAGACTTCGGTCGGCAGATGCCCTTCCTCCTCGAAACGAGCAATGAATTCGGTATAGGCCCAGCGTACGTCAACTCGTCTGATCGACATGTCTGCGATGGAGAGATAGGTCTCGGCGCTGATCTTCTTGTGGCGGGAGCCTATGGTGGCGTGTGCGTAGATGAATTCGCTGATTTTATCGCCGGTATCTTCTTCATAGATCTAAAAGATGACGATCTCCAATAGAGCTGCCAAAAGCCTTATAAGGCAGATAGAACTCCTCTTTTCGAGGACCGTCGGGCGCTCTAGTCGTCCCGCGAAATCACGCCTGCCCCGAACCACCAGGACGCGGTCAGCGGGTACGAGCGATGAGTTTCTACGAAGCGTCTGGACGAACCTACGAACTGAGTACTATCCCGATCGACCTGAGCTCGACTCCTACGTTGTTGCCTGGAGCAGCCGCCCTCAGAAGCGGGTACTCGCCTCATGTAACATCAGACGACGCAAGGTGGTCGTGGCGCGGGAGCTCTTCGAGCCAACCGCCTGTCGGTGGATCGCGCCCGTCCTCTACCATGAGCTTTGTCACGCCGTGATCGGAGAGGGGGTTCACCTTCGAAGCGGAAAACGACAGTGGCATGGCGCGGAGTTTCGGGCCCTTGAGGCGAGACACCCAGACATCCCCGCGATGAATGCGTGGATCCGTTCAGGTGGATGGGCGATGGCGGTTCGGTCACATCGCGCCCGGCAAGCCTGGTCACGGCGGAAGGCGAGTAACGGCTAACGGGCCTCCCCTCGCCGCTTAATCCGGCGTATAGTGAGGAAATGCTCTCTCGTCGCGCCCTTCTTCAATCAACTGCTCTCGCGGGAACGGGACTCGCCGTAGCGGCGGTCACCCGTGACATGCAACCCGACGGGTATACGGGCACACCGGTTGTTGAGCGGCTTAAGATTACGATCCCTAACCTTCCCGCTCCCTTTCACGGGTATCGAATCGGATACCTCACCGACCTTCATCTCGGACTGTGGGTTCCGCAGTCGTGGATCACGCACGCGATAGAGACCCTGATCGACGAGAAGGTAGAGATCCTGCTCCTCGGTGGCGATTACATCTTCGTGAGCGACAATCCCTTGTGGTCAGTCACCCATTGCTTCCGAAATTCTGACTACCTCGGTATGACCCGCCGAGAGATGGCGCAAAAAGCGTTCTCCGATATCTGCGGCATCATCGCCAACTATTCTTTCAAAGATGGTATCGTTGGCGTGGTCGGTAATCACGAGAATTGGAATTCGATCGAGCTCTTCATGACCGCCGCGCGGCAGCACCCCTCGCTGCGCATCCTGATAAACGAGAGCCATCGCGTCGCTCGTGGAGGGTCCTCACTTGAGATCCTCGGCGTCGACGACTTCCTCACCGGATTCCCAATCAAGCCGCCACCCCGAGCTCCAGCGCCGGAACACAGCGCTCGGATCCTGATCAGCCATAACCCCGACTACGTGGCGACGCTCCTTGAGGAGGAGAAGCACTCGTTCGATGTGGCGCTCTGCGGTCACACGCACGGTGGTCAGGTGCGACTTCCCGGCATCGTCAACATGGTCATCCCCGTGCAGGATCCCCGCTTCATCTCAGGACTCACCGACATCGGTACTGGGTATGTCTACACCTCGCGAGGCCTTGGGGTTGTGGGATTGCCCGTGCGGGTTAACTGTCCACCGGAGATTACGGTGATTGAGTTGGGGTGAGGACTCGCGCCAACGCCACACCGCCGAACATCGAAACGGTCTAACATAGCCGGCCCGTCAGGAGACGGGCACCCCGGCTGATATTGTGACGTGGGGCGGCCCGGAGGGCCCTTGTCCTCAGGGGCCGGAAGCGGCGACCAAGAGTGCCCCCACCAGCCTCTCAAATCGATAACGTACTGAATTTACGAGAGATAAGATAGTAAGACGCCCAGAAGGCACAGGCGCGAGCCCCTCCGTTCCCCTCCACCTTCGCCCAAAATCCCTATCTCTTTACTTTTCCCCCTGTTTTTTGCTACAAATCCACATCCTTGAGTCACACAAGTGCAAGGTATGTAGTGTGGTTCCCAGAAGGGAACGTAATGTAAGCATGATTTTGAAATGGTAGTTGGAGCTATGAACGACGAAGTTGATTCTGAGAAGACAGCGGCAAAAGGAAGCACAGAGACAGTAGGTGGTGCTCCCCGTGCTCGTGAGCCACGTGGCGCAGCTCCAGGAGATGATCGTGCTCGCGCTGGCGCGATGGAAGTAGTCGTTTCTCACAACATCGAGAAGGCGATGAAGATCCTCAAGCGTAAGCTGATCAAGGAAGGACTCTTCAAGGAGCTCAAAGCTCGCAAGTACTACGAGAAGCCATCTGAGCGTCGCAAGCGTAAGGAGAAGGAATCTCGCAAGAAGCAACGCAAAGAGCAGGCTCGTCTCAACAAGGGGCCGGGTTTGATGTAATCATCGCTCTCAGGTGCGAGATTGAGAGAGGGGCCGCGAGGCTCCTCTTTTTTTTGGGCATCGGGCGTCGCCAATGGGGAGGGCCCGTCTCCTGACGGGCCGGAATCGCGAATGTCGTTCCGGTTCGCGATATCCACCGCGATTCAATTCAATAGCCCGACACGTACCCGGCCTGTCAGGAGACAGGCCCTCCGGGTTGATCGCATCCCGGAAATTCACATGTGACCAATACATTTTATCCGGAGGGCCCGTCTCCTGACGGGCCGGAACCCGAAATGAAATATGCGGACACGACCGGCCCATGGGAACACGGTCTCTTCGGATGAATTTGCCCTTAAGAAAAGCTATCTTAAGCTCGCCTCGGCCCCTTGGCCTTCTGCGGATAACAGGTTACGTTTCAAGTGTTTAGAATACTCCGAGACCCCGCCTGTGAGAATCATCTCCCGATATGTGCTGAAAGAGGTTTTTACCTTCTTCTCGATCAGCCTCCTCACCTTCACAGGACTGCTCCTGACCGTCCGGATGCTCAAGCTCACCTCACTAATTGTTAATCGTGGCGTTGAGCTTGGTCAGATAGCCAAGGTATTTTTGGCGATCATTCCCACCTTCCTTGAGATCGCTCTTCCTATGTCGACGCTCCTCGGGGTGATGCTCGCCTTCGCTCGGATGTGTGGGGACTCGGAGATGGTAGTCCTACGCGCGAGCGGCATCAGCATCCTCAAGTTCATCCTTCCGATCGGCATCTTCGCGGTCGTAGTCGCCTCCACCGGCCTCTTCGTTTCCTTTGTGTTGCGACCATGGGGCTTCTCTACCCTCTCGACCGCGCTCTTTGAGATAGCTCGGTCGAAGAGCACCTCGGGCTTAACCGAGGGCGTATTCAACAAGATAGGACAACTAACCCTCTATGCTGAGAAGATCGATTACCAGACCGGAGATCTCTCACGGGTGATCGTCGACGACAAGCGTAACAATTCACAACGAAAGGTTGTTGTCGCTCGAAGCGGAAAGATCGTAGCCGATGAGGAGACGCAAACGCTCTCCCTCCTTCTCGGAGAGGGCGTCGCCCATGAGACGGACGGAGAGAACTACTCTCGCACCGAATTTCAATCGAACAGCTTAAGCGTCAACCCGATGGAGCTCAAAGAGGAAGCGAAAAAGGGGGCGGTCGCGCGTGAGCTCTCCGGGCCAAAGCTTCAAGAGACCGTCGACTACTACAAGCACAAGATCCGCTCGACCGAAGGGGACGCGATCGAGGTATATGGGCAAACGATCACCCGTAAGGAGCTCCTTAAAAAGTTTCGCCGCGCCAAGATAGAATACGGACAACGACTGTCCCTTCCATACGCCTCCGTGGTTATGGCCTTTGTGGGGATGGCGCTAGGCATCATGTCGCCACGAACGCAACGGACGTGGGGCGCTGGCTTCGCCGCGACGCTCGGCCTCGTCGTATTCATCCTCTACTACTCGATCTTCTCAATCGGTCTCACTATGGCCGATAGCGGTGCCCTCAAGGTGTGGATAGCCCTATGGGCACCGAACATCATTACGACAGCGATCGCGATCATCCTCGTGTATAAGGTCGGAACGGAGCAGTGGCAATCCGTGTCAGAAGGGGCGCAAAAGTTTCTTGAGCGCGGCGGCAAGCTCCTCGCTCGGTGGAGGCAACAGTCATGAAGATCCTTCATCGCTACATACTCACACTCCTGATCAAGAACTTCCTCATAGGCTTGACTACATTCGTCTTCCTCTTCCTGGTCGTGGACTTTATCGATCGCATCGACAACGTTCTAAGCGAAGGGGCCTCCGTATGGCTCATCTTGCAGTACTTCCTCTGCAAGGTGCCCCTCATGGCGCAACTCATGCTTCCGGTCGCGCTTATCTTCGCTACCCTCTTTACGTACGGACTCCTCTCAAAGAGCTCTGAGATAACCGCGATGCGCGCCGCGGGGGTCACCGTTGGATGGCTCGGACGTCCGTTAATGGTCTTTGGTCTCGCCCTCTCCATGATGTCAATGCTCCTAGGCGAGGTGATCGTCCCCTTCTCCGAACGGCGGCAAAAAGAGATCTACAACATCGATATCCGCCAAAAAGATAAAAGAGGTAGCTATAGCCAATCTGATTTCTGGTGGCGACAAGGTAGCAATTTTTACGCCTTTGATCTCTTCGACTCACGAACGAACACCATTCACTCACTCTCCCAATTCGAGGTACCCGAGGACTGGCGAGTCGCCAAGAGAACCGATGCTCACACCGCTCATTGGATCGATCAGGGACTCGGATGGAACATGCGCGATGTTACCGAATATCACTTCGACAAAGATCCGATGGTGGTGGAGCGCCTTCGCTCGCTTCCCCTTCCGATTAAAGAGGTGCCGAGCGATTTCTATGATGTGAAGAGCGACCCGAGCACCATGAGCTTCTCGGAGTTACGACGCTTCATAAAACGGCTCAAGCGAAATGGAATCTCTACCACGCAGTACATGCCCGACCTCTATAGCAAGATGGCGGCGCCCTTTATTATCTTTGTGACCGGGATGCTCGTCCTCCCCTTCACCCTCTTGCCCGCTCGCTCCGGAAGCATGGCGATGAGCTCTATCGCGGCGATATCTATCGCCTTCCTCTACTACGCTGTCGACTCATTCAGTATCTCAATGGGGCGGGCTGAGCTCCTCCCACCGTTCTTGGCCGCGTGGTCGGCGAATATCGTGATGGGTATCGTGGCTATCGTCCTCAACCTCGGGACTGAAGCCCCCCGGTAGCTCTGTCGGCCTATCGTGCGCGACGTTTGCGGGGCAAATCTGTGCGCAATGTACTGGCCGACCCTACCCAACGACGACGCGGTACATCTTTTCGACGTTCTCCTCCAAGGAGCCATGGGAGTTATCGATGAGCACCGCCCCTTCAGCGGGCTTCATAGGCGCCAAGGCCCGATTCGCGTCCTCGTAGTCTCGTCGGGCGAGATCGTTCTCGATCGCTTCCAGATCCGCTACCTCGCCCTTCTCAATGAGCTGCGCCCGACGACGCTCGGCGCGAATGCGAAGATCGGCGTTGATGAAAAATTTCGGCGATGCGTCGGGAAAGATCACCGTCCCCATATCTCGCCCCTCGGCGACAACACCCGCCGGCGTGAACGCTCCCCGTTGAACCCCCACAAAGTGCTCTCGAACCGCCGGGAGTTTGGCAACGTGAGAAGCGATCATTGAAACCTGTTGGCTTTGGATCTCTCCATCTCGAAGCACGCCATCAATGAATACCTGATTACCTGTTGTACGGTCGTACTTTAATTCGATGGAGTGGCGCTTCAGCAGCTCACCAAGGACAACGTTATCGTCCGCCGGAATGCCCGCTTGGGCGATGAGATATCCTGCGGCCCTGTACAGTAATCCTGAATTGAGGTGGGCGAACCCCAGGCGCTCAGCAAGTAGTCGCGCAAGAGCGCTCTTTCCTGATGCTCCCACTCCATCCACGGTGATAATACGCCGCTCGTTCGTCATGATACTCAGATCCTTCTGGTGAATTTCGACCGCGAAGACAGTAGCACACCCCCAGGCTCCCGACCATTGAGGCTCGTCGACGGAATATATGGTGAGCGCTCTCAAAGGGGGGTTGTTCTCTGTGCTCACTACCCTCAGACTGGAGTGGATGTCCTTGTGATGGAGGGGAGGCGCTAAAACCGCCCCCTAACTAGCTGATAGCATGTTCCATGCGAACTGAAATCGCCTCACCCGGCATCTCATCTAGAGAGGTTAGGCGCTAGATAGCCGAGATTCGTTAAGGTTATAGAGAATGTGCCGATCCTCAGTGAAAGGCTAGCGCTACCCGGCTTAGGTATGAAAAGGCGCCCTCAAGGAGAGGACCAGTACGCGGTACAGTTTCGTCGCTCCCTCGACCAAAACGAGAGCGATTTAGGGATCGTTTTGTCGGGTGGTGGCGTTCGCGCCGCCTACCAAGCGGGCGCCCTGAAAGCCCTCAGTCAGGTCATCTCGAAGGACCTCGATCGCACCTCAATAATCCTCGGAAGTAGTATCGGCGCGGTGAACGGTCTGGTCATCGCTGCTGGACTAAAAACGAGCTTCAATCACTCAATCACTATGCTTGAGGAGCTGTGGCGTGAGCGAACGTTCAGCAACACCTTCTCGGGCACGCGTGCCCGCGCGTTTATTCGGGCGATACGTATCGCGGCAGAGCAGTACCTCGCTCCAGGGCCTCACGGTTCAAAGATTACCCTCTTTGATCCTGAACCACTTCGAGACCAGCTCGACGCCGCCCTTCAAGCCAGTGGCGGTCTGACACCCGAGGGCCGAGCAGCGTCGCTGAAAGCTGTAGGGGTCATGACCACCCTTGAGGGTGAATCGAGGAAGCCGCTCCTCTTTTTAAGCTCTCACCAACACATCCTACCCGAACAGATGCACGGAACGACCTTCGATGTGTGTTATGTCAATGAACTTACCGCCAAGCACGGATTCGCTTCAGCGGCGCTTCCATCGGTCCTCCCCCCTGTCGAGATCGATACGGAACGAGGCAAGGTACGACTGGTGGACGGAGGTATCTCTCAGAACGTTCCGGTCGACCCCGCGGTTCGACTCGGAGCTCATAGGATTATTATTATCGATATCTCGGGACGCTCGTGGTGGTTCGATCACTACGGAGAGCCGCACGACACGCGACCAACATGGGAGGTGCCAGCGGAGTCAGATACCTTCTGCCTACGACCACCGCAAACGCTCACGATCCGTCCATCATCAGCTCTTGGACCGTTACTCAAAGCGGCGGTTGGCAACTCGCATAAGAAGTTTATGAACGCCTGTGGCGCACTCTGGCCACTCTTTACACTCGTTAAAGCGAAGCTCGGAGAGGATCTCGCGTACGAGGTGATGTCCTATGGCGCTCTCGATCCGGACTACCTGAACGCTCTGATGGAACAGGGATACCACGACACCGTGGCGCTTCTTCGACGCCGCCCACGGAATCAACTCTTCTACGAGCATGAGGAGGAGCAAGACATTAAGCTACCGACCGACGCTAAGAAGGATGAGTCGGTGTTGAGGGCGTAGCCCGCGCCATTTACACATGAGGCCCCGGCACGCGGGAGGGCGGTCGTTCCTGACCGCCATGTGGTTGCGTGGGGCAAAGGTCTTTCGCGATGCGCGATATTCCGGCGACCAGGAATGGTCGCCCTCCCGATCTGCGCCACGCATCCTGGCATGACGCATGTTTCTCAACATTCGCATCACGTCACCCCGGAGGGCCCGTCTCCCGACGGGCCGGGTATGTTTCCATCGTTCAAATTGGACGCGACCTCACATTCCGTTCGTTGATGCGGTCGCCATTCCGGCCCGTCAGGAGACGGGCCCTCCGGGTGGAACCGTCACGCACATCATTCGCCATGCTTCACGTCCCGGCGACCAGGAATGGTCGCCCTCCCGATCTGCGCCACGCATCCTGGCATGACGCATGTTTCTCAACATTCGCATCACGTCACCCCGGAGGGCCCGGCTCCCGACGGGCCGGGTATGTTTCCATCGTTCAAATTGGACGCGACCTCACATTCCGTTCGTTGATGCGGTCGCCATTCCGGCCCGTCAGGAGACGGGCCCTCCGGGTGGAACCGTCACGCACATCATTCGCCATGCTTCACGTCCCGGCGACCAGGAATGGTCGCCCTCCCGCACAGCGCTACAACGGCGCCCCGAACGAGAACATCGTCTGCATGTTTTCCCCCTCTTGAGGATTGATCGGATATCCGAACTCTACACGGATCGGACCCATCGGAGATGCCCACCGGATACCGTACCCCCACGCTTGACGTAACTCATCGACCGCGATCGGCTTGTTATCGTCGTACGCCTGACCGAAGTCGTAGAACATCACGCCCTTAAATCCAGCGGAATTCACGAGTGGAAAGATAAGCTCCAGGTTGTTCACGAGCTGCTTGCTACCACCGTATTCCTGACCGTTTATATCAACAGGACCAAGCGTTCGGTTACGATATCCGCGCACCGAGTTAATACCTCCAGGGAAGTATCGTCGATAGAGGGGGAACGGATTATCATTGAAGCTTTCGCCGTATCCGAAGTTCGTTCGATCAGCGAGCACGACCTCACCCCATGACCCTTCCGCGAGTGGCAGGTACCAGGAGTTCCTGAACTCGACGAGGTAGAAATCCTGGTCAGCTCCAAGACCAGCAACCTCAGTTTGAAGCACCTGCTTCGAGCCCTTGGTTGGATTCATCGGGTTGTTAATGGTGTTTCGCACGATGCTCGGAGTTACCGATGATGCGGATTATTTGCCGTATGAATCCTTAACGAGCTGAGCGGCGTCCTCATCGACATCGTAGATGTCGATTCGAAGAAGCTCATATTTGAGGTTGAAATGAATGTCTTGGAAGAGCTCCCCGAGGAACTGCTCGCCTGGATATCCTAAGGTGAACGCTCCACCCTCCAACTCTCTGCGGAAGTCGTTGAACAAGCGGGTCGTGCGCATCAGGTCCGCGCCGGCGGACATATAGGTGTCGTTAACTCGTGGATCATCGATCGAGAGAACCTGATTACTGATCTGAGAACCGAAGTCGAGGTTGAGGTTGACCCTTCGACCCGTTCCGAAGAGGTTATTCTCTGAGATCTTGGTGTTAAAGATCGCGCCGTTGTTCGTTGAATAACCCGCTCCCGCGCTGAAGCTTCCGGTGGTCGCCTCTTTAACGTTCACATCGAGATCAACCATCGCTGGATCGCTCGTCGGCTGGTTGGTAATCCCCACCTCGTCGAAATAGCCGAGACGCTGAAGGAGCGTTTGGCTCCGCTTAATCTTCGTCCCTGAATAAAGCTGCTGCTCCTCAACTTTAAGCTCACGACGGATAACGTTATCGTAGGTCTTCTCGTTACCGGTTACGTTAATGCGGTTGATGCGAACGAGATTTCCTTTTGTTGTGGTGAAATCGAGGTCGACCGTGGACTCTTGCTTGTTAACCGCGGTGTTCGGAACGACGTTGGCGAACGCGTACCCTTCGTCCGAGAACTTGTCCGTAATAGTAAAGATGTCATTTCGCACATCAGTAGCGCTGAACACCTCCCCTGCCTCGCTCTTAATCCCCTCTAAGGTATAGTCAGTCGAACCATTCGCGAGATCACCGGAGGCCGTTATCTTCCCGATCTTATATTGCTGCCCCTCGGTCACATCGAAGGTAACGTAGAGACCATCATCGCGCTTCTCGATATCCGCGTTCCCGACGGTTCCCTCTAGGTAGCCGTGATCCATCAGGTACTGGCGAAGTACCTGTTTGTCTGACTCGGTCATCTCCTCGTTCACGCGCCCTGTGCCGAGAAGCCACGAGATCCACCAGTTATACTCCCTGGTGGCGAGCTTCGAGAGCATATCGTCCTCGTCGAGATCCTTGGCGCCCTCGACCTTCACCTCACGAACTCGGTATCGCTTACCCTCTGTAGCGACGAAGGTCAGGTCTACCTCGTTTTCACCTACTGGCGCCGTGGTGTATTCAAGCACCGCGTCGTAATACCCCTGCGCTTGGTAATATGACTCTGCTTTCCGAATCATCGCTTGGATCTTCGCTTTATCAACGAAGCGACGGGAGTCGAACTTCAGGATCTCAGCGAGGTCGCTCTCAGAAACATCGTCGTTCCCTTTAATGAGAACCTTTCGAACAACCGGCTTTTCAACCACCGTATACTTAAGTTTTCGCTCGCCGGAGGGGCTCGTGATAACGCTCACCGTTACCTGATCGAAGAAGCCTGTATTGTAGAGCGTTTTGACATCCTCATTAATCTCATTCGCCGTAACCCGACCGTACGTTCCTTTGAGCTGCACTCGGATGGCGTTGGTATCGATACGTCGATTACCCTCGATGATCACACCCCCGACAGAGTAGACATCACTCATTTGAGCGCGGGCGGAGCTCACACCTGTGCCCGTGATCGCCGCGGCGAAGACTACACCCAACGCGATAGCTCGGAGGATCCATGTTGACCTCTTCATAGGTAATCTCCACCACTCCTAGGCATTCGCGCCCCGTCCTCGTTCGTGAGCGACGAGCGCACCTCCCGGGTGCATCTCAACGACCATATCGAGGCTGCGAGCCAATTCATGATTATGGGTAACGATGATCAGGGTGCTTCCCTGCGCCCTATTGATCTCAAGGAGAATGCCTTGAATCTCTGACGCCGTTGTGAGGTCAAGATTTCCGGTTGGCTCATCCGCGAGCACCACCGCCGGCCGAGCGACGAGCGCACGAGCGATAGCGACACGTTGCTGCTCCCCACCCGACAACTGCGAAGGAAGATGAGTTTTGCGGGCAGCCAATCCCACCTTATCGAGGAGAGCACCAGACCTCTCAAGCGCCTCCGTCTCACCAACACCGGACATGATGAGTGGGAGCGAGACGTTTTCAAGCGCATTGAACTCAGGAAGCAGGTGGTGGAACTGGAAGATGAAGCCGATATTTTTGGCCCGGAACGCGGCCCGCTCATCTGAGCTCATGGCGCTAATGACGGCCCCACCGTACTTCACGCACCCCGACGTCGGACTATCGAGCGCCCCAAGGAGATGCATAAGGGTTGATTTCCCCGTTCCCGATCGACCGATGATCGCTACAGAGCCTTTGTCAGGAAAGGTGAAGGTGAGATTATCGATAACCGTCAGATCTCGGTCAGCGTCTCGGTAACGTTTGGTGAGCTTTTCAACCTCAATGCGCATGTACTACAGCTCCCTAGTCATACCGAAGTACCTCACTCGGCTCTAAGCTCGCCGCTCGCCGAGCGGGATAGATCGTAGCGACGAAACAGATAGAAAACGCGGCAACACCGACCATAGCGAAGTTCACGGGATCAATAGTCACCGGCAGGGTCGACATCTGAAAGATTCGCTCGTCGATCGGAAAGCCCCACGTTTTGAGCGCCCAGCATCCACCGTATCCGAGGATAAGGCCGATAATCGTGCCGAGCCCTCCAATCACCGCGCCCTGGATGCGGAAAATACGCCCGATGCTTGGCGTTGAGGCGCCCAAGGTCTTCATCACGGCGATATCCTTTCGCTTCTCAAGCACGATCATGATGAGGGTCGTAACGATTGAAAAACTGGCCATGACGATAATGAGGAGCAACACGATGAAGTACACCCGCTTCTCTAATTGAATAGCGTCCCAGAGCGGCTTGTTACTCACCGTCCAATCCCGAACGCTCAAGCCTGACTCGAGTCCGCCGGTCGCCTCGTGAATGCGCTTGCCGATCGCAGGAGCGGCGTTAATATCTCGTACCCGCACCTCAAGGCCGGTTACACCACCTTGCATGTCGAAGAACCTCTGCGCCTCCTCAAGACTGATGTAGGCGACACCGCTCTCGTACTCGACCAGGCCAGAGCTGTAGGTTCCCACCACAACAAATCGCCGAAAGGAGGGTACCAATCCGAAGGGGGTCGAGGTTACCTGGGGAGAGAGAACTGACACCGGAGTGCCGGCGAATACTCCGAGCGTTTGCGCCAAGGAGCGTCCGAGCAAGATGCCCGGGAGTGTAGCCTCTTGTTCCTCTCCATTCGCCAGAAGTACGTTGATAGGAGCCGGATTAAAGAGCGAATCAAGGGAACGGCGTGGGGGAAGGTAGCGGGCCACCTGATCAGCGGTGGCGCTCCCCTTTTCGATCCCCCGAATGAGGAGTCCCGAGGCTCGAGAATCGGAGCGAATGAGGACCTGGTGATAGGTAAAGGGAGATACGGAGAGAACTCCGGGCACCTGCTGTATCTTTTGAGCGGTCTCTCGCCAGCCGAAGATGCCGGAACCGGCAGAGCTGTTAATAACGATGTGCGAATCCGTCCCTACGATCTTCTCCCGAAGCTCATGTTCAAACCCCGTCATGACCGACATGACGATATTCAAAACCATGACTCCGATCGCAACACCGATTACTGAGATAACGGTGATGATTGAGATAAAGGCTTCAGACCTCTTACTCCACAGATAACGCAACGCAATTTTTCGAGAAAAGGCCCACGAAGACATCCGGCGCAGGATAGCCAGCTCAAACTACTCCGTCAATGAATTCACGAGCATATACGACCGCTCACGAACACTTTTACTGCGATGGAAAGCGACGGAATATCAGCGCCTCGCGGTCCCCTTCGATCGGTCGCATGCGGTGGTACAAAACCGGTACGAACGACGCCACGTTCAAGCGTGAAATTTATTATGCATCACCTCTTCTCAGATTGACGGATCAGGCATCTTACCAGTAGTAACATTGAGTACCCGTAGGTTTTTCTTCCCATGTGCGTGCGACACCTGGGTAAGGATCCTTGGCACACCGCCCCTCAACCCCAACTTGACGGACGAGCCCCTTTTAAACGCAGTTTTATAAATGCCCCGTTTTTGCCTCCTCCTCACTATTGTTTCCGCTCTGACGCTTGCGCAATCGAGCCATGCGGAACCTGCGCCATCGGCCACACTAGGAGAGGCTACGACGCAGGTAGAGGGAGTAACGGTGGCCGACCCAGATGCTCCACTCGACAAGAGCGAACCTCAGAAAGAGAAACGCTACATCCGCAAGATCACTATAAAAGTTGGAGATATCTTCGAGGACTCCAGTGGGCCGTATGGGGTGGTTAATAGCCTTAAGATTCAGACCGCCCACAGCGTAATTCGAACGGAACTTCTCTTCCGGGAGGGAGACACCTTTGACCCGTACCTCATTAAGCAATCAGCTCGAAACCTCCGTCTTCAGCGTTTCCTGCGTCAGATTAAGATTACACCGACCTTTGATGGCGACGCCGTGGATGTCTTGGTCGAGGCCCGAGACTCCTGGACCCTTATCCCCTACGTCAGCTATTCCTCGGGAACGGGCCAACGCAACCGCGGCATCGGCATCTCCGAAGGAAACGTGCTTGGTCGAGCCACCCGCTTAGAGACGCGTTACGAGCAGAACGCCTCAAGAAACAGCTTTGGAGCGGTCATCCAAGATCCTCAGTTCATGGGCACCCGGCATAACTTCCTACTTGGCGCGGCGGATCGCTCAGATGGAACAACCACACGCTTCGCCTACGGACTCCCCTTCAGAAGTCTCATGCAGCGAGACTCCTGGTCATTTGAAGGAGGAACGGCTGACACGGTTGGTCGACTGTGGGACGCCGGCACTGAGAACTACATCTTCCGTCAACACATCAACAACTTCGACGCCCTCTATACGTTTGCCGGGCCGAGCGCCCACCCAGCTCAAGAGGACGATCCCTATACCGGTATCTACAAAGGGCAATGGGTGCTCTCGCAGCGATACTCAGTTGGATACGGCTATTCGGACGCGACCTTCCTCCAAGCGGACCTCCAGGACTATAAGGACCTCGATCTCGATCCCTCAACGGTCAGCAATAACCCGGCCGATCTCGCCACGGATAGACGATTCAGTGGGCCTGTCTTTCAATATCAAACCATTCAGCCAGAGTTCATCTCAATGAACTACATCGATCGATTTGATCGAGTAGAGGACTACAACCTCGGTGACGAGTCGCTGGTCAATATGCAGATAGCTCCCCGATATATCGGGTCTCGAGACAACTCCGTCATCGCCACCTTCAATCGAAGCATGGGTTGGAAGACGTCCAATTCCGCTTTCCTACGTGGAGAGGTCGGTGGCGCCTCGCGATACGATCACACCGATG
>JAULVA010000032.1:0-1282 GCA_032111275.1 Bdellovibrionota bacterium
GGAACGAGCCTCATCGATACCGGCCACATCGGCGAAGGTCACCTTCTGTTGACTCTCCGTTAGGAGCTTAGCTCTCGACTTGCCGAAGCTCATCCCCTTCCCCGCGCCCATCTGCATTTGGCGCCAGAAGGTAAACCCAATCACCAGTAAGAGGATCATCGGCAACGCGTTCATCAGGAAGAAGAGGTACGAGGACTGATCAGCCGGCTCGTTTACCTTGATATCAACGCCGCTCTTCACCAGGTTCGGGATAAGGGTGTCATCCTTAGGTAATGTGGTGTGGAACCGCTCAAACTGAGAGTCCTTCACACGGTACTCACCGAAGAGCGTCGTCCCCTCGATGCGGACGGTTCGCACGTTGTGCTTATCAACCTCCTGAAGGAACTCGCTGTAGGAAAGCTCTGTTGTTACATCAGATTTTTTCTTGGCTACACTGTATACTGTGAAAACGAGAAGAATAATTCCGAGCCAAAAGACACCGTTTCTTGTCACCGCTCAATCTCCAAACCTTGCTGTGCGGAAATCGCAATAAAGTCGGACTATTATTACTCAGTACCCCGCTTGGGACAACATCAGGATCGAAGGTTAATGCTCCTCCCCCCATTCTCTGAGGTAAGAACCGCACCCCCGCCAAGGTCAAGGCTCAGTTGAGCCCCCTCGAGGAGCAGGACGAGGGCTCGGGCCCGAGGTTCGCCCACGGTATGGCCCAGGATGTGGGTAAAGAGCACCTGGACAACCCGCCACTTAATTGCATATGGGAGGGGCTGAAGTTCCTCCCTACACCGTTGAAGCCATGCCCTATCACGAAACTCCACCGCCCCTATCCGGTCAGCCGTCCCCTCCGCAACGTATTGGAGCGCTTCACAATCTGCCGCTATCGACTGTGCTCGTTCCGAGAGGATCCACACCATCGAGGGGTCGAAATCTCGCTCAAGAAGGGGGAGAACCTTTTTCCGAACCCTGTTCCGCACCATCGCAGTGTCCGCGTTCGAGGGATCCTCGACACAGGGAACCTGATACTCCCTCACGAAATCTTCGATCTGCTCCCGAGAGATGCCGAGGAATGGGCGGACGCACCGCCGTCGTCGGTCGCTCTCCTCAATCGTGGTGAGCTCCTTGTTGGCGAAGAGCCTCATAAGGAGGGTTTCGGCGACATCGTTGGCGTTGGCTTCGAGCACCAGCAACTGTCGCCCATGAATCACGGACGCTGTATCAGCATACTGCAGAATCTGTAAAGGTTTATCGAGTTGGGTATTTTTTTCGAGATAAATAAAATAGCCGT
>JAULVA010000032.1:1292-2263 GCA_032111275.1 Bdellovibrionota bacterium
AGCTCTCCCGCTCCATCACCCCTGCAAGCGCTTGGTACCGCTCCGCCCGGGCCCAGGCCTCCATATTGGCCTGCGGGGGGCGTTTACCGAGACGAACAACATGACACACCACGCCGAGCTTCTCGCACATCGCGGCCACACATGTGGCGTCCTCACCGCTCTCCTTTCGCAGCCCGTGATCGACGTGACACGCCTCAACACGGATATCGAGGAGCCGCCGAACCTTAAGAAGTCCATGCAAGAGGACCGAGGAGTCCTTGCCGCCGGATAACGCGACGAGTACCCGCTCGCCCGCGGGGATGCGGTGCTTGAGGGCTGTAATAATGGATTGTCGACGGCGGGCCATGGGCAGCAGCTTACCGCATGCAAGTTGTGGCAGTCACTGAGGTATCCCTAGAAATTTCACAACAACTCTGAGCTGTTATAAAAGCGGCACATCCAACCCCATGATCTAATCCGCCGGACAAGGTAGGGCCCGACTCCTGGCGGGCCGTACGACAATTGGAGGTATCGAGGCTTCAACGAAAGGCGAACCATGAGGTTACGCGGGTCCCTCACAAGTCGCCAGTTCGTGGCTGAACCGACTTGACCTCGGCGAGTTGAGCCCCAAGCTGCTCAAGCTCCGCTCGGCGCTCCAACCGGGAGAGCCACGCCGCGGGAATAGAGTCCGCGCCGAGTCGCAACGCCTGAATCCCGCCCGCTATCGACGCGACGGAATCACTATCTCCGGCAAAGTTTGCTCCACGTCGGACGGTATCTACCCAACTATCCGGGTACTTGATGACGCAATAGAGCGCGAGCGGAACGGCTTCATACCCTACCCATCCAGCGCCGATCGTGTCCATCGCGGCCACCTCATCCTTCATCGAGAGCACGGAGTTCATCGTGGCCAGCGCCGTATCGAATTCAGCCGACATGCCCCCAACAAATGCCGCCAAGCGAGTTGGCATCTCCAACGGCTGAACACCATC
>JAULVA010000032.1:2273-10409 GCA_032111275.1 Bdellovibrionota bacterium
AGCCGAGGCGATCGCGGAGGGATGCCGGTGAGTTGGCAGGGACGAGGCTATGGCAACAGCGCGAAGGCGTTGGGGATCATCTTGATACACGAAGCCTATCGGGGCGACCCGCATCGCTGAGCCACACCCCTTGGAGTCAAGCCCACCGGACCTCTCCCAAGGAATACCCTTCGCTAAATTTCGCACACCTCCCATACAGCTAAGGCCCGGCGCGCGATTATTATCCTCACTGAACCCCCACTGGACGAACTCCTCCGCCATCCGCTCCATGAGAACAGCAACGTCAGCACGCCGGTGCGCAATAACCGCTCGGGCAACCGCGATAGTCATTTGAGTATCATCGGTAAAAATAGCGGGATCGGGTGGCTCTTGGATGCCTCGGTCACCGAATCGCGAGTGAATATCCTGCATACTCTTAAACTCTGTCGGCCATCCGAGTGCGTCCCCAAGGGCAAGGCCTGCCATCATCGTCCTTCCCGCGTCGACGAAACGGCGCGTCTGCCCCAGCGCCGCGTCGGTGGACATGTCGGTCTGCGTACCCTGCTGAGCAACGTTGGGAGGACCGGATGTAGGGCTATGCATCGTCGATCATCCTCACTACCTGGTCATATCCCTCTTGGAGCGTGCGTTGATCAGCCGGCGCGACCCCAGACCACGGAGCGATGATCACCCGCTTAGTCTCCGGATTTAAATACCAAGCCCCTCCCCTTTCGAGATACTCGTTCCATAATCCAGCGTCCCTGAGTTTCGAGATATCTGACCTCAGGGACTCTCTCACCGCCTCGGTCGTGAGTGGAGTCCCCGCTCCGAAGAGCGCTCTCTGAAGCTCAGCATCACTCACGCCCTCGATCTTCGTTACAAGAACACCATGGAGATCTCCCACGCGGATTAACTCTACAACTCGCGGGGCACAGCTGAGATTAAGTCCTTGCACCTTCATGAGCCCATCGTGCTCTCGTTGTAAGTTCGCTATATTCTCGAGCTCCAAGCGATACGCTCCAACCACAGCGATGTCGTCGTCGCCCTTGCGAAGCTCCCTCATCATAGCGGCGACCTCCTGTGTAGAAGCCGCGTCTCTCATGGCCGCCAACACACCATCAATACGGTTTCCGGTACTAAGCTTCATACTGTCATCCTCCCAAGTGTCTTTGGTCTGTTGCGTTATCGGGTTCATGCTACACCTCCCGCCATATGTGCTGAAACAACTTTTATGGCATCGTCTTCCTCTACCTGGTCAAGCGACAATCGGCGTGAGAGCTGTTGAGCAGCCTCAAAATCCAAAAGCAACTGCTCTGGCGCGTTAGTCCTTCCCACACGCCGCACAGCTTCAGTCGCTCGAAGCACCTCCCCTCGACACTTGAGCGCAACATCATTCACCGCCGCCTGGATCTCACCTTGAGCGTCATTGAGTATATTCAGCTTATGAGCAGCTTCCGTGAGTTCCTCTATCCGCCTGACCATCTTCAAACCCTCGTGCGGTGAAAGTTCGGCCACATTTGCCAGCTCCAAGCGAACAAAGGAAACCTCACGCCGTACGATGCCTTCAAGAGGGAGCATATCAGTTGTATTGACATGGAAGTCGGTTTTGCACACAGCCTTGCTGCCGTTAAAGATGAAATAAGGGTTAAAGAATTCAGCGCCGAATAACGCGCAATTGTTGTCTGGTCCCATGTATGGCATCGATACGAAACTAAAAGCGTGTCCATATTGAGCCTTTCCTACCACCTGCTTTAAACCCTCTTTGAGAGCACCGCCATCGACAGTACAAAGATCGGACTCAAGAAGGCTGGCCACGATACGACCTGGAATCATCGTCGTATGGGGGTCCGTTTTGCGAACTTCAGCCAGCATATTAAACGCGTTAGTATTCGCGACAAACGGCGCGCACACGATCGGCACCGACGGTCCGACGGCGTTGCGTATATCGCCGCGAACGAAGCTCAAAGATAACAAACTACTCCCAGATCCGGAGAAATCATCGAGAGCAACCACGAGTGTCTTACGACCAGCTTTCTCCTTCGCGGCCGTCGCCAAGGTATCCATCGATACAAATTGATCCGGTCGAAGCTTACCTGCGTTAGCCTCCTTAAATATGTAGGTAGCGATTCCGTAGCTCTTTGTATCACCCGCCCGTACCGCGAACATGACATCTTCGATCGCGACACCCTCAGCATGGGCAAATGCTCTGACCTTCTCAAATTGCTCACGAGCCAACGCTGCCATGGTGCGATGACTTTGAACCTCACTCAACTGCGTCACCGCCTCGCGCGCCAACGGCCGCCACGGGGCGTCCAGCTTCGATAGGACCTGTGTTACCTCCTCGGCGCTTATTCCCCCTGAACCATTAAGAGAATCCACGATCCCCGAGATTCCCGTACGTGAGCTCGGTGAGGGCGCGATAAAATCGAGCTGCTTGGCTAGGCGCGAATCGATTGCTTTAAGCTCCGCTAGAACACCCGCCTCAAGAGATTTACTGACCAGCTCATCCGTGGAAGCGTTTGGGAGAACCCTTTGAAGCGATTCGACCCGCGTCATAACTCCACTGACCTTATCTTTGATATCGCCGATGGTCGACGAGTTGAATGGGGTTATGCCATCTATAAATCCGGTGGGGTGGACGAGCGTCACCTTGTTGGCCACTAATTGCTTGACGAACTTTGAATCTGTCTTAAGGCGCTGCAACATGTCTCTATCAAGGAGAACGATCGAGTTAGGCGTGACCGAATCTGTATCTGTCACATCCTGAGTGATGGTCGAACGCAACACTTTCTTATTATTTGCAAGGTACTTCAGCGAATCAACCAGGCTACCGTTCCGAGGTGAGTACAGCTGTCGTCCCTGATACTCGCTTTTCCGCAGGGCGTCCGTCACATCGCTCATGACATCAAGATTAGCGCTACGCGAGAGACGTTCTAAAACATCCGTTGCGATCCCTTTTCGCTCTGGACCAAACGCAGATACGAGTTCCTGCACCTGCTTCTCGGTGACGTGGTTGAGTTGCGCGTTAAGAACCTGCGCCACCTGCGCGTCCGAAAGCTCCGCCGCGGTACGAACACGACCGGGTATCCCAAGGCGCACCTCTCGCAGCTCAGGGGGAAGATTGGCGACGCGATACGCCGGAGATGTAGCCACCCCGAGCGCCCATTCACTTGGATTTTGGGAGGTGAAACGGAAGTGCTCTATTGGCACCAGGGGAGCTTTGCCGGCAGGATTCAACGCGACGTGCCCTACGTGAGTGGGCTCGGTAGCCTTAGGCGTGTGACCAGCCCCAAGCGTAACTTTGTCATGTAGCGCCGGCGCAGATGATAGTTCAACGTGAGGCGCATTCAACTCCGGCGATGCGCCATGAACTCGCATAGCCGGCGGCCGTACCTCGCCAACTCGATGCAACGCGCCACTTGTAATCGCGGTACCGGCCGCTGACACCGCGAGATTCGCGACACCAGCAGCCGCTCCCCCCGCCCATGTATCGGGCCGCATCGCGTCTTGGACGGTAGATCCCACACTCTCAACCGCGGTCTCGCGCATCGCGGCTTGAGAGCCGGTACTCAATGCCTGTTTCGCCCCCTGTTGAGCCGCGTTCTTAACCGCGGCAGCGCCTCCCGCGGTTAAGGCGGTGACAGCCCCCTCTACAGCTCCGATACCCACATCAGAGGCGAGATTCTCCCCATCGTACCCCTTACCTTGCACAGCGTATTTCGTGCCAGCGTACGAGGCGCCACCCGCCGCGGCAGCCATCGCGATCACACCGGGTGTGGCCAGACCACCTGTACCAACGACGACGGCGGTCGATCCTGCCACCGCCGCGACGGTCGCTCCTGTATCGGCGATAGCATCCCTCCTCTCAGCGTAAAGGTCGATATTTCCTTCAGCGAACCGCAGGGTTCGCTCAATCGAGGCGCGCTCCTCTGGGGAGATAACACCATCTTTTTGAGCGGCAGCAATATCAAAGGTAGCGACCGCCAACTGCTCCGTAATCCTTTCGTCCTCTTTTGAGAACGCGCCGATAACGTTCGAGAGGATCCCCGAGCGCTCGAAGGCGTCGAGCTCCTGCATATTCTTAAGGGCCTCTTCTACCGTCGCTGGTCGCCCCTTGAGAGCCTGCAGCGCTCGGAATTCATCGCTTCCTCCAAGCTCATCATGAATCCGAGACTCAAGGGATTCATGATACCGGGCCTCGTACTCCTTTTTGAGGTAGTCAATTTCCCCTTTCGAACGGTTCCGCAGAACCTCCTTGATAGTCGCTTCGTCGGTACCGGCACCATCAAAAGCGAACCGCAGCTTCTCTACATCGGAGAGCTTTCCGTGTGCCAGGAGGATGTTTGCCTTCTCAAGGTCGGTGCCAGAGAGGTCACCACTCAGGGCGTCCTCAAGCGAGGTTCCGGTCTGAGATTTAAATGACGCTCTGAGATGTGCTCGCTCTTTAGAGAGGGCACCCTCTAGAACCGAGAATATCGTTTCCGTCGACGATCCCGCCCCCTCTAGTGCCCCCCGCAGTTGCGAGACCTTGGCGGCGGTGCGATCACCTCGCGCGAGAGCAAGTACCTCACTCAACTCATGGCCCGAGAACTCGCTCTGCAGGTCACTCGTAAGGGTCGCACCGTACAGGCGTTGGTACTCCGCCGCGATTGCTTGCAGCTGGTCTGGCGAATGGCGCTTAAGGACAGCCTGTATCGAAGCCTCATCCGTACCGACTCCATCGATGGCCTTATGAAGTTCAGCCGCGGCGGCTGTTACGGGTTGCCCCATTCGGATAGCGCGCACCTGTGTAAGATCATCGCCACCTAGCTCCTGTGCGAGCGCGGTGTCCAAATCGACATCGAAAGCTTTCTTGTAGGCCTGCGCAACCTCGACCTGTTCCGCCCCCTTGAGCGAGGAAAGAACGCCGATTATCGAGTCCTCATCCGTCCCTACCCCGTCCATCGCTCGATGCAGCGCAGTGGCCGCCTCAGACGCCCGATCTCCGCGAAGAGCGGCGCGCGCCTGAAACAGATCGTCGCCAGAGAGTTCCGACGCGATATCATCCTCAAGCTTTGTATTGAAGCGATTAGCATACGTGTCTTTGAGAAACTGAACCTCCGGTGGGGAGAGTCCTTTCAGAGCAGAGAGTAGCTGGGTCTCATCGGTACCCCACCCTGTGAGCCCACCATGCATCGCGCGGTAGAGCTCCTGAGCTCGGTTTTCTACCTCAAGCGCTCGCTCACGACTCACGGACGCTGGCGTAGGAGCTGAAAGAGAGGAGGAGAGTTCAGCGGGGAAGCCAGTGGACGAAGCGGCTCGTACCTGTTCAAATATCTTGGCGCGGTCGATGGCAGGCGCGATAGCAGGATCGCTCTCCTGTTTCCTCGGGACTACCGCTTCCGCGGGTTTACCATTCACACTGAGAGCAACCATAAGAAAACCGAGAAGAACTAAAACACTATCCTATCCTTAGTATGGTCAAAAAAGGGGTGTTTGTTACTTAAAATCTCAGCTTTTCCAAAGAACTTGAATAGTTACGAAATTTTCGCAGCGCCGATGGAGGATCGACCCGGCACAGTGGTGGCTGTCGAAACATCAACATTCATGGGGATTTGGAGGTGATGGACGTACGTTGAGGACCTCATGTAGTGACAGCGTCCGCACCTTGAGGATTACGAGATCTTCCTAACGATTGCGGGTAACAAAGGAGAACTAGCAATGGAAGCACTGATCAGCAGCACTCCTTGCGAGGTCGAATTTCTGTGTGCCAGTGTCTACTGGCCTACGAGATCTCCGCATTTTCAGAAATACCCCAACTCAATACGAATATCGAAGAGCGGAGGGTCAATCCAGCAGCCCCCGCGTTGTTCGCCTAATCCCTCGGCACCTCACGGACTACAAAATCCTCGCTCACATACACGGGCGATAAAAGAGGATTCCGCGCAATCGTGTCTATCTCTGGCACAGATGGGCAGAGATCCTGGGGGAGCGCTACGTTCCTCGGGCATCGCTCGGTGGCGAGATACACGATGCCCCGCTCCCGAAGCGCCCTCACCTGTTCGGCCGGCTCACGGGAAGCGACCTCTCGCAACCAAGCGACACGCTCATCATACGAGTAACCTGCCTCCGAAACGTAATTGCGCGGACCGAGAAAAGCGCGCCTTCCCCCCATGTAGGCGGGATGTTCGCCACGGAGAGCCGACAAGAACACCTCATCCCGCGCGGTGTGCGACTCCACCCATCTACTAGCCGGATCGTCGGTAGCAAAGGATCGCGTTTTCCCCACGAGATGCACCAACGCACCAAGGTCGGCGATTCCGGTCAACACTAAGAGCACCAGTATACACTGACCACTCAATCGAATCCCTCGACGAGCCGCTACCAACATCGAAGCAACGAGACCAGCACTCACGATGCTCCACAGCACAACGCCCGCATTGACCAATTTGTGGCCCTGAGGGGCGAACGCCGTAATCTGCGCGAAAAAGACTACCCCGATCGGCAAGAGCCCCGCGACAAAGAGGTATAAACCTAGGGAGCCATACCGCCGTCCCGCAACATACGCCACCAGGGGGAGAACTCCGAAGATCCAGATGAAATATGCGAGCACATCGAGGGGAGCTTGCGACACGGAGAGAAAGCCAAACCGAAAAAATGGCTGAAACGGAGTGGCGAGAAGCGCGCCGTAGGTGACAAGACTCACGATACAGACGCTACTGCACGCGGCGGAGATAAGAATAAGAAGTGCCTTGGCACGATATCGCCTCAGAAATACGAGAGGCGATAGAGCAATCACGGTAGAGAGAAACGCGGCGCCATTCCAGTAGGCGCCACAACCAACTAAACCACCAAAGATTGCGTAGGTTCTGGCAGGCGCCCAGCCGACAGGGCGCCGAATTGGGTTGGTAAAAATACACACGGACAACGCGAGAAGCATCCACGCGAAGCCATACATGAGATGTCGCTGATTAAGGTGGACAATAAGGGAAAATATCCCCCAGTCCTCGTACGGGGTCACACCGAAGAGAAATGGCATGGGTACGTGAGGGTCATCCCATTGAAATGTTCTTACCGCACGGACCCAATCTATCCAACTCAAGGAGCTACGGAACAAGCACAAGATCGGCGCGAGCGCTGCTCCCAAGAGAGACCCACTGAGCCGCCACGCCATAAAGGCGATCAACGACAGGAAACTGCCCAGGCCGAAGGCAGCCGGAAGGTTGAGCGCCACGGACAACGACGCGCCGAGAGCCTCCAACACCCCACCTCCAAAATAAAAGAGGAAATGGTAACGAATACCCTCCCCTTGAAGGAATGGATATTCGGTCGGGAAATTATATCCGAAGGAGAACGATCTGATGAGCGTCACGTGGGAAAAGAGGTCGCCCCTGAGAAATTGAGGGGCAGTGACGCTCCCATCATTCACCGTGGTGATCCCAAAGGTCATCCCCACACTGGCCAACCAGATAGCACATACAAGACACCCGAGGGGCACTAAGCATCGTTGGGCGCCAACGGGAGGTGCGGAAACGCGGGTTTCTCCACCCCCTCGCACGACAATCGCTCCAAGCATCGCGAGGGTGCACCAGGACACGACCTTAAGCGATGGCTCAAGGTGCGACAGTAACGCGAAACTTTGCATCACGCCCCATGTCGCGGTAACGACCGAGGTGTAGCCAGCACACCACGCGAGGGGGATCGAGAACAGGATGCACGTGGCGATCGGTTGAGGTCCTATCCCCATCTCCATCGCATCTCGTAGCCTACTCGTAAGGCGCCATCCAACACAAAATGTAAGGACAAGATAGATCCAAACCACGCTGGATACCTATCACGTCGAGGCGCCCACAGGTAGACGCCCCCTAGGGAAGCGAGGCAAAACAACGCGTTCGCGTTGTTTTGCATAGGTGTGAAGGCTATTTTGGTTGCGGAGACGCGAGATTTTGGTTTTCTAGCCCCGAATTTCTTCGGGAGCCCCCGGAAAGGGGCTGGGTAGATACACTACCCCCGTGTAGCGGCAAGAACCCTTCTTCTGAGATAGATACTCTCCAACATGCAGAGGGTCTTCAGGTGTAGTGAATTCTTTAAAATCCCTCTGTAACGCACCTTCGTATAACGGAAGATATTCTTGAGTACGTGAAATTCGAATGCTGCGCTCGTCTGGCACAGATATAT
>JAULVA010000033.1:0-5629 GCA_032111275.1 Bdellovibrionota bacterium
AAAATCTTTAAGTATGACCTAAATATGTTTTGTTTCTGCTTCTCGGTCTCGGTATTAAAGCGAGAATAATTCCCGCCCTGCACTTTCTCAGTGTAATAATCCGAAATCTCATTGAGGGACGGCATAGGAGATGTGGTTACCAACCCGCACATCTCACAGCGAGCGTATTCAAATTTCCCAAAAGGGATGAGCTTTCGAAATTCCTGGGAACTACAGTGAGGGCAAATCATGATGGGTCTCCAAGGGCGCAACCCCGCAAGCTTACTCATACAATACGCTTTTGGGAAGATACAGGGGCGGATTTAGAGAAGTTCTTTGCGTGATTCGAGAGAAGGGCAATCCAAACAATAGTTGCCACAACTCATCTAGCTAGAACCACTTACAACGCCCCACTGAGAGTTCAAACCGTGCATCAGACTCCTAAGCTCCGGTTATCCCACGGCACTTGATGCGCATGGACTCAACGTCCAAGCAACCTGCTCGGACGCCAGCCCAACGATGTGCTCAGCCAAACTCAAACTGGAAGTGGCGGCCGGCGACGGCGCGTTCAGTACATTCACCACGCCCCGACTCTGCTCGATGACAAAATCATCGACAAACCTCCCATCGTCGGAGATCGCTTGAGCGCGTACCCCCGCTCCTCCCGGCTCCAGATCTTCTCCCCGTAACTCTGGAATGAGCTGCTGCAGCGAGCGAACGAACGCTCCTTTGTAAACCGAACGCCACATCTCGGCTAATCCCATTCCGAGATGCTTGGAGATAAACTTTAGGAAGCCAGGATACGTCAGGGTTTCGGAGAGATCCCCCACATTCACAGTCGTTTTGGTATACCCCTCCCGCGCGAAGGCAAGTACGGCGTTGGGACCGCACTCGACCTCACCAGAGACCATGCGAGTAAAATGAACACCGAGAAATGGAAACTCTGGATTCGGAACCGGGTAGATGAGGTTACGGCAAAGCGCGCTCGCCTCACCCTTCAGTTTATAATATTCGCCACGGAATGGTATAATCTTCACCTTTGGAGACGCACCCAAAAGACGTGCTACCCGGTCAGATTGTAATCCAGCGCAGTTGATTACCAAAGAAGCCTCAACGTCCCCCGAGGTGGTTTGCAAGACGGTACTATCCGTCGCGACGCGAGCGCCTAATAGCTTCGTATCTGTAAGCACTAAGCCTCCCTTAGCTCGAATCTTCTCAGCCAGCTTTTGAGCCACGGCAATGTAATCGATGATTCCAGCGTCTGGAACCCTCAGCCCTTGAATGCCGCAAACATGGGGCTCTATCTCCTTTAGCTCATCCCGGGACGCCAGAGAGCATCTCACCCCGTTCGCGACTCCACGTTCATGAATCATATGGAGCGCCTTAAGCTCCGATTCTTGAGTTGCCACTATGATCTTGCCACACGTTTCGAATGGGATTTCGTTCTCCCGGCAAAACTGCTCCATCAAGCTCTTTCCACGCGAACAATTCTTAGCTTTATAGGAACCCGGTTTGTAGTAGATGCCTGTGTGGAGCACCCCGGAGTTATGCCCCGTTTGATGCCGCCCCACGTGAGACTCTTTCTCAATGACGACCACTCTTCGATCTGGAAATTTCGTCCCAAAGAGATACCCGACAGCCAATCCAACGATACCACCGCCTACAATAGCCACATCCGCTTTCATGCACCCCTCCATCGGAGAATCCGAAGCCCAATATTCACACCGCTCGTATCAGCGACAAAACTACTCCCCCGAAAGGGGGGAACCGCCAAGGAACCAAAGCCTTGATTTCAGAGAACTTCATAAAGAAGGTAGTCCCACCTTTATCCGAGGTGCGACGTTTCACAACCCCACAGCCTCAGCTGATTCATAATGCCCCGTATCAAGGACACGATCAATTACACATATCGATAGGAGAGTCGCTTCGTCGGAAATCTGATAATTATCATCACTGTTCCCGTGTACAACTCCTCTCCAGACTCTGAAGGAACGCCCTCAGTAAAGTGGCCTACCGCCAACTTACGCAGGGCGGTGGCCCGGCCGAACGATGGTCGCTCTAGTGTTTCTTGTTGCAAAACTAGGCTGGTCGAATATTGAGCGGTCCCCGCTTAGCTCGTCAAAAATTCAGTTTTTGTTGACGCAGACATCTCTTCGGAAAAACGCAACATTTGAGTGCAGACGGTTTCCAAATCCTAAGCTCTTCTAGTAGCCACGTCGCAGACGCGTTTTTTCCAACCGTGTCGTTACAACCTGCCCCTGGGTCGAGGGAAAGAGTGAAAAATCCCTTCAACTGGGGGCTCTAAGACCCATACAGCGACCAAACTAGACTGCATTTTCAGATGGTTAGCAAAATCGCCGACTTGATTAAGCCGAAGCCGTATGGTACCTCTGCTTCGGTCGACAGGCGAAGTCGAGTGACCCTCGCATAATGGCGGCGGGCAATCAAATCCACGTTGTAAGCTGAAAAACGTATGAACAGAAGCAACTTCCTACGAAAACCAACTTCCCTCCTTACCCGAGAGTTACTATTGGTAAATTCGAATCTTAGTCGATTGCTCTACGACTTCCTTATTCTGAGCTGCTCCGCTGCCCTCTCAAATGTTTTCTCGTATCTGTATTCGGGTCACCTGTACGCGAGCTTCATCTTCGTGCCGCTTATCGGAATAACAACGAACTACGTTGTTGGCGTCTACGGACGATTCCGAATTGGGGGCGGCGCTGTAAAAGCTCTGGTGCTGTCCGCTTCAGCCGCAATCGTTTTCGCATTCCTCGCGTACACCACCAAAGACATCGCAACTTCGATGCTGTGGTTCTCTCTGGCAGTGCCTCCTCTTTTCTTGCCGAGAATGTTTCTTAACCTCAATCGCAAGACCAAGCTCAGTCCCTTCTCTCGCACTCTAAACAGCGCCATCAAGGGCGGAGGACCTGTCCTTGTAGTAGGCGGAGGCGGATATATTGGCAGCCACGTCGTACATCAACTTCTTCAAGAGGGATTCTCTGTCCGCGTGCTCGACAGTCTATTTTACGGAGAAAGCACTCTCAAAGAGTTCGAGGCAAACCAGAACTTTGAGCTCATCGAGGGAGACGTAACTGATATCCGGCAACTCGTACGAGCCACCGACGGAGCGTATGCTGTAATCCATTTGGCTGGACTCGTTGGCGACCCTGCCTGCGCTTTAGATGAGAACTACACCCTGCACTCCAACGTCATCGTGACCAAGATGCTCAAAGAGGTTGCGCTATCGGCAGGCGTTCAGCGCTTCATCTTTGCTTCTAGCTGCTCGGTCTATGGCGCTAATGATGACGTCGTGGACGAAACCAGCGAACTAAACCCTGTATCGTTGTACGCGAGAACGAAAATCGCGAGCGAGAAGGAGCTGCTCGGGTCCGTCAGTGATGAATTTTTCGTTACTATTCTGCGATTCGCCACAGTTTTCGGACATTCCCGACGACCTCGGTTCGATCTCGTTGGCAACCTGTTTACTGCCCAAGCCTTTGTTGATGGAAAGCTCAGCGTATTGGGCGGGGATCAGTGGAGACCCTTCATTCATGTTGCGGACATCGCTAGGGCAATTGTCCTGACTCTCAAAGCGAATCCCTTCCGTGTTCAGGGTCAAGTTCTTAACGTTGGAGACGCTCGCCTCAACATGACGATTCAGGACCTCGCGTCCAAGGTTCAGTCGGTTGTAGGAGTGGATCGACCCGTTGAAATCGTTAGTGGGGCCACAGGCACAGACAGACGCAATTACAACGTCTCTTTTGAAAAAATTAAACGCACCCTTGGCTTCACCGCCAAATACATGATCGAGGATGGCGTCAAAGAGATGCTCACGGAGTTCAAGAAGGGCACGTACGCGGATTACAAATCCAAGCAGTTCAGCAACCTTGAGGTAACGAAGCGAGTAATCCTAGACTTCCAGAACCCTCGCAACACTGAGAACCTTTACAGGCCTTATAACCTCGCCGACGTAGTGGGTGGCTAGAGGGTATCGACCCAAAACCTTGGTCAGAGCATCCTCACATGAAATAATTTCGGGCTTTCAGTCGCGAGGAAGCCATGGAGAGACTTTTAGGGATGCGCCCTCGCTGGCATTGTGGCAAATAGAAAATCAAGTTGAACATCATGGAGGACAGGTTTATGAACGAGCCGCATGTAATTAAAGGGGGTCTCGGCATTGATGACAGAGGCGAGGTTGGTTTCGTAAACGATTTCAGCTTCGACAGCGTGAAGCGTTTCTATACGTTGAGAAATCATCGCTCAGGCTTCGTTCGCGCTTGGCACGGGCACAAAAAAGAAAGCAAGTACCTGTACGTAAGCAAAGGAACGGCAATCATTGCAGCCGTAAAGATTGATAACTGGGACTCCCCTGGCAAAGACCTTCCAATCGCTCGCTACGTGCTGAGCGACAAACAACCTTCCGTGCTTTTCATCCCAGCTGGATACGCTAACGGCACGATGTCCCTCGAGGACGACACCCGCATCATCGTATTCTCAAACTCCAGTCTTGAAGAGAGTAAAGGCGACGATTATCGGTTTCATGGTCGTTATTGGAACCCCTGGGAAGTAGAGGAGCGTTAATAGGCCAAGGGGCGGAGTCGGACCAAGATATCGATTCTGCACTATCCTCAACCCATGGCTCTACCGGTACGCTCTAGCGCCAGTAGAGGGGATACGTGTGAGGCACACGAACATGGAGGTCCACCGTTTAACTACCTGCAGACGGTGGACGGAGGGGATGAGCCTTAGAACTCAGATTCCTCCCCCTTTCGAGAACGGTCTCGCCGGAGGGTCAATCGAGATGAATTAGTGGACGCATCAACCGCTGCGCCGATTCCTGAATGGGCATAGAGGTCGAATTACGTGTCCCCTTCGGCGAAAGCAGGGAGCTTACAGCTTTGACCTAGGGCTCCTATGACGGCGATTAGGTCTCGACCTTCTCCCCTAATAATTTGCTGGCCGCAACCAACCAGTTAGGGCATTTTCTCTTAAGCTCGAGAGGGCTGCACAAAGGGGCCAGTCCTGTAGAACCTTGGCTGATTGGTGTCCAAGCGACTACTAGGGGACTCCGCGTAAGGTATCCGGTGAAATCTGAATGCATGCCGCCACAATCCGCGCAGTCTCAACTCTACGCGCTTCTCACCTGCAAGGCTGAGACAAAAAAACTCATCGCAAGCGTCGGTTCTCTTCTTGAAGAGTGCATGCCCTCGGCTTCCGTTTGGATAGTTAAGACGGATGATATCGAGGAGGTGGTCGAGAGTGTGTATGTCTCTGGATCAGCCGGTGCCGTTTCCCCGCGACTAGAGCATCTTCAGGATTGCATCGACTCGATCTCTCACGATACCCGCATCTCGGAGATTGGCAGTCATCGATCGTGCGCGAAGATTCGCGATCTCTTTCCAGACCCCAATTTCACATCGGTTGCGATCCACCGCATCCGTCCGCGAAACAATCATGCCTGGGGCTACATCTTCGTTCTCTTTCGCTTCGCTGATCAACCCCAACAGCAGGCCGAGGAGGCGCTCCTCCAAGCGGACCTGTGGGTTCAATTCGCGGCTACGATCTTAGAGCGACGACTCCTTGAGGAGCGTCTTCAGCTGGTTCAGACCCGTCTTGACCTAGCCATGCAAGCGAGTAGGCTTGGAATCTT
>JAULVA010000034.1:0-4957 GCA_032111275.1 Bdellovibrionota bacterium
TGAAGCGTTGATACCTCCACCTTTCATACGGCCCGCCGGGAGTCGGGCCCTACCAATTGGAAGCGCGCACCTCTCCGTACGCCTTTAATTAGCGACACATCTAAGATGGAATTATGTGAGAAGTCCTCGGGTACTCTCGCACCTTTCAATTTGTTACAAAAAGAGCTTCTCAATCGCCAAGCCTACCCCACCTTCATCAACGGTGGTGGTTATGAATGAAGCAGCCTCCTTCGCGGCGGTGACACCGTTGCCCGTGGCAACGCCGAAACGAGCCGCCTTCAGAAAGGCGCAATCGGCCTCTGAGTCTCCAAACGTCGCTACAAGCTCAGCGGAGCACGTGTTGATGCGCAAGAGCTCCTCAAAGGCCGCCTCGCGGGTCGCCTTCGCGTCAACGATATTCGCGAATACGATATCAGGATGCACCGCGCCATAACTGTAGGTAACGGCGATTCCTTCGATCCGCGCCAACTCTCCGCGCAACCTCGCCTCGCCCTCACCCATCGTCGACATCATCACTGCCTTGATAAGGGGCGTATGAGCCGCGAGTTGTCGCAACGGAGTAATAACCGCGGGTCGGCTACTGTACTGCTGATGAATCACAAGCTCCTCCGTCATTTGCTCAGCGAAGAAATCCTCCTCGGTGTAGAACTCGAGGTGGTAACCACGCTCGGTCGAGAACGCGAGAAGCTGTTGAATCGAGGTGTTCATCAAATCAACACGGTAGAGTACCGTTCCGGAGGCGACATCCTGTATCAGAGATCCCGCGAAAAACATCGAGGGTCCATCGATACCCAACTCAGCTCCAACTTCCCGGGTAGCGAAGCTCGCCCTTCCGGTCGCGAAGCCAACACTCACGCCGAGCTTCTTGAGAGCCTCGATGGCTTCCTTCGTTCGAGGGGCGATAGCGTGTTTTTTTCCCACGACCGTTCCATCAATATCGAAGAGGGCCGCCTTCAAAGGAAATGGGGCGCCAGCAAATGATGTGCTTTCGGAGATATCGTAGCGAGCGCCTGGGATAATACGTATTCGTTCCGCGATTTGCATACCTCCAATCTACTACGTTTCATCCCTTCCTGAAAGCGCGCCTCGTGTATCTAGGTGAGGGAGGCAAAGCCTGCCAGTGGTCTTACTTTGAATATCCCTACGTGTACGGCGGCTCCTGCCTCATTTCTCGCTCTGCGCAACTTTTGCGCCAGCACCTGTTAATCCGTACACCATTTAGACCCCTCCTATCCACATTAGCATACTCGGAAAAAGCCTACACATATGGGCACTTTCAAGGGAGTTATCATGGAGACGAATCCTCAAGCAGCAACAACACCTCAACTCACAAGCGACGCGACACTAACCGCCCCCGCCGTTCCAAACCTCTCAGACCGAATTGAAGCTCTGAAGCAAACGCTACCGGAGCGCTTCGAACCCTTCTCGGACAAATACTTCTTACGAACGCATGAGATCCTAAAAGCCGAAGGGCTGAACCCCTGGGTTCGCGCGCAGGTATTTATCCGTAAGGGTCCCGGTGAGGTGGCGGGAGTTGAGGAATCTCTGGCGATGCTGGAGCGATTCACTGAGCTCAAAGCCCACGGGGGAAAGGTGTACGCCCTTCCCGAGCGGTCACCGTATAAACCGAAGGAGACCTTGATGGTTATCGAGGGTCCGATGCAGGACATTATCGCCCTTGAAACTCTGTACCTCGGCGCTCTTACCTCAGCCACCACTCGCTTAAACGATAAGGTCGAGAAGGTAGATCTCGCGGCGGCAGAGACCAACATGCGAAAGGTCGTTGAACTGACTGGTGGTCGCCCGGTTAGTTATTTCGGGGCCCGTCACTGGAGTTACACCGAAGACCCAGCGATAGCGCAGGCGGCCTATAAAGGCGGTGCCACAAGCTGCTCTACCGATGCAGGCGCCGCGACCTTCGGACAGGTTGGCCAGGGTACGATTCCACACGCCTTAGAGAATATCTACGCATGGAGGTGTGGAAAGGAGAACGCGGTTGTCGAGGCGACCCTCGCCTTTGATAGGGTGATCGACCCCGAGGTCCCGCGCATCGCGCTCATCGATTACAACAATCGAGAGCTCGATGATTCGGTCGCGGTAGCTGACGCGCTCAAGGGCAAGCTCTACGCGGTGCGGGTTGATACGTGCGGAGAGAATGTCGCGCAGGGGGCGCTCATCTCTCCACGATGCGAAGAGGCTGAGGCGTGGAAAGCTCAAGGGATCTCATTACCATCAGAGGACTCACCCGAAGCGCGTTTCTGGTACGGCACCGGGGTCACCGTCACGGGCGTCTACGCCCTTCGTAGGGCGCTCGATCAATTCGGTCACAAGGACGTAAAGATCATTCTCACGAGCGGCTTTGGAGATCCAGCCAAGGTGCAAGCGTTCGTCGAGGCGGAAAAGATTCTCGGCGTGAAGCTCTTCGACGCCCTCGGTGTCGGTGGAATCTACAAGCCATGTCGGATGGCGACCATGGATGTCGTAGCGGTCGGAGAGACCGAAGACACCATGACCCCGATCTCTAAGGTAGGGCGTCCCTACAATCCAAATCCACGCTTAACACAAATGATGTAATCGAATGAGAGGAACAATGACTCCTAACACTACCCCTACTCTCGGCCCCAGACCTGATACCATCGAACAGCTAGCCCTCCCTCCGGCGGACAGTTCAACCTCGGCTGAACTGCCCGCGACAGATCCCACGGTCAGTGAGGGGCTGGTCGCGTCACACGTCCCGTATCGGGTCGCCGTAGCTCAGATCTCAACGGATCCCGGCACGATCACCGCGAATACGGAGAAGATCATTCGCTACATTAATGAAGCGAAGGACAAGGGTGCCGATATGGTTGTGTTCCCGGAGCTTGCGATTCCGGGGTACTGCTCGATGGATCTCCTCTGGGATAAGGATTATCTCGCCGCGAACCTCGCGAGCTTGCAACGAATCAAAGAGGAAAGCACCGGGATAACGGTTGTCGTAGGCTTCGTCGATGTCGAACCAGGCGAGGCACTCCCTGGAGGTCGTCCCAAGATCTTTAACTCGGCGGCGATCATCCGCGATCGGGAGATACTCGCCGTTCAAGATAAAACGCTTCTCCCCGATTACGACATCTTCTCGGAGAACCGTTACTTCGCTCCGCCCCGAGGCTCCCGAGTCGTGCAAGCGGGGCCGATCAGGATCGGAGCGGAGATATGTGAGGACCTCTGGACGAAAGGCTACTCGACTGACCCCGCGCAGAAGTTAGTCGATGAGGGGGCGGAGCTTGTGGTCAACCTCTCGGCCTCCCCGTTCCATATCGGAAAGCTGCCAGTGAGACTGGGGCTCGTATCGGGCACAGCGAAGGAGAAGGGCGTTCCATTCGTCTACGCGAATCTCGTCGGAAGCTTCGATGGATTTGAGGGAGAGGTTGTGTTCGACGGCCAAAGCATGGTCGTCGGAAAAGGCGGCATGGTTGTTGGAGCGGCTCAGGGATTTAAAGAGCAACTACTAGTCTCGGACATCTATGCGGAGAAGGAGATAAAGCTCCCGGAAGCCGAGCGGGTCGCGGAGCTCCACGACGCGCTGGTGCTGGGCATCAAGGATTACTTCCGCCGGGTCGGAAGCATCGATAAGGGGAACTTTAGGTATGCCTACGTTGGACTGAGTGGTGGTATCGATTCGGCGCTCGTCGCCGCGCTCGCGGTCGAGGCACTGGGCCCTGATCGGGTCATCGGCGTTACCCTTCCCTCTCGGTACAACAGCGCGAAAACCCGATCGGACGCCGAGGTCCTCGCTCGCAACCTCGGTATCCGTTTCAAAACACTCTCAATTGAGACGCAGGTGCAAGCGTGCGCGGATACCTTCGCCACCGATCCGGATCTCGTAGCGGCGCCTGAAGGGGTCGCGGACCAGAACGTTCAGGCGCGGCTACGCATGGTGGACCTGATGTACTACGCCAACAAGACCCAAGGGATAGTCCTTAACACCGGAAACAAGACGGAGCTTGCCCTCGACAACTGCACCATCTACGGCGACATGGTCGGCGGATTTAGCGTGCTGGGTGATGTCGACAAGGACCGCGTGTACGAACTCTCCCGGTATGTAAACACGCGAGCGGGTCGCGAAATTATACCGGTGAGCACGATCGAGCGTGTTCCGAGCGCGGAGTTGAAGCCGAACCAAAGGGATTCGGAGGTGATGGGTGCCGACCCGGAAAAGATAGCTCCCCTCGTGAGAACGATCATCGAGGAGGGACTAAGCATCTCTGAGGCGCTCCACCGTTTCACCGATACTTGGGACGAGGCCCTTATTCGCCGAACCTTTCAACGGATCGATCGCTCCGAATGGAAGAGACGACAGGCGGCACCCGGTATTCGGGTCACGCCTCACTCCTTCGGAATCGGCAGACGGATGCCCATAGCTCACGGCTTTTACAATTCAAACAAATAAGGAGGACACATGAGGATCTTGCTTCTCGTCGATATCCAAAACGACTTCTGTCCCGGAGGTTCGCTTGCGGTTCCAGAGGGTGACCAGGTGGTGCCCCTCGCGAACAAACTCATGCGATCGGGTGCTTTCGATCTGGTAGTAGCAACACAGGATTGGCACCCAGCGGATCACATAAGCTTCGCTGATAACCACGAGGGGATGAAGGTGTTTGAGAAACTTGAACTACCCCGCGGCCTCCAAACCTTGTGGCCCCGACATTGCGTTCAGGGAACACCTGGCGCTGAACTCCATCCGGATTTAGAGAGAGACGGGATACATTATATCGTTGAGAAGGGAAGCTCACCCTCCATCGATAGCTATAGCGGATTTTTCGATAACAACCACGAACGCGAGACGAGCCTCAGAGCGATCGTAAACCGCGAAGCTAACCTCCGCGGTGTAAAAAACGGCGATATCGAGATATCCGTGTGTGGTCTAGCTCTTGACTACTGTGTGGCCGCGACCGCTCGTGACGCGGCGAACCTGGGGTTT
>JAULVA010000035.1:0-10803 GCA_032111275.1 Bdellovibrionota bacterium
TGTCACTTCTCACTTATCATCAGGGGTAGAGGTTCCCACGTTCACACACACCGCCTGTTCCAAGGTCATGCCTCCTATCTGCCGGGTGCCGCTGAAGCAGACTTGCTAGGGGCGCTCTTCAGCTCTTATCCGCAGTCGGCAAACCACTACCGTTTCAACACCGTCTCGAACTTTCGACAGGTCTTCAGAGGTTCACTCGCGTTCATCTCCTTGGAACTTACCTGACGGGTCTTACCCCGCCTTTTCCAGCGCCGTTCACCACAAAAACGCTTTCGCGCTTCGCAGCGGCTGGTAGTTTGTAGCCTCCCCCTCAGCAGGCGGCTACGGTGGACCTACCACCATCGGTTTGTGCGCCTCGTGGCACAATTTGCCCCACTTCCCTATCCGGCGGCTCCAGCCAGCTCAGTCCGTTCTCTCGATCCAACTGTGGACAAGAGTCCTCGGTTATTGAACACTGCGGAGGTCTAGAGGCCGCCTCCTATCGAGGGGGGAGACGAGAGCTTGCTTTTTGTGTCTGTCGCTGTAGCTGTTAGCACGTCATCAGCACTATCCTCACGCATACGGAGCCGCGCGACCGTCGTGCTGGCTATTCTCCTTTTCGTCCTGGCGGCGCTACCCAGAATAATGGCGGTATCAACCGCTCCCATGCAGGCCGACGAAAAGCATTGGGTGATGCGTGCCGACCTTCTCTCAAAGAGGTTGGCCAAGCTCTCGCCTAATTACTCAACCCACCTCGCTCATCCAGGTGTTTTTCCAGCCGCGGTGCTCATGTCAGGGCAGGTCGCGACCAAAATCTATAGCAAGGCTTCCCACGCCATCTCCCTCCCCTCGATACCGCGTGCTCCCCTGACAGGCGCGCGCCTCGCGAATGCCCTTTTTTCAAGTGTGCTACCCTCCCTCCTCTTTCTTCTGCTCATCCCATGGACATCGAGAGCTATCGCCTTTTCCATCGGAACCCTTCTTGCCTTCGGACCTCGAAATATCGACCTCAGCACTATCGCCCACATCGACACGATATTTGGCGTGGTAACGACCCTCACCATCATCACCTACCTTAGTGCCCTGAGGTGGAGCAACGAACGTCTTAAGATCCTTTCCGGTGTTTTCTTCGGCTTGTGCATCCTCTCGAAGCCAACCTGCGTGTCCCTCATTCCGGCGTTCGCGCTCGCTAAAACTATCCTTCGATGGCGGTGGCCGGAGACCTATAAAGAGGCAGCTGTGACCTGGTCTGACGTATGGGTTGTTCTCACAGCCTTGACCGTTTTTGTGGGAGGGTATACCCGTCTTTGGCATCATCATCGTCCCTATCCTCAATGGGAGGGAATCGATCGCGCGATTCCGGATTATCTCTACAGCGTGGGAATGACCCTACGGTCAGGACTACCACTGTACGCACTCATCGTGGTGCTGGCACTCAGCGCTCTCGTGGTGGGTAGGAAGCTCGTGCGTGGCACCCGGCTGGTGTGGGTGGACCACCTCTTGGCCATCGGCGCGGCCATAGCCTTCGCCTGGACGATCATGCCGGCGGCTTTTGAGAACCTCACCTTATACTACATGCGTGTGTTCGCTCTTACCGGCGCCACCCATCGATCGTTTCATGGAACCACCCCCCCCGTGCCCGGAGGTTATCTCACCCTCGGCCTGATCGACCTCCCCCCTCTCATTGTGATCTCCGCTCTCCTCACCCCACTTCTTTTTATACCGCGTATGAGGCGAGTGTTGACAGATTCGGAGCAGCAGCTGTGGGTCATGGCCTGCTGCACCGCTTTCATATGGATTATCTTCCTCTCGACATCGTCGAAGCAGGCATGGCGATACGCTGTTCCGGTGGCCCCGCAAATTTACATCATCGCCAGCTTTACGCTGTGCGCTCTTGGACGCGCGATTGATACTCCTCGTCTCCCGATCGCGCTGCTCCTCCTTGGTCAAGCGAAGGCCTTCTATCGGGGCTACCCCAACTGGGATCTCTATCAAAGCCCTCTAGCTCCGCCAGCTCAGCTCGCGTACGAGATCGGGGTCTTCCATCCTCGAGCCCCACAGGTTGACGCGCTTCGGTTCCTAGGGGAACGGCAACGAGAGAGGCGGGAAAAGGTGCAGGTTACGGTGTTCGGTGATGGAAAGACCCTAACGGCGGAATCTGAGAGATGGCTCGGGGAATCGGCACCTCACATCAAATTCGGATACTTTCGAGAAGGAATCGCTGACTACGTACTCGTTCAGGGCAATATTAAGGTTAGCGACGCGAACTTCCAAAAATACCTCACACGCGAGCCGGTGTATGTCGCTCGGGCAAAAGGGGTGCCTGTTATTTCGATCTACGATATCGCCCCCTCAATCGGCAGAGAGACTACGGATGTGGTTCAGCCATCGAAGATGGACGAAAATAGTAATCTCGACACTCAGGCTCCCGACCTCGAATAAGTCTCTTGCCCTGCAGGGGACCGTATTCAGAGGCTATCACGGTCCACTGACCGTCCCCTTCCCGTTCATCTCGATATTAGCGAGCCGTAAAACGTACCGTTTTGCTGGCGGTCACAAGGACTCGTTGCGAGCTTGTCGTAAAGGTAATTCCTGAACGGGACGCCTTCAATGTATAGGTTCCCGTAGGGACATTCCTAAAAATAAACCGTCCTGTTGATGAGGTAACCACCGTTTTGCGATACCTCGGTCCGGTTGCCAGCGAGAGTACGATATTCACCTTTGCGACACCTTTTGTTCTCCGCTTCACCGTGCCAGTGACTGTGTAGCGTTTCAATGAGGCGACAGCCACTTTAACGGCGCTATAGGCATCAACAAGACCACCTGAAAGAACCTTCCCCTTCACCGAGGGGAGGGGTTTCACCGTAGAGAGGATGATGTCGCGAATCAGCGTAGGTTTGGCGGAGGTATTAGCTGAGGCTACAAGCGCCGCAACACCGGCCACCACCGGAGCGGCCATTGAGGTTCCGTCCATGTATTCATATTCAGCTCCTTTGATAAGTGCTGGCGAGGTACTCAATATGTCCGAACCCGGCGCGACGAGATCCACCGTTTTCGGCCCAAAATTCGAATAGTCAGCGAGAAGGCCCCTGGCGTTTGTGGCAGCGACCGAGATTACGTTGGGGCTTTGAATGTTAGCCGGGTAGCTTGGAATCGCATCATTATTTTGGCCGTAGCTGTTACCTGCTGCAGCGACGAGCACAATACCTCGAGAAGCGGCGCGCTGTACGGCTCGAGTGAGAGCCAGCGAATAGTCATCCGTTCCCAGCGACATGTTCACCACCGCGATTGGGTATCCCTGGTCTTTTAATGTAGAAACGTAATCGAGCGATTTAACCAAATAGGAGATGAATCCGCTTCCCTGGTCATCCAAACACTTAACCGGAATCACGGCCGTGTTCCACGCAACGCCTGTAACGCCAATCCCATTATTCCCGGTCGCTGCGATGATTCCCGATACGTGAGTGCCATGTCCATTTTCGTCAGTGGGATCACTATCTCCCTCATCCGAACCAAAGTCGTACCCACTAATGTCATCAACGTACCCATTCGAATCGTCGTCTACGCCGTTCGCGGCTATCTCGCCTGGATTACTCCATATGTTGTCTTGAAGATCTTCGTGAGTGAAGTCGATGCCGGAGTCAATAACAGCTACGAGTTTTACTCTCGTTCCTCGAGTCGTGTTCCAGGCAAGAGGGGCGCGAATCCCATGCGTTCCGTTTAACGCGTACTGATCGGAGTAGAGGGGATCGTTAGGAACTAAAAACGCCCTTATCTTCTTATCGACCTCAATCGATTCCACATCCGGTCGAGTCTCAAGCTCGGCTCGTTCCGAGGCGTCCAACGTGACAACCACTGAGTTATCAAGTGGTAGCGCCTTAGCGCCTCTGGCCATCATGGAGAGTGGCGCGGTTGAGAAAGACTTGCTGGTGACTGTAGATGGGGATGGAGACTTGAAGCGAACGATGTAGCGTGCCGTATCTTCAGCGCGCGCGCCCATGGGGTTGTGTACCCATAGCGAGAGCGCCAAGAAAGCCCCCGCGATATACTGACCTCGTTTCACGCTCTTGTCCGTCATGTGCAGTCGAATACACCCGCTCCTTGTCCGCTCCTTGTAGAGTACACCGGTAGGTCAGCTACAAGCTAAAGAAACTCGCTCCCTATGCGTTGGAACGAGCCTCACGGCGAGCTTTAACCACTTCGACTACCGCCGGCATAATAGAGATTATGATGATTGCGAGGATAACAACCTTGAAGTTTTTCTGAACCAGAGGGGTCGACCCGAAGAAATAACCCGCATAGGTGAAGGAAGAGACCCAAACAAATGCCCCAGTTACGTTGTAAAAGGCGAATTTTGGGTAGGACATAGAGCCGACCCCAGCAAGGAAGGGAGCGAAGGTCCTCACGATAGGAACGAATCGGGCGAGCACGATGGTTTTGGAGCCGTACTTTTCGAAGAATTTCTGAGTACGAGCGAGGTATTCTGCCTTGAATACTCGGGAATTTTTCTTTTCGAACACAGCGGGACCGATTCTTCGTCCGATCATGTAGTTCACAGCGTCACCAACGACCGCTGCGATAAAGAGAAGGACGGCCAACAGGTGGACGTTATACATACCTGCGGTGCTGACGCCATCCACTGCCAAAGCTCCCCCAGCCAGAGCGCCAGCCGCGAAAAGGAGGGAGTCTCCAGGCAGAAACGGTGTAACCACAAGACCGGTTTCACAGAAAACGATAAGGAAGAGTATTCCATAGACCCAGACACCATAATCTCGGGCCAGCTCAGCGAGACGAACATCGATGTGAAGGATGAAATTGAAGAGTTCGGTGATGATTTCCATGGATACCCCTGTTCTATGGCGATGGCGGCCTCAGTCTTACATAAAATGTCAGACCGGGCGACCCTTCTCGTGAACGGGTGCCTTGGGAAGCGAGGGAAAGCGGAATCGGAAGCGGAACAAAAACCTCAGGGTTTCGTGTACGGTCAGGTGCACGTTCACGAGCACGTTCACGGCGGGGGGTATGTTGAGGCTACTAGGAGGTTTTAACTCCCTTACTGAACGACATGGGTGGTGTCGGACTTCGGCTCCTCGAGCATATCACCAACAAGCTCTCTCTCTTTGAGAACCGTTAAGAAGGGAGTGAGCCCCTTTTTTTGAGCCCACTGCACAGCGTTCAAGCCGTCTTGGTCACAAATGACGAGGTCAGCCCCTAATTCGAGAAGTTCACAAGCGACGTCGGAGCGTCCATTTTTGATCGCCGCCATAAGCGCTGTGGTTCCATTAGGGCTCTGTCCGTTAATCTCAACGCCGTCATCGATGAAGCGTCTCACCGTTTCAATGTCACCAGATGCCGCGGCGCGCATGAATACGGTCCAAAAAGCCTGTCCAACCGGACTGACCGCGACCCTATGCTCTTTGGCTTCCTCTTTAACGACGGTCTCCTCTACCTTGACCGAGCTGTCGTGCTGGTCGGGTTTAGCGATTCCCAGCGCATCAAGGAATGACGGGTCAGACGCCGAAAGCGCCCACTTTCTCGCGCTCCACCCATCGAAGTTCTCAATATCCACATTCGCTCCGAGCTCTAAGAGAATCTTGACCGTTTTCAGATCGCGCCGAACGACCGCCGCTAGGACGGCCGTCCCGCCGTTGTTGTGAAGCATGTTTACATCCGCCCCGAATTCAACTAGGGCCCGTAACACCGCGTGGTGTCCCCGCTCCGCCGCCTCAGAGAGCGCGCTAATTCCAAACTTATTTCGCCGATTCACCTTCGCCCCGGCCGAAGCCATCAGGCGTACGATCTCGTGATGCCCTCGAGATGCCGCAATCATCAGCGCGCTGCTGCCATATTTCAGCTCACAGTCGATATCGAGCCCTTTGCTCATGAGCTCTTTCACCACATCGAGCTGTCCCTCTCGAGCGGCGGTAATCAGGCACTTTTGATCTTCCGTATATTTGATTCCCATACGATGTCCGCATGTATAGCCAGCACTACCTCACATAGAGGTACATCGACCGGACCTTCCCGCTTCATGAGCAAAAAGTGCTACAAGGATCCCTCAGCCGCCTTAACTAGCTGAGATCAGCAGTGGCTATGGAATGATGGAGAGTAGGGATTGATGAACCCGTCCGTTTGAAGCGACGAAATACTGAAATTGTATCCCCCCCGTTCCTAGGGGTATCTCGAGGCCGCGCTCGTCCGTAACGGTGGCACCCGCCTCGCGCAAGATTGCCATCGGAGCCGCGATATCCCACTCACGGTGGGTCGTCATCTTGATCATCGCCCCATCCAACTCGCCGCACGCGACTTTAGCAAGCGCAAGACCCGAGTCCATCATAGGACTCTCTAACTCCGGTGCCTTTGACGAGAAGCGACGCACATACACATGGCTAGGACGCGGTTCGGTAGCATCCGAAACTCGGATAGGTGCGCCATTACGAAAAGCACCCTTACCTGCCTCAGCGCTCAACATTTGTTTTCTCGCTGGAAGAAACAAAAGCCCAGCGGCCGCTCGATGGTCAACACTGAGTCCAACCAACACGGAGAAGTCATCACGCCCCTCAAGAAAAGCGGACGTGCCATCGAGAGGATCGATGATCCACACACGTTTTGCGGCGAACACGGTAGCCGGATCGCTTGCGATCTCCTCCGAAAAGATAAAATCACTCGGATACAGAGAGCGAATCGCCTTGGTAAGCAGATCGTTTGAAGCCATATCGGCAGCCGACACAAGAGATCCATCCCCTTTCTGAGTCACCGAGAGATGAGCCTCCTGCCCTTGCTGCCCGGGCCACATCGATAACAGTAGAGTCCCCGCCTCTCGCACCGACGACATCAGTTTGAGGAAGCTCATGTCCGTTGGAGAGGTCATAATAGTTACAGCTCGCCTCCAACTATCATTCCATATACGGCTTCGGTGAATGGCAGGGGTGATGACCAGAGATCCCGTAATTCAGAACGAAGCTCACTCACCTCAGCATCCCTGTTGAAATTCGCCGCGGCGGCCCCATCTCCATCAGCTACGTCATCCAGTTTCTGAAAAAGCACTCCAACCTTAGTGCCCCAGGCATCGAAACGAGCAATTACCTCCTGATCGCAATCGGCGCACATAGCTCCACACGCAGCGGCAGCGCCAAAAAGCGCGCCTGTTTTGAGTTCCATCAGACGATGGATGATATCGAGATCCCTCGGATGTTCGATATCGAGTTGTTGCCCTACGCAGAGATCGCTCCACGCCCGGCTAAGCTTCGTCAGAACCCGCAACTGCTGCGTCGGTGAAAGTGTCCCTGTGGTGATGAGTGAAAATGCCTGTCCTACCAGATAATCGCCAGTGAGAGTGGCGGTAGCCTCGTTGAATTGACGATGACATGCTGGGCGACCACGGCGCATATCATCGTTGTCCAGAGCCGGAAGATCGTCGTGAACAAGAGATGCCGCATGTAAGATCTCAATGCCGATCCCAGCCCTCAACGAGTGAGGCTGCTCAGTCACCTCCACTCTTGAGATATCTTGTGTAACAGCGAGCGTTAACAACCCTCGCAGACGTTTGCCTGGCCCCTGCAACACGTATGTTGCCGCCGCCTCAAGTCTCTTGCTATCACGCACCGAGTTCGTCCCCAACGTCACGAGCTCTCGATTGACGAGTTCACGCCATTCCCGAATTGAGGAAGTTACAATCTCAGATATCGGCATGAGAAGAATCGTCCCTTACTTTTCTCGTCGCTCTCTCATTGAATTCAAATACGCAGCGCACAAATCAACTTTCCGAGCTGCTGTAGTAGCAAAGGTTAGTTAAGCATCGTCTCAATGGAAAGTCGAACGATCAAGCGGCGGAACATTCCGATCTCGCTATGTCGTTTTTGAGGGAGAGGACCGTACCGATGGAAGCTCTAGACCCTCTGCTGAACATGGAGGGCCCGATCAGACGCCCGCATACCGGTGAGGCTCGCATCGCTACGACTCGAACGCGTTGAATCAAAAAGTGAGGGGGTCTCGCCTGAGCATTTCGAGCTGTATGTACGGCTGATGCGACCACCCAGCCAACCAAACTACGTTTTAGCGGACAGCCTTCCAGAGAGGCTTAAGCGGCACGCCCAAGGCGTTTCGTAGCCTGCCGATCATATACATGGAGCCAGTGACGTATCGAGTCTCGCCATCCCCGGTGCGCACGAGGTCTCTAACCAGGGCGTCATAATCACCCTCGTATACGGAAATTTTTATGTCAGAACCCGATAGCTGTATCTGAGCGGCGACGAGCTCAAGAGGAAGCGCCCTCTCCGAGTCCGGCTTGATTAACCGCCAATGGTTAACATGCGGCGCGAGCATGCTAATCATCTCCTTCCAGTTTTTGGTATCGAGCACTCCAAATGTAAGATCTATACTACCCGCATTCCGACGAAGCAGATACTGGATAAAGGCGCGGATACCCGCTTGATTGTGCGCACAATCCATAAGAATCGGGGTTCCGTCAACAACGAGCTGCTCTAACCTGCCAGGCCAGTAGGCCCCTTCAATACCTTTCTTGACATTTTCAGCGCTCATTCCCATGGCGAGCCCGACCGTTGCCGCTACCGCGAGGTTATGACCTTGGTGAATTCCAGGTAGCGGAGAGGTAAAATTAAATGTCTCCATCGGTGAAATCGGGAAATCCTTACCCCAATACCCGAATGTATCACCTCCAACGTCGGGAGTTTGCGCTACGCCATAATCCGTAGCAAATCGATAGTGTTTCGTTACAGCTGCTTTCTGGTGCACTACCCTCTCCGCTTCCATAGGCAAACAGCCTGATATGAGCGGGCTTCCAGGCTTGATAATCCCAGCCTTCTCCGTGGCTATCTCCGCTAAGGTATTACCTAGAATGGCCTGGTGATCGTAATCGATGGTCACAATAGCCGTTGCGGCGGGTCGTGAAATGACATTAGAGGCGTCGAGCCTTCCCCCGAGACCGACCTCTATAACACCCCACTCGACCCCAATCTCTCGGAAGGCAAGGAATGAGACTGCTGTTATTGCCTCATGAAAGGATAACTCAACGAGCTCCTTGGAAGCGGCGCTTCGAATGTCGTAGCAAAACTCCCCTAGCGAATGGTCATCGATAGGCAGACCATCGATGACGATTCGCTCATTGAATAGCTGAAGATGAGGAGAGGTATTTAACCCAACCCGGTATCCTGCTGCGCCCAGTATCGAAGAAACCGCACAGGAAACGGAACCTTTGCCATTGGTTCCTGCGACATGAACCGTTGGATAGCTGTCTTGAGGGTCTCCTAGGCGCCTCAGGACTCTAATGATGCCCTCGAGCGAGAACCCTCCCCTGCCATTCCAGAGGGTTAGGTTGTTAAGGTAAGCTATTCCAAGTCGAGCCTTGTTCACTGTCCCACCGTGGGACACCATTCTGGGTTCCCGATTTATGGTCAAATCACGATATTACCAAAAGTGTCCCACGGTGGGACAAGGCTATACCTCGGACACGAGCTTGCGGAAAAGGATCTGAAGGTCCCCTTCCCCGTAGAAATCAATGGTGAGTCTCCCGCCTTCCGCCTGAGGACCAGACCGAACCATTCTAACCTTCATTCCAAGCGCTCGTTGAATCTCCTCAGCGATACGCTGGTCTTCGGCAGTGACCACCTTTGAGTCCGTGTTTTCACTTGCCGGTGCGTTCCTCTTTGCCTCAACACTCTGACCGATCTGAGCCCGGGTCAGAACATCTATGTCCTTTAAATAGCTTGCTCGAACAGCCGGATCCTCAATCTTTGCGACGAGGAGCACCTTAGACTCAGAAGCGCCCTCGCGAAGAGCGTTCAAGAGATCATCTGGAAGGGAAAGGATCTCAAGACTTCGCTGAACGGCGCTCTTGGAGATACTAAGCTTCTCGGCGATCTCTCGGATTGAGAGGCTATGGCCATCGCGAAGGGCCCCGATAGCCTGAGCCCGCTCCAATGGGGAGAGATCGTCACGCTGCAAGTTCTCTACAAGCTGTATAGCGAGCGTTCGACTATCCTCCCCCTCTCCTTGACTCACTATCGCAGGAATAGCTGCCAAACCTGCAAGTTGCGAGGCACGATAACGGCGCTCACCGGAGATGATTGTATAACGACCCGGAAGAGCACCCGCACGCACGAGGATGGGACTCAAAATACCGTAGAGCTTGATCGACTCAGCGAGCTCATGAAGCTTCTCTTCGTCGAAGCTCCGACGGGGCTGGTTGGGATCCGCCTCTATCGCTGATACCGGAATCTCCCGGTACGGTATCCCCCCTCTTGAACGCTCTTCAAGAGCTGGACCGGCCATCAAGGGATTGTTGGCGAACGAAAAACTACGCTTTGACATTAAGAACCTCCTCAGCTAACGCAATGTAATCTTCAGCACCCGATGACTTCGGCATGTATTCAAGGATCGTTTGTCCCTTAGCCGGCGCCTCCGCCAGCGCCACGTTCTCCCGAATAACGGTCGTAAACACCAACTGTCCGAAATACGCACGGATGGTCTCGGCAACCGCTCGCGCCAACTTCTTTCGGCTATCGTGAAGACATATAAGAACGCCACCTACAATCAAGTTCGTATTGTATACGTTGCGAACCTGATCGATGGTATCGAGGAGCTGTCGTACTCCGTGTAACGCCAAGTACTCGCTCTGCACGGGAACAATTACCTTATCAACGGCTGCAAGAGCGTTCAGCGACAGGAGTCCCAATGTTGGAGGGCAGTCGATAAGAATAATGTCGTACTCGGATCGAACCCTCTCGATAGCCCGCTTCAGCAAAAGCTCCCGGCCGACGACGCCTCCAAGCTCAAGGTCCGCAGCACTCAGAAGGAGACTTGATG
>JAULVA010000035.1:10813-14072 GCA_032111275.1 Bdellovibrionota bacterium
AACAAAGGAAAGATTCTCGGACCTCTTAATAATAACGTCATGAATCTTCTTGTTGCCTTTGAGGACATCGTAGATGGTCCACTCCGGCCCTTGAGCAATCTCATTGAGGTCCTCGACATCTTCCTTTACACCTAATCCGAGGTGCGTCGTAAGATTGCTCTGAGCATCAATATCTATTAATAAAACCCGCTTCCCCTTGGCTGCTAACGCAGCTCCTAGGTTGACGGTCGTGGTCGTTTTTCCAACGCCACCCTTTTGGTTTACTACGCTAATCGCGATCGCCACAGGCTACCTCCGCATTCGTGAATCGACATAAGGAATCTGGCAAAGATCGCTCATAAAATCCATACTTAAGTCAAATCACGATGAAGAAATCTCGTGCTCGAAACGCGAGCGTCATGGGGTGCCCGTTCGTGACTTGAAGTAAGAAGAAGCGTCCATTTTTAGATCCCAGATCACGATATTTATCTCAGCGCACGATGGCTAAAACCGTTCCACGGTGTTCCACACTGTTCCACGGTGTTCCACGGTAGCTCGTGAACCTCGATTCGTGCTTTCGCATAAGGGAATCGTGAACTGACATAGGAACTGTCGTGACTTGACCAAGAGTCGCTCGTGACTCGGAAGCAAATGCCTCGTGAATAGAAAGAAAAGAGATCGGGAAATTAGATAAATTGTTATCGGGAATTGACCCGTAATCCATCGTGCGTGTGGGTAAAAAAAGATAGGTAACACTTTGGTTATTCGATATTTTTTCTCCGCTCATCTAATAACATGTTCCGTACTAAAGATTGTTTAACTAACTAAAACTAAGCTTTGGTGTTTGGATTTTTTTCTGGTATGTCTTCACGCAGTTTTTCAGGAGCTTGTCGCTTTCGCTCAACAGCGCATTCTCTTGAAAAACTCTTTGGAACTATCCTCAAAGACCCGTACGATAGGTCCATCGAGAAAATCGTAGATTGATTACTCGCTACCGACTGACCACCCGCATGAATGACTCTTCGGCTCTGACATCGACCACCTCACTGGACGACATCACGTCGCTCGATGCCTCAGACGCCGACTCCTCAGCGGTTCCTTTTTCTCCGAATGTTCCTCAACCGGTAAAGCCGCTGCCGTTGAAGATTTCGAGAGACGAGATGAACCTTGCGGAGTTTCCTCTCACCGTCCTGTCAAAGCGCGCCGACCCCTCAATCAAAACCCTTGAGTTTAGCGATACCGTGAAGGGAAAAAACGGCGATGTCATAAACCGTAAATGGATCATTACCGGAGCCGATAAATTTGGACTTCCCACATCATCTGATGACGAGGTGCTGCTAGGATTGTTGAAGCTCACCGCGGATGACGGGCTTCGCAGTCCCAAGGTTCACTTCACTCGGTATGAGCTTTTACGGATTTTGCGTTGGACCACCGAGGGCCGCAGCTATGTGCGCCTACAGAACGCTCTCGACCGCTTGAGTGGTGTGCGTATCAAGGCGACGAATGCCTTCTACGACAATGAGTCAAAGCTCCACAGCACACGCAACTTTGGAATTCTTGACGCTTACGAGATCAACGATGGCCGTGACACGAGGCCGAGTTTCTTCACGTGGAGCGAAGTGCTCTTCAAATCCTTTCAAGTGGGGTTTATTAAGAAGCTTGATCTGGAGTTCTATCTTGACCTTCAGAGCGCTGTTTCGAAGCGTCTGTACAGGTATCTGGATAAACATTTTTGGTATCGATCTCGAATGCAGGTCAACCTCTTTGTCCTCGCGCATGAAAAGATCGGTATCTCAAGGAACTACGTCTACGCGAGCTCACTCCGCCAACAACTCGAACCCGCCCTTGAGGAATTGAGAGATAAAGGACTTCTGAGTGAGTTCGAGTTCATAGGGAAGGGGAAATCGACCGACGTCGTCCTCGTCGCGGCGCACGCGCCACGCAAGGTCTCCATCGAACCACCACCGATGCATCCTCATCAAACCGTCTCACAGGAGTCGAATGCGACGAAAAGCCTCACGTCTTCCGGGAGACCGAATCAAGGTGGAGATTCGAACGAGGACTCCCTGGAGCGGCTTCTGATCCAACGGGGCATCGCTGACAAGCAGGCGCGTAGATTGGTTGAGGGGAGGGGGATCGACGCTTTAGAGCGAATCGCGGCGATCATCTCTCACTTTGATACGTTGGTGAGTGGGGGAAGCCACCTCGTCAGTCGTAATCCTCAGGGATTCTTGTATCGCGCCGTTGAGAAGCCCTTTGAGTTTGTCTTGCCAACCGACAAGGTCGCGGTGGGACCACGAGCCCAAAATGCCCTCAATCTAGGGCCCCGAAACGGAGATGCTCCGCAGCGTCAGATCAAGAGCAAGGGCACCCAAATAGACGCCGAGGTAAGTTACTTGCTTGAGCGTAAAAGCTTCCTTGATGCGTTAAAAGTTGATGTATCAGAGCACGAGGTCGCCGGCCTACGGGCAGACGTTGAGGCGGCGCTAGCCAAGCTCAAAGCGCACATATCCCCACAACGATTTCTTGAAGCGGTTGAACACGGCGTAGAGCAGCGCCTCTTGGAGCAACGGGGATTTCCTGACTTTGACAAGTGGTGCAAAGCGAACACGGCGAAGTAGGGGAGTGTCGCTACGTTTTTGACTTGAGAATCATGGATTCGAGGGTGGCGACGTTACGCTTTTTTTGGTCCTCTCGTAGAGCTTGTCCAGCGGGAGTCAGCCACCGATGAGCTTTAACAAGCGCTAAGGTGTTTTTCCTAAATAGCTCCAGATCCTGTCCGAGCTCTTGCCGTTGTAATTCACCCCTCTCAAAGAAGTCATCTCGGCCGAGATTACTTAAATCCGCGTCCAGTAGGTACCGTGAGAGTTCGGTCGACGGTAGCTGTCGCGGTCCATCAGGTGTATCAACGAGCGCTGTATCGAGGATCATCCGCTCGACCAATAGTATCTCGTCGGGCGAGTAGCTTCCATCGCGCACCATCTGCTCTCGGGCGAAGGCCGCTCCGATCGGCTCGTTTGCGCCCGAACTCGTTATGAAGCCTACATCGTGACAGGCGGCGGCAAGCCCCAAGAGCTCAAGCTTTCGAGAGGGGAGGTGGTCCATCACTCCGAACAGAATCGCCTCGCGCAGTACATCCTCTGTGTGGGCTAGGGTGTGGTATTTGAGATGGGGAGGCAGTTCACGAGCAAGAATCGCCAAGGCAGCTTGAACGATCGGATGTCGTCCCGCTTCCTGTCGCGCCCTTTGTATCTTGGCCTCATCCATGGTCGGATCTTGG
>JAULVA010000036.1:0-2084 GCA_032111275.1 Bdellovibrionota bacterium
CACTAATGCTGCATAACTTTCGGTAACATCGAATTATGAGCTAATTCGGGGGGGACGCTCACGGTGCTGAATAGTTACGTCGGCAATCTAAGTGGTTGAGATGTCGGGATGCCGGTGTCATGTGGGGGCCCACTGTCGGTCCCACGAATCGCCTCGCCCACATATGCCGACGCAGGAGAGGTTTCGTCCTGCCGCGATACTAGGAGCGCCCAGCCTCACATGGTTCCGGTCTTCCTTGGAGACGTCCCGTCTTCGGCGAGGTTAGAACACATTCCCGTCGGTATGCCGGATGGCTGATTGTGGAGATGTAGGTCTCATACCCGTGTAGCTCTTCGAAGAGGTGTTGTAGAAGTGTGCGCGCGAGGGAACGCTCTTCGGAGCTTCGCGGCTCCCGAAACGGAGGGAGATCGTGTGGCTTGAAGATGTGGGTGGGATCACATGAGCCCTCGAGTATCTTAGGGGTCCGTTCGAACCGTTTCACGCATAACGCCGCTCGCCCATCCGTGATGATCATGCCGAAGCCCCAGAGATGGATAGAATACCCCGAATCGCGCGTACGAGAGTACCGCGTCGATCCGTGAATGGTCGCTGGAGGCCTCGTCTTGGTGAATCCGTAGCTGGTGAGTAATGAGCTCTCCTGGCGCCGGATATCGCATCCAAAGCACCACATCTGAAGGTTAATCAACCTCTCAAAGTTGCGACCGAACGCTCCCGTGAATGACCACGAGTCGATCTTCGCCAAATATCGAGGAAAGAGATCTCGCGAGGGTATCATCACGACTCGTGTGTCTCCTGCAAGGTCCACGGTGAAAAGGGATCTGAGAAGCTCTTCCAGCCATCCTCACCGAGCGCGAGTTCATCGTCCGTGAGGAGACACCGGTCGAGCATCGAGGTGAGGCGCTCTTCGTTCATGTCGATACCGATCAGCACGAGCTCCTGCTTGCCTTGGATGGAAGCGACCTCAGAGCTTATGAGCGCGCCGTTTTCGTCCCGAGCGGCCCAAAAGCCGGCGGGCTCAGAGCGACATGAGCCTCCAGCCTGAGACCACGAACCGGCAAGCCGTGAACGTGACGCCAGCCAGAAGAAGCCCTTTGAGCGAACTACACCGGGCCACTCTGATTGAATGCACTCAGAGAACCGCTCAGGATGGAACGGTCGATCGCGTCGGTACACGAAGCTTGAGATACCGTACTCCTCCGTTTCAGGGGTGTGTTCACCCGCGAGCTCTTTGACCCAGCCAGGGCTTTGAGCGGCTTTTTCGTAGTCGAAGAGCTTGGTGTTGAGCACGTCATGAGGATCGAGCGCGCCGAACTGAGCGTGGATGAGTCGAGCCTCAGGATTTAGCTTTTGAATCATCGCCTCAACGATAGAGAGCTGTTGTGGCGATACGATGTCGGTTTTATTCAGCACGATGACGTTCGCGAACTCAACTTGATCGATGAGGAGATCGACGATAGTTCTGTCGTCCGTATCATCCACCGCCATGCCGATAGTTCTGAGGTCGTCAGATGACTCCATATGCGAGAAGAAGCTCGCGGCGTCGACAACCGTCACCATCGTATCAAGTCGGGCGACGTGAGAGAGGCTCCGCCCCTCTTCATCGGTATGAGCGAAGGTCGCCGCCACCGGCATCGGCTCCCCGATGCCCGTTGATTCGATAAGGAGGTAGTCATACTTCCGCTCCGCGGCCAACTCCGCCACCTGTTCGAGGAGGTCCTCTCGAAGGGTGCAGCAGATACATCCGTTGGACATCTCCACAAGCTTCTCCTGGCCGCGATCAAGGCGCGCGTCTCCGCGCTCAACGAGCTGTGCGTCGATATTCACCTCGCTCATGTCATTGACGATCACCGCGACCTTCAAGCCATCCCGATTGGTAAGAACGTGGTTAAGCAGCGTCGTTTTTCCGGCGCCTAGGAATCCCGAGAGGACGGTCACGGGGAGTCGTTGTCGGGACGAACTGTTTTTGGGGGACATAGGTGAGCTCCTTATCCGGTTAAAATTATCAGTTACTCAGATTCACGTAGCACACGAACCGCTTGATTCCAGGACTTATCGAGGCAAAGTCGGGCGCAGTTAGCGAGGGC
>JAULVA010000037.1:0-6753 GCA_032111275.1 Bdellovibrionota bacterium
TAGAGAAGGAAACCGATTCTCAACTTCCGGTGATAGTGAACAACATCTCCGCGCTGAAGCTTGCCTATCAAACTCTCACTGCCGCCGGTAGTCGAGCAGGGCTTACAAAGACCCTCACGCCGTACTCAGCGCACGATATCGCGTATCCCTTCCCGATCGATGTGCGCGGCATGTTGGGTGGAAACTCCGGTGTGGTTCAGGGGACCCTTGCGACGCAGCCTTCCACGAGTGATGGCTCGAAGTGGTTCCTCTCCCAGGTAACGCCCTACGCGGTGCACGTGAAGCTCGGGCACTTCAATTCAGCGGTATGGGTGACATCCCTCGCGAACGGTGAGCCGATTGCGAACGCGAAGGTCTCTATCGTCACCGATACCCTGACGAACCTCAGCGCGACGCCGAAGGTTCTCGCCACCAGTACGACCGACGGGAGCGGAGTCGCGCTCCTCTCAGGAACCGACACCGTGGATCCGGAGCTCGCTTTTCTCTACCAGTGGGAAACGAGCAAGCCGCGACTCATGGTGCGGATAGAGAAGGATGGGGACTTGGCGTTGGTTCCGATCGGATGGGACTTTCAGGTCTACGCCGGCGACATATACGCGCAGATGAATAAGCGATACGGGCACGTTCGCGCGTGGGGCACCACCGCGCAGGGGCTCTACAAGGCGGGCGATACCGTTCAATTTACCCTCTGGGTTCGTAACCAGAACAACGAGACCTTCGTTCCCGCGCCGAGAGAGGGGTACAAGCTTGAGGTGATGGATCCTACCGGCAAGGTGGTGTTTGAGGTCCCGAGTCTTACCCTATCTGAGTTTGGATCGTTTGCGGGAAGCTTCACCACCAAAGCCGATGCAGCGGTTGGGTGGTACACCTTCGGACTGACCTCTAATTTTTCAAAATCGCGATGGGAACCGATCCGGGTTCTGATCAGTGACTTTACCCCGGCCTCCTTCAAGGTGCAGACGGAGATCCTCGGTGATGTCATCCGTTCTGAGTCTGAGGCTCAGGTTACAACACACGCGAGACTCCACGCGGGGGGGCCATACTCGGATGCCGCCGCGCGAGTCACCGCGATCGTCCGCGGTGCGCCTCTGAAGGCCTCTGACCCAAAGCTTGAAAGGTTCTACTTCGAGTCTCAGGTTGGCACCGAGAAGGAGGTGTACCAGGTAGAGGAGAAGCTTAACGCACACGGGGATCGTACGACGAAATTTTCGATGCCAAAGGTCGATATTCCCTTCGGCGACCTCGTGGTTGAGAGCGCGGTTCGCGATGACCGAGGCAAGTCAGTTGCCAACACCTCGAAAGCTCGGTTTCTTGGTCGTGATAGGTATGTGGGGGTCGCTCAGGCTGGGTGGCTCTTAACGGCGGGGCAGGAGACGACCGCGCAGGGAATTATTATCGATGCGAACGGTGCCCGGGTGCAGAGCGCCCCGTTTTCGATCTCGATCGAACGGGAAGAGACGAAGGCCGTCCGGGTAAAGAGCGCCGGCAACGCGTACGTGACCAAGTACGAGAACTCATGGATTCCCGTTCATCGGTGTGAGGTCGTCTCGACCGCAGAGGCCTCTTCGTGTGTGTTTACACCCCCGTTACCGGGTGAGTACCGGATCACCGGCACGGTGCGCGATACCAAGGGTGTTGAGCACACGAGTAGCATCTCTCGATGGGCGACCGGCAAGGGTGATGTTGTATGGGAATCGGGTTCTACGAACGAGCTTCAGATTGTTCCGGAGAAGAAGAGCTACAAAGTAGGGGAGAGCGCGAAGTTTTTAATCCAGAATCCCTATCCCGGCGCACGAGCGCTCCTTACGGTGGAACGGTACGGAGTGCAACGTTCGTGGACCCAGGTACTCCCCGACAGCACCGCGGTGATCGATGTTCCTATCACGAAGGACCAGATCCCGGGGTTCTTCTTCTCGGCGACCGTGGTTTCGCCGCGAGTGGAGAAGCCGATCGAGGGCAAGGTTGACCTTGGAAAACCCGCCTTCAAGATGGGATATGCGCAGATAGCGGTGGTGGATCCGGCCAAGCAGATTCAGGTCGATGTGAAGCCGCGCGCGGCGAACTACCGCCCACGAGAGTCTGTGACCGTGGATATTGTAGGACAAACTCCAAGTGGTGGTCCAGCGCCGATGGAGTACGCGGTTACGGTGCTTGATGAAGCGGTGTTCGATCTCATTCGTCAGGGACGTGGATACTTTGACCCGTACCAGGGCTTCTATGCACTCGAAGAGTTGGATGTTCAGAACTACAACATCATCAAGATGCTCATCGGTCGTCAGAAGTTCGAAAAGAAGGGCGCGAGCGCTGGAGGTGATGGTGGCTCCCAGCTCGATATGCGCTCTATTAAGAAGTATGTGAGCTACTGGAATCCATCGATACATCCCGACGCAAGTGGAAGGGCCTCTATTACCTTTGATGCTCCCGATAACCTAACCGGCTGGAAGGTTCTCGTGATGGCGGTCACCAAAGATGATCAGATGGGGCTTGGAACTGGAAGCTTCACGGTGAACAAGCAGACAGAGGTTCGTTCCGCGCTACCTAATCAGGTTCGAGTGGGTGATACCTTCGCGGCGACCTTCATCGTGATGAACCGCACCGATTCACCCCGTACCTTGTCGGTTGAAGCGCGTGCGGAGGGAGATGCGGTTCAGGGAACCTTCTCTCCGATGAAGCTCGTCGCAGAGCCCTTTAAGCGCTATCCGATCGTTATCACAGCGACGGCGCTTCGCAGCGGTGAGGGGCGCTTTGTGGTTCGCGCCTCCGACGAGCGTGATGGGGATGGTGTGATCGCTTCGGTTCCTGTGCTTGAGCGAGCGACGCTCCAGACCGCCGCTACCTTCGGTTCCTCTGATGGCAAGGAGGTTCGGGAGCAGCTCGCGTTCCCCGCTGATCTGGCTCCCAACGTTGGTTCCGTAGGAGTGGTCCTCTCCTCCTCGATCGTTGGCGCGCTCGAAGGAGCGTTCTCCTATATGCGCGAGTATCCCTACACCTGCTGGGAGCAAAGGATCTCCAAGGCGGTGATGGCGGCGCACTCCGTTACCCTTGCGACGTATCTCCCGAAGAATTTCACCTGGAAGGGAGCGCAGGACGTAGTGCGTGACACCCTTTCATCTCTCTCGTCCTATCAGGCTCCGAACGGTGGCGTGAGCTTCTATAAGGCGCAGGACGAGTACGTGAGCCCGTACCTGAGTGCATACACCGCGCTTGCGCTCACCTGGCTCCGCGATAGTGGCTTCATAGTACCGGAGAGCGAAGAGGCGAAGCTTCAGGAGTACCTGAGTAAGCTCCTGCGAAAAGAGGAGTTCCCGACCTTCTTCTCCCCGGGCATGAGGTCGAGCGTTCGGGCCGTTGCGCTCGCGGCGTTAGCGCGACGTGGTAAGGCCACCGTCGCTGACCTGACGCGCTACCGAGGGGTGGTGCGCGAGATGAATCTTTTCGGAAAGGCGAACTTTCTTGATGCGGCAGTAAGTCTGAAAGCTGACAGCGCTCTGATTGACGATGTCGTGAGGCAGATCCTCTCCTTTGGGAATGAGAGCGCGGCGACCTTTACCCTAACTGAACCGGTTGAGGCGCTTTCGCAACGCATACTCGATTCGAATATGCGCTCTCAATGCGCGGTGCTCTCCTCATTCTTGAGCGTCGGAAAAGGAGAGGGCGCTTCAACGAAGCGGCTTGAGGGGATCGTGCCTAAGATGGTGCGGTCGATCACCCTTGAGCGCGCTCGAGAAGATCGGTGGGAGAATACCCAAGATAATCTCTTCTGCGTGCAGGCGTTGGCGGAGTACAGCCGCCGTTTTGAGAACACCGTGCCGAGCCTTAATCTCGACGTGCGAGTTGGGGGTGAGAAGCTTGCGACCGTAGCGATGACAAGCGCTGCGAGTGAACCGGTTGAGGTGAGCCGGACACTGACGGCAACCGATGCTGGAAAGAGGGAGGAGCTCATCCTGGCTCCTCACGGCAAAGGGAGGTTCTACTATACGGGACGCCTGAGCTACGCGCCGAAGGAGCTTAAGACTACCCCGACCAATAGCGGCATGGAGCTCGCCCGTGAGTATAGCGTCCTTCGAGGTGGTACCTGGAGTATCCTTAAGGATCCGGTGGCGCTCAAACAGGGAGAGCTTGTGAAAGTTGACCTCTTCCTTCGACTCGCCGCGCCACGAAACTTCGTGGTTGTAAACGACCCGATACCGGGAGGGCTCGAGGCGGTTAATCGGGAGCTTGCTACAACTTCGTCGGTTGATGAGGCAAAGGGTGAGTTCCTGGGCGCTCAAGGTTCACTGTGGTTTGACCACCGGGAATGGATCGATTACGGAGCGACCTTCTGGAGCTTCTATCACCAGGAGCTGCGCGACTCCGCGGCTCGGTTCTATGCCGAGTATCTTTCCGCTGGAAATTACCACCTCTCGTACGTGAGCCAAGCGATAGCGCCGGGTACCTTCGTTATCCTCCCTGCGCACGCTGAGGAAATGTACGATCCGGATGTGTTCGGGGATTCCGCCCCGGATACGTTGCGTGTTGAGGCGCTTCAGTAATGAGGATTCGGGGACGAGGGTGGCGAGCGGTTGCGATAGCGGTCGCTCTGGGCGTCGGTGCCCTGTGGGGAGCTATCGAGTATTCCGTGGAACCGTTTCCGCGCCGCCTCCTTCCTGACGCGACGGGGGAAACAAAATATAACGTTGTGGATAGAGCCGGACGTCCCCTCGCGTACACCTTCGCCGGGCGGTGGAATCTTGGCGACCAACGACCTCTTCACGCGATGCCGGAGCTTGTGCGACGCGCATTCATCGAAGCAGAGGATCGGCGGTTTTACGAACACCACGGCGTAGACTGGTATGCCCGCGCCCACGCGGTGTACCAGAATATCAAGGCGGGAAGGGTGGTGCGCGGCGCGAGTACGATAACCGAGCAGGTTGTCAGGATGCTGCATCCTCGCACGCGCTCCCTCTGGTCGAGATTGATTGAGGGCGTAGAGGCACAGAGGCTCGAAGCGCGATTCAGTAAGGGCGAGATCCTTGAATTTTATCTTAATCAGGTGCCGTTCGCGGCGAAGCGCCGAGGAGTGACGCAGGCCGCCCGCTACTACTGGGACCGAGATCTTGAGACCCTTACCCCACAGGAGGTCCTTGCTCTCGCCGTTATGGTTCGCTCTCCAGAGCGGCTTGATCTCTATAAGCATCCGCACGGCGTTGATCGTGGAGTACGTGACCTGAGTGCGCGCCTCCTTCACGTCGGTGTTTTGTCTCGAATCGAAATCGAATCTATGTCGGGGGACACGCCACAGTTGCGCCGTGGTGAATCGCCGGTACGCGCCGATCACTTCGTTCGGTACGCGCAAGGGCACGCGCGGGACGGCATCTCCGGCAACCGGATCGTCTCAACGATCGACGCGACCTTACAATCCCGAGTGCAGGATATCCTTGAGGAGCGGGTGAGAGATCTCAGTTCTCATCACGTAACTGACGGCGCTGTGGTGGTTGTTGATAACGAGAGTGCGGAGATACTCGTATGGGCGAACGCGGGTGAATTTGGGACGGAGGAGGGGAGTCAGATAGATGCAGTCGTAACGCCGCGTCAACCGGGTTCGACGTTAAAGCCCTTTCTCTATGCGCTTGCGCTCAGTCGCGGATGGAGCGCCGCCACGCGAATCGACGACACCCCGCTGGTTCAGGCCGTTGGGGCGGGGGTTCACGCCTTCCGGAACTACAGTCGGATGTACTACGGGCCGGTATCCCTTAGAGAGGCGTTGGGTAATTCGCTGAACACCCCGGCTGTTCGCACGGTACGGTTTACGGGAACCTATGAGTTTCTCGATCTCCTGCATACCGCCGGGTTCACCTCGCTCACAAAACCTGTCGATTTTTACGGCGAGGGATTGGCGCTTGGAAATGGGGAGGTGTCCCTCTTTGAAATAGTACAAGCCTACGCAGCGCTCGCTCACCGTGGAGTGTGGCGTCCCCTTCGAGTGATGCAGGGTGGTACCGAATCACGGATGACCATGCGCCCGCACCGTCTCGTATCTCCCGAGGTAAGTAGCCTCATCGGAAGTATCCTCTCGGACCCGCACGCGCGGCGAAACGAATTTGGAGGGGATGGGCTCATGCGCTTTCCGATCCAGAGCGCGGTCAAGACCGGCACCTCCTCCGATTATCGTGACGCATGGGCGATCGGATACAACGCGCACTACACCGTGGGTGTATGGATGGGGAACCTCAACCGCACCTCGATGCTTGAGATAAGTGGCGCTCGGGGGCCAGCGCTGGTGCTGCGGAGCATCTTCGCCGAGCTGGGACGGAGGCGAGACGCGCAGCCGTTGTACCAAAGTTCGATGCTCCTTCACCGAACGGTGTGTCCGATATCGGGAGATCTGGCGAGGGGCGGGTGTCCTCAGATGGATGAGTTGTTTGTTTCGGGGAGTGAGCCGCGGCAAGAGTGTTCCCTCTCGCATGACCACGGATCGGCCACTGAAGAGGCGCGTGAACACACTCAATCAGTGCGGATAATCATGCCGACCCCTGGTCTTCATGTAGCGCGGGACCCTCGAATTCCCGACCACCTGGAGGCGCTTCCCTTTGAGGTAGAGGCAACTCGTCCCATCACCGCCATCCGCTGGCTCGTCGATGGCGCGCAGGTAGGGGAGACCGGTGCGGGAATCCTCGCGTATTCCTGGGCACTCCAGCATGGGCACCATACGGTGGCAGCTCAGGTGCGGATCGAGGAGGCGAAAGAGGAGGTAAAGTAAAAATATTTGATTTA